>NZ_JBEYVX010000002.1:0-288754 GCF_040644195.1 Streptomyces sp. NPDC047014 | reverse complement strand
CATGGCCTCGATGACGGGCAGGCGGACGCGCTGGTAGTCCTCGTCGCCGAGGAAGCCCCGCAGCATCGATTCTGCGAGCAGCCGGCCCGAGGGCACGTCCCGCGCGACCACCCACGGGTCGAGCACACCGGCCTGGCCCTTGAGGAGGTCGACCACCTCGGTCTCGGCCCAGAACTCCGGGTTCACCGGCTGGAAGCGGCTGCTCCCGGTGGCGAGCAGGCCCGCCTCCGCGTCGTAGGCGAAGGCCGGGTCGTTGACCTGCGAGCCGAAGGCCAGGTAGTAGCAGAGCTGGGCGAAGTCAGTCTTGGGGTCGATGACCAGGCAGCGCACGCCCGACTCCGACTCCTCGTAGAACTTCTGGAGCGCCAGCGAGGACTTGCCACCGCCCGAGGCGCCGACGATGGCCAGGCCACCGCCGTCGTTGCGGGCCGGGCCGACGTGCAGGGAGTAGTGGACGGGCATCTTCCCGGCCCAGCCGACCAGGTTGCCGACCCAGCCGAGCTGCTTGCCCGACCGGTGCTCCGGGTTGTCCCCGAGCTCGGTGCCCGCCGTCGGCAGCCCGGCGCCCAGCTGCTCGACCTCCTGCAGGCGCAGGTACGGGGCGATGGGCAGCTTGGGCGCGTCGCCCGGCAGCTGCGACTGGAGCAGGCGCCACTGCTGGCGGGTCGGCCGCAGCAGGGTCACCTTGAGGTCCTGCTTGAACTGCATCTCCAGGATGCGGCGCCGGCGCTCCAGCTCGGCGAGGTCGGGCGCGGAGATCGTGAAGCGGATCTGCGCCTCCATGCCCGGCATCTTGTGCTCCTCGACGTCGTCGAGGAGGTGCTGGGCACGCGTGACCTGCTGGGCGAGCTGGGTGCCGGGCGAGCGGCCGGAGTTGGCCATGTCGTTCATCTCGTCGACGAGGTTGCCGCTGATCTTCTTCGCCCGGTCCTTGAACTTCAGGTACGGGATCAGGGTGAACCGCATGTCGATCTCGACCGGAAACTCCACGTGCTGCGAGGCGTAGCGCGCCCAGGCCGTGGACTGCCGGAAGCGGGTCTCGGTGGGCCAGCTCGCCGCGACGAGCGTGGTCGTGTAGCTGGTGTGCTGCTCGCCGGTGACCTCGTCGTACTGGTGCAGCACGATGTGCGTCTTGTGGTTCTCGCCGGAGAAGTCGACGACGAGGTCGAACTGGTCCGGGCCCCAGGCGCGCGAGCCGAGCACCGGCTCCGGCGGCACGGCCAGGTCCCCGTGGAGCGGCTTGCGGATCAGCCAGACCAGCTCCTCGCGGGTCAGCGGCAGGCCGTTCAGCCCCTCCAGGCTCTCGTGGACCTCGCGCGCGACCTGGGTCCACTGGGCCAGCAGGGCCGGCGAGAGGTATTCGTCGTGGACGCCGGTGGCGAGCGCCGCGGCCTTGTCGGCGCTGCCGCGCATGGCCGCCGTCAGACCGGGTTCCTCCACCGGGTCGTCGCCGCCGGGCAGCACGCCGGTGCCGTTCGAGCCGCGCTTGAGCGAACCGAGCTTGACCAGCAGGATGTTGCGCTCGCGGGTGGCCCCGATGCGCTCCTGGTACTCCGCCTTGCGGAGGTTGTACGCCTTGTAGTTCTCGGTCGGGTCCCAGGCGAGGGTGTTCAGCCGGTCCGCCCACTCCACCGCCGTGATCGGGCGGTACACCTTGCGGTAGTGGCATTCGACGTTGCGGTCGCCGCGGGCCAGGTTCAGCAGACCGCGCGCGGGGCCCTCGGCCATCGCCTGGAGCTCGCCCGCGTTGAGGTATTCGTCGATGGCGGTGGGCAGCACGAGCCCGGTCCACACCGATTCACCGTGTACGAAGATCATGTCGTCGGCGAAGCGGTACGGCAGCCGCATGTCCTCACGGCGCGCGGACGGGCCGGACTGGTTCCGCGAGCCGCCCTGGCTCCGCGCGCCCTGGTTCTGCGTACCGCCGGAAGCCTGGTTCTGCTTGTTCTTCTTGGAGCCGGCGGAGGCGATGATCATCGCGATCACGAAGAAGGCGACCGCCCCGCCCAGAAGGATCAACATGATCATGAGGGATTCATCCTGCGGTCTCGGAATGTGCGGTCTCGGAGTGTGCGGTGTCGGGGCGGCGCGGATACGGCTGCTCGGAGCGGTCCACGGCCGCGTACGAGGAGCCGTGCTCGGCCGCCTTCGCGAGGGCGTCCTCGTACTGCCGCTGCCAGCGCGGCGAGCCCGGCTGCCAGAGGATCACCTGCCAGCGCAGCTCGGCCGGCTCCCGGTCGGCCGCGAGCCCCTGGAGGCGCTTGGGCTGGAACCAGTAGTCGGCCCAGATCACCACCTGCTGGCTGAGGGTGAGGGCGGAGGGCAGGGGGCGGCCCCACACGAAGTAGATGCCGACCGGCGGCCCGATGTAGAGCACCGACGTCACCACCGAGATGCCCAGGAAGGGCAGGAAGGCGGAGAGCGAGAGCAGCGTCACCAGCCACAGGAGGCCGAAGCCGAAGGCCGCGCCCAGGGCGGGCAGCAGCAGACCCGGAAGCGGGATGTTGCCCCAGTTCCAGATGCGCTTGGGCCGGTTGAGCAGATCCGTGTGGTCGTAGGCGACCATCGGCTCGGGTGCGTCGTGCGTGTCCTGTGCCATCAGCCGGTCCCCCTCTCTGACGTGGTTGCGGAGCGCGGGTCACGGGGCGGGGCCGGGCGCGAGCACCGGCCGCTCCCGGGCTCAGCCCTTGGCGCCGCCGCCGCCGATCTGGCTGCCGAGGTCGATGAGCAGGCCGGCGAGGCCGGTCGCGCCACCGATGATCAGGGCGGCGAGCGCGATCATGCCGAAGCCCTGGAACGCCTCGCGCATGCCGTCGCCGCGCTTCATGGAGAGCAGCATGCGGATACCGAGGATCAGCAGGGCGCAGATCGCGACGGTGGTGCCGATGCCCGTGAGGATCTTCTGGATCTCGCCGAACATGCCGTTGAGGGTGGTGGCCGCCAGGTACATGGCGTGGTCCTTTCGCTGGAGGGCGTGGGAGGGGTGTGGGAGGTGCGTCTGCGGGGGCGCCGCGGTGGGGCGCCGTCGTGAGCGCGGTCAGGGAGTCGCGCGGTCAGGGAGTCTTCGGCGCGGGCGCCGTACCGCCCGCGGGCTGCTCCCCGCCGGCCGGCGGGTTCTCCTCGGGGACGGGGGCGGCGGAGGCCGTGGCTCCGGCGTCCGCGCGGCCGCCCGTCGGGTCGAGGACCCCGCCGCGGATGTCCTTGATGAACCAGCCCTGCGGGGTGTTCACCATGGTCAGGCGGTAGGAGCGCTTCACGCTGGTGGTCGGCGGCGGGTTCCCCTTGGCCGGGGCCGCGGCGGCGGCTCCGCCCCAGACGACCGTCACCCGCGCCTGGACCGTCTGGCCCTGCTGGTAGGCGACGGCGGCGTTGGGCTCGCTGCCCTGGGGGGCCAGCGCCACGACCTCCTGGACCTCGGGCGAGGCCAGGACCCCGGCCAGGCCGGTGGTCGCGGACTGGCTGGCGTCGGTGGTGGTGAAGCGGGTGAGGCCGGTGGCGTCCGAGGCGGCCCACGCCTTGAAGAAGCCGGGCAGCACCTGGGCCTTGAGCTGGTTGGAGAGGTTCTGGTCGACGATCTCGTCGTCCTGCTTGACCGCCGGCACGCTGCCGCGCGAGGCGAGCGGCATCTCGCCGACGTCGCCCGCGATGCGCAGCCCCGAGCCGGTCGCCGGGTCCTTCACGTACACCGGTACGGAGAGGGTGGTGACGCGGCCGGTCGACAGCTTGACCTGGATGCCCAGGTAGCGGCCGTTCGCCCCGTACTCGGGCAGCTCCTCGACGGTGCCGTCCCAGGTGGCCTGGCGGACGCTCTGGGTGCCCTGGCCGGTCATACCGCAGTCGCGGTCCACACCGGAGGAGGCGAAGCGGGTCAGGGCCTCGCGGCGCTTGTCGGCGTTCTGCGGGGAGTAGGTCATGCAGACCGTCGCGTACTCCTCCGCGAAGGTCGCCGCGGCCGTGACCGGGAACTCCGACAGCCGGTAGCGCTGGACGTCCCGCGTGCTCAGGTCGGCGTCCCCGACCGCCACCGACGACTTGCCGACGACGAGGCCGGCGACACCGCAGGAGCCGAGCACGAAGGCGCAGGTGGTGATCAGCAGCGCGGCACGGACCGCGACATGTGTACGCCGCCCCTGCGCGGGCAGACGGCCCCCGGGGCGCGGTACGTCGAAGCCGGCTCCGCCGGCGGCCCGGGCAGGGGCCTTGGCCGGCGAGTCGGCGGCGGCAGTGGCGGTAGCGGTGGTGGTGTTGGCGGTATTGGCGAGAGCGGGCGCGGGCGCGGCGGCCGGGGTCCCGCCCTTCTTGCGGCCTTCCCGCTCGGCCTTCTTCGCCTCGTACGCGGCCTTGCGCTCGGCCCGCTTCGCCTCCTGGGCGGCCTTGCGCTGGTCCTTCTTGGACCCGGCCGGGCCCTGGCCCGCCTGCGGCGGCAGCACCGGCACGGAGGCTTCACCGGGCGGTACGGGACCGGGCCGCGCGCTGCGCACCCAGGCCGCGGCCACCTGCGCGCGGGCGGCGTCCGAGGACTGCTGCGGCGGGGCGGGCGGCTGGTCGGCGTAGCCGTAGGGGGCCTGCGGGGCGGAGGGCTGCTGGGGCTGACCGGCCGGGGGCCACCCGTAGCCGAACTGCCCCTGGGCCTGCTGGCCTTGCTGACCCTGCTGCGTCTGCTGCTGCGTCTGCTGGGGGGCCCGCTGCTCCTGCTGCCCGGAAGGCCGGCCTCCGTCGACCCCGCCAGCAGAGCTGTTGTGGTCCGTCATCGAGTCCGCCTCTCCCCCGCGTGTGATCCCCCTCCGCCGTCCGACCGGTTGGCGGGCCCCTGCTGAGGCCAGGTGCGGAACGGCAGTGTGGCAAATGAAGACGACAACGCCTCTCCCCTTTTCCTCGCGGGGAAAGAGTGAGGAAAGACGGGGAAAGCGCGAGGAATCCCCGGCCGGGAGTCCCGGGCCCCCGCGGAGGCCCCTCCCGCCCGGCCCTCCGCCAGAATGAGCGCTCGTGCCCCGGCAGCGGGCGCACCGAGCCGTCCCCGACCTTGCGAAGGACGAGAGTTGAGCGAGCAGTACGCCCTCCCCGAGGCGCCCGCGGACCTGCCGCCGGGCCCCGCGACCGAGGCCCAGCACGCCTGGATCGCCGGCTACGAGCCCGGAAACCCCTGGCAGTCGAAGCTCTGCCTGAGCACCCCGCAGGGCACGGTCTCGTACCCCCTGACCCCGCACACGATGCCCGAACTGCTGGAGGGCCTGGTCCTGGTGGCCCAGGCCCAGCAGGGCACGACGGGCATACCGGCGACGGCCGACACCCCCGAGGGCGCCCCCGACGCCGCCCTGGAGGAGACCCCGCCCACGAGCCTGCACGAGGGCCGCGCGGCCCGCATGACGGGCTGGGCCGTGGTCCACGACCTCTGGGAACGCGGCGACGCCTCCGTCCGCTTCATCATGGGCGCGGCGGTGATCGGCCTGCTGATCCTCGGCATCGTCCTGTCCTGACCGCGTGCCACGATGCCCGTACGGAAACCGAGCGAGGAGCCTGCACGATGCTGACGGAGACATCGGGCCGCACGGCCCAGGACCTGGCCGCCGAACTGGCGGACCTGCGCGGAACCGACTGGTCCACCATCTGGCCGGGCCCCCCACAGGGCGGCTCCCCGGAGTTCCACGCGTGGTGCGAACGCCACGGCTGGGAGCCGGAGCCGGGCAGCCGCAATCTCGTCGTACGCACGCGCACCGGCGGGGAGCTGACGTTCGAGTCGAACGGGGCCTGGCGGCCGGTGAGCCGGCTGACGTACTGGGCGTCCCGCCTGGTGGCGGCCGACCCCTCCGACAACCCGGCCGTCCTCGAGGGCGCGGCCTCGGCCTGGCCGGCGTTCCTGGCCGCGGCCGAGAGCGTACTGGGGCCCGCGGCCTGGCACGGCCCCTGGGACGCGGAGGACTTCCCCGAGCCCCCGGAGCAGGCGTTCTGGGGCGACCGCGACTACCGGCTGGAGACACGCGATCCCTACCGGCTGGCTTTCTGGGCCCCCGAGGGTGAGCACCCCGGGCAGGCGTTCTTCGTCCTGGACCAGGCCGTTTCCTTCCAGACCTGGGGCTCCGGGGCGCCGGGCAGCTCGGTGATCGTCCTGAAGGTGCACGCTCCTGAGGGCTCGCGGAGGCGCAGGTGAACCACGGCGCTCCCCCGACCCCGCAGGAGATAGCGCGGGCCTTCGAGCTGTGGGACGAGCACCTCGCCTCGGTACCGGAGAACCCGCGCGCGGGGCGGGCGGTGGCGGAGCGGATCTACCGGGACCACGCGGCGACGGCCGCGGCGACGACGGCAGGGCCGGAAGCGGCGGCAGAGGCGCAGGAGACGGCGGAAGAAGCAGAAGCGGCGGAGCCCGCCGAGCTCTCCACCCGGCTGCTGGACTACATCAGGGAGATGGCCGAAAAGGGCTCGGTCACCAACGCCGACCGGGGCCCCGTACGCGCCTTCTGGTCCCACGAGTCGCAGCCCGAGGGCGCCGACAGGATGGTGCCGCACCGCTTCCTGGCCAGGGCCTGCGGAGAATCCCGCAACCTCCAGGTGCTGGAGGACACCCCGGTCGGACACCAGCTGAACTCGTACCACCTCGACAACGCCTTCGTGGTGGACGCGCTGGCCCGGCACTTCGCCTTCGACAAGGCGGAGCTCGCGTCGGCCACGGGCGCGGCCTGGGACACGCTGTCGCGGCACTACGCCCAGGCGGCCGAGGCCGATGTGGTCGCCTTCGTACCCGACATCAGCGCGACGTACTCGGTGCTCGGCCGGGACGAGATGCCGCTCCTGCTCCGCAACGAGAACGTCGGCAAGGACGGTGTGAAGTTCCCGGTTCCGCTGCCACGGCACGAGCACCTGCCGGCGGACATCGACGCGTTCATCGCCGAGCCGCCCGTCCGCAGCCAGCTGGTGATGGAGGACTACGACCCCGAGGGGTCCCCCGAGGCGTTCGCGGTGATCCTCCAGGGCATCGACGTGCCCGAGGACCGCAAGCAGGCCCACTCGGCCATCGTGGACCGCCTGTCGATGGCCGGCACCTACCAGGACCTGCGGGCGGACGCCCCCGACCCGGTGAGGAAGGCCGTGCTCGCCGGCTCCTTCCTCCCCGGGATGAACGTGGGGCACGGCATCATCCCCGCCGCCCGGAACGGCCCCGCCGGCCACGCGGCGGCAGCGTCACCCGCACCAGCGCCCCCTCAGCCGGCCCCGAAACCCACGGGCATCGAGCACTGACGAGGGGGGCCACGGGCCGGGCTACCCCTCGGGCTCGTACTCCTCCAGCGGCAGCGGGTCGAACGGATAGGCCGTGTGCCCGCCCACCTTGGGCGAACAGGCCGCGAACGGACCGAGGTCGGTGTCCATGAGCACGCGCAGATGCGGATCGGCGTGGTGCAGCCACCAGGTGGACATGCCGAGGGCGGTGTCGTGCCGCAGATGCTCCCAGGCCAGCCAGAGCCCGGAGAGCCGGGCCCCGGCCTCGGGGTGCTCCCACCAGCGGGGACACCAGGTCGCGGAGGATCCGTTCAGCCGCCGGCGGACCATCGGGGCCAGGTACTCGGAGACGAAGGCGAAGACGTCGGCGAAGTAGAGCTCCACTTCCTCGACGGCCTCGGGCTGTTCCTGCGGGGTCGTGCTCATGGGGTGCCGTCCTTGGGGGCGTTGCCGGTCAGTGTTCGATCCCGGTGGACTTGGGCGCGGCCTCGATCACCGGGTTGATCACCCCGTGCGTACTGACACTCGCCGCGCGGGGGGCCGGCACCTTGATGGTGCGGGGAATGGTGACACCGGGCAGAAACCCATTGGCCGGCGTGGGCATCCGGTCCTCAGCCCGCTTACCCTCGGACTGCCCGGCTTCGGGCTGCCCGGCCTTGAGCTGCCCGGCCTCCGACCGCTCGACCGCAGGTTGCGCGGCTTCCGGCTGCTGGGCCTCGGGCTGCTCACCCACAGGCCGCCCAGCCTCCGGCCGCTCAACCGTCGGCTGCTCGACCCCCGGGCGCCCGGCTTCGGGCTGCTCCGCTCCCGGCTGCTGGGCCTGGGACCGCTCGCCCCCGGGGCGCAGGGCCTCCGCCTGCTCAACCCCCGTTTGCTGGGTCTCGGGTTGCTCAACCACGCGTCGCCCGGCCTCCGGCCGCTCCACCGCCGGCTGCTCGACCCCCGGTCGCCCGGCCTCGGGCTGCTCGGCTCCCGCCCGCTCGGCCCCGGGCCGCTGCGCCCCCGCCTGCTCAACCCCCGGTTGCCGGCCCTCGGCCCGCTCGGCTGTAGGCCGCCCGGCCCCGGCCGCCTCGGCTCCCGGTTGCCCCAGCGCAGGCTGCGCACCCTCCGCACCCGGCACCTGCGCCCCCGGCGCCCCCCGCACCACCGCCCCCGCCAACTCCGCATAGCTCGCCGCCCCCGACAGCCGCGCCACCGCCGCCGCGCGCGCCTCCCGCTGACGCTCCGGGACCTCGATCGCCGCGAGCCGCGCCGCGAACTGCTCCGGGGTCGTGCCCCCGGCCGCGTAGTCCTCCCTGCGCAGGTCGCACCGTACCGCCGGGTCCGCCATCAGCTCGTACATCTCCGCCGGAAGGTGCGCCTGCGGCGGGAACGCGATGGGGAACCCCACCGCCTCCTTCCCCGCACCCCCGGGCCCGACCACCCGCGGCATCTCCGTCGCGCCCAGGATGGACTCGGCGCCGATCTCCCCCGCGAAGACGGCGACTTGTCCCGTGGCAGCCCTGGCATAACTGGCCGAGGCGGCGTCCCAGATCTCCCGGGCCGCCTCCATCAGGTCCTCGTCCAGGTCGAACCGCTCGATGAGCGCCATCTGCACATTCGGGTCCCACAGCTCGTACGATTCGAGCCTGCGCCCTACCGGCGTGTCCTCCAGGACCTGGTACCCACGGGTCTCGCCACACGCCTGGGCCAGGAACCGGTGACCCACCTCGCGCGGCGCCCCTTCCGGCTGGGACCGCCAGGACCAGAGCGCACGTACCTCTCCCCGGCCCTCCGCGGTGGGCGACTCGGTGGCCGCGACATGAGCGCTGAAAGCGAGCACGTCGGGGAACTCGGCCCCCTCCGCCTGCCAGTCCCGATAAAGGAGGTCGACGGCCTGCTGCACCCTGTCAGGGCCGAGGGGGCGCGCCGCGTGGTACTCCTCCTCCAGGCCGATCGCGCGGTCGATCTCGACCTGCGTCGGCCGGGCGAACTCCGTCACCGGCCGGTCCCCGCGAACTCGGCCGGCGGAAAGACCCCGAGCGAGACCGCCGATCCGCCCGGCCGCTCGGATGCCCACGTGAAGAAGGTGACCGTCTGCTGCAGCACGATGAACGGCTGGCCCGGAATTCCGGGATCCGGTGCCCAGTAGGCGAAGCGGTACGGCTCACGGTTCAGCGCCCGCTCGTCGCGGCCGTTCCAGTACCAGTGTTGCGGCGGCTCCGGAAAATCGGGGGCGTCCCACGCGCCGGTCCAGGTGGGTGCGCCCAGCACTCCCACGGCCGCGTCGAGGAAGGCCGGCCAGGTCTCCTCCACAGCGCCGAAAACCGCACTGTTCTCGGCGGCACTGTCAGCCCTCATCTGCCACGCGTAGTGCCTCAGGGCGATCAGTGGACCCCACAGGGCCGCCCGGTCGTAGAACGTCCACTTCCCTCCGCCCGGCGTCCTGACCCGCAGCTGCCGATCGAAGGTCAACGGCTCCCACCCGTAGCGGCTGCACCACTCGCGGAATTCCCAGGACCCACCCTCCGGCGGACCCGACCACACCGAGGGCCAGTCGTCGACGGCCCGCATGTTCGCCAGTTCGGCCACCAGGTCCTGCGGCGTCCGGCCGGTCCTCTCGTTCAGCATCCTCGTCCCCTTCGTCTCGCCGTGGCGTGCTCGACCGTACCCCGGAGCGCCGAGGAGACGGACGGGCGGAAGCGGTGAGGGTTCCGGCCCCGCCTTCACCAATTCTTTGCACTGGCTTCGCAAGTGCGACTCCCCATGCCGGACCTGACTTTTCCTCACTCTTTCCTCGCCTTTCCTCGCGAGGAAAAGCTCTGCGTCATCCGCTCTCCCGCCCCCTACCGTGTCCGGGCGACCTGACTGAGGGAGGCCCGGGACGGTGGAGTCACCTGCCGAGAACAAGCGAAGCGCGGCACTTGCCCTGGCGGTACTGGGAGTTCTGCTGATCGCCTCCCTGGTCGTCCTCGTCGTCTTCGACGGTGACGACGACACGGACGACCCGTCGAACGGCGGCAAGTCCCCCTCGGCGGCGGCCCAGGACAAGAACGGCGACCCGGGCAGCGGCACAGGCGGCACGGGCGACGGCGGAGCGGCCCGGCCCGCCACCGACTCGGTCCCGCCCATCGTCACCCCGCAGGAACTCGCCGAGGCCCACCGCGCCATGGCCGCCTACATGAGCGGCCTGAGCACGTACAAGTACACCGACCAGAACGCCACCTGGTCCAAGCCCCTCCTCGGCCTCACCGTCGCCGACGAGCGCATGAAGGGCCTCACCGCCCTGCCCACCGGCAAGGACTGGGACACCTGCCAGGCCGCCCGCTGCGCCTCCACCGGCAAGGCCACCGTCGTCCGCGACGGCATGATCGCCCAGGACCTCGTCAGCGGCGGCGGCAGCCTGGTCTCCAGCGTGGTCACGCTGACCTCCGTCCGCACCGAGAACGGCAAGCAGACGCGTACGGAGACCAACTCCTGGCTGGTCAGCACCCGTAAGGACGCGGGCTCCTGGAAGGTGTCGGGCTTCGACCTGCAGGGCCTCGGCAACGTGGGCTCGTCCGACAAGACGGGGGACTGATACCCGATGGTGGCTCCTGCCGTACTCGCGGCCGCGTCGAAAGCCGCCAAGGTCGCCAAGACGGCGAAGATGGCCGCCCAGATGGCCGGCGGCCAGGGCGGCGGCGGTGGCGGCAAGAAGAAGAACAACGGGAAGATGATGCTGCTCGCCGGCCTCGGCGGGCTGCTGCCGGTCGGCGCCGCGGGCTTCGTCTCCATCGTCCTGATCAGCGCCCTCGTCGGCGGCCTCGGCAGCGGCGCCGCCCAGGCGGCCTGCGGCAACTACGCCGAGAACGCGGGCGGCGGCAACACCGGTGACCAGGCCGCCACCAATCCGATCATGCCCGCGGGCAAGATCTACCTGCCCAGCGAGACGGCGCGCAACGAGATACCCCCGCGGATGATCCTCGCCGCGATGCGGGCCGCCGCGCGCTACGAGGGCCTGGACTGGACGATCATCGCCGGCCAGATGTACCAGGAGACGAAGTACGGCCAGGACCCGTCCGCCGCGCCCGGCGGCCGCAACAGCGCGGGCTACATGGGCCTGCTGCAGTTCGGCACCCCCGCCTGGAAGGACTACGGCGACGACGGCAACGGCGACGGCAAGAAGGACCTCTACAACATCGACGACGCGGCCTTCGCCGCCGCCAACTTCATCCACGCGCTGAAAGCCGAGAGCCAGCCCTGGAAGGCCCTGCTCCGCTACTCCGGCTCGCTGGACAGCAACACCGTCTACCCCCGCGTGGTCCTCACCCAGGCCGCCCGCTACCGCGGCAACCTCACCGGTGAGAAGAGCCTGATCGAGGGCTGGTACGCGCACCTCAAGACGACCGTCGAGAAGAACCCGAACTTCCCCACCCTCGGCCAGAAGTCGGACATCCCCGAGCCCGTGGGCAACAACGCGCAGCCGACCGAGGCGCTGAGCATCGCCGCCTCCGCCCCGCGCTCCTGGTCCACCCCGCCCTACCCGGCCGGCGACTCCGGTACGAACACCCGCGCCGCCGCGGACCCGGCCGCACCGGTCTCCGCGGACCCGGGCAGCCGCCTGCAGACCGTCTCCTTCTCCCGCCCGCTGATCAAGCCCGCGGCTCCCGCGGCTCCCGCCGCGCCGCCCGCCCCGGACGGCAAGAACTGGCAGTGGCCGCTCAAGGAGGGCTCGTACACGATCGGTACCAAGTACCACCAGAACGGGCCCAGCTGGAGCCTCGGATACCACACCGGGCTCGACCTGCGGGCCTCCGCGGGCACCCCGATCTACGCCCCCGCCGACGGCAAGGTCATCAAGGTCAGCAGCGGCGGCTCGTACGGCAACGAGACCCACATCGAGCACGCGAACGGCGTCGTCACCCTGTACGCGCACCAGACGAAGGCGATGGTGTCCCAGGGCCAGAACGTCAAGCGCGGCGACCAGATCGGCACCGTCGGCAGCACCGGCAACTCCAGCGGCCCGCACCTGCACTGGGAGGTCCGGCTGCCCGGCGTGGACAACCCCTTCGTCCCGGGTCAGGACAACGGCCCCGGCATGATCGACCCGCAGGGCTGGCTCGAGGGCAAGATCTCGGCCACCCCCGACTACGGCACCGTGCCCGGCGGCGGGGACCAGGCCAAGGACGCCACGTACGCCTCCTGCGCCAAGGACGGCAAGGGCACCGCGGTGCCCCCGGACGGCGCGGGCGTCTCCGGTGTGCTGCCTGCGGCCGACGACCCGGTCGTACGGGCGGCACTGCGCTGGGCCCAGCGCGGCGTCGGCCGGCCCTACGTCTGGGGCGCTCCGCGGCTCCAGGGTGACAACCCGGCCTCCTTCGACTGCTCCAGCTTCACGCAGTGGATGTACTACCAGGCCAGCGACGGCAAGATCGACATCGGCTCGGTGACCTACACCCAGGAGGCCAAGCTCCGCTCCTCCAAGGTCGACCTGAGCCAGGCGCAGGCCGGTGACCTGATCTTCTTCCGGCCCGGCCCGAACGGCTCCGAGCACGTCGGCGTCATCTGGGACCCGGCCGGCAAGAAGATCCTGCACGCGCCGCGTCCCGGCAAGAACGTCGAGTTCAGCACGTGGGACGTGCAGGACAAGATCACCGGCGTGTACCGGGTGCCGATCCCGCCGGGCACCCACCCCGTGGAGAGCGGCGGCGAGCACGCGTAGCGGCCCGTCACATGCACCAGCAGCACCAGCACCGGACGGGACGCCTCGTCCTCCGCGCCACATCCGCTCCAGCGGAAGGAAAGTCCTGACCATGGCCTCCCCCCAGCAGAAGAAGCCCCGCGCCGACGAGGACTGGACGATCGAGATCGTCTGCCTCGTCGGGGGCCTCCTCGCGCTCCTGTGCGGTGCCTGGCTCGCCGCGCGCGTCGGCTCGTCCTTCGGGGACGCCGCGGCGCCGCCGGGCAACCCGTTCTCGTTCGCCGTGTCCCTGGTCACAGGCGACTACTCCTGGCCGCACGGCGCGGCGAACGCCGTCGCGGCCGCCGAGGTCCTGCTCCTCGCCGGGGCCGTGACCGCCGTCTACCGGCTGCGCCAGCGCCTGCGCAACAAGCCCGACGTGGACGGCGCCGCCCGCCACCTGGCCAAGGGCGAGGAGCTGGGCAAGCTCACCATGAAGGGCGCCGCCGCGACCGCGGAGCGCCTCGGCGTGGACAGCGCCTCGCCGGGCGTCTTCATCGGCCGTTCGCTGCACGGCCGCCAGCCGCTCTTCGGCTCCTTCGAGGACATGCACATCGACATCTGGGGCCCCCGCACGGGCAAGACGACCCGGCGTGCCATCCCCGCGATCCTCGACGCCCCCGGCTCGGTGCTGGTCACCTCCAACAAGCGCGACATCGTCGACGCCACCCGCGGCCCGCGCGCATCCCGCGGCCAGGTCTGGGTCTTCGACCCGCAGCAGGTGGCGCAGGAGCCGCCCGGCTGGTGGTGGAACCCGCTCTCGTACGTGACCGATGTCGCGAAGGCCCGTAAGCTCGCCGACCACTTCGCCTCGGGCTCCCGCGACGCCGACGCCTCCACGGACGCCTTCTTCGACCCGGCCGGCCAGGACCTGCTCGCCAACCTCCTGCTGGCCGCGGCCGCCTCCAAGGCGTCCATCACCCAGATCTACACCTGGCTGTCCAACCCGAAGGACGACACCCCCGAGCGCATCCTGCGCGCCGCGGGCCACCTGATGCCGGCCGACGCCCTGTCCGGCGTGATCACCGCCCCGGACAAGCAGCGCAGCGGCATCTACGGCGTCGCCCAGCAGATGGCCTCCTGCCTGATCAACCCCGAGGTCAACAAGTGGGTGACCCCGCTCTCGGACTCCGACGACCGCCCGGAGTTCGACCCGCGCGAGTTCGTCCGCGCCGACTCCACTCTCTACTCGCTCTCCCGCGAGGGCAGTGACAGCGCCGGCCCGCTGGTGACCGCCCTGACCGTGGCCGTCGTCGAAGCCGCCGAGGAGTACGCCACCACCCAGCGCGGCGGCCGGCTCTCCCGCCCCCTGGTGGGCGTCCTGGACGAGGCCGCGAACGTCTGCCGCTGGCGCGCCCTGCCCGACCTCTACTCGCACTACGGCTCGCGCGGCATCATCCTGATGACGATCCTCCAGTCCTGGGCCCAGGGCATCGAGGTCTGGGGCGAGCGTGGCATGGAGAAGCTCTGGTCGGCGGCGAACGTCCGCGTGTACGGCGGCGGCGTCTCGGACACCCGCTTCCTGGGCGACCTCTCGGAACTGGCCGGCGAGTACGAACTCCGCGAGTTCACCACGTCCCGCGAATCGGAGACGGGCGGCTGGTCCGGCAACCGCACCCTGAACGAATCGACCCGCCGCGACCGCGTCCTGAAGGTCTCCGACCTGGGCGCCATGCCCCCCGGCCGCGCCCTGGTCCTGGCCTCAGGCACCAAACCGGTCCTGGTAGAAACCATCCCCTGGTGGGAGGGCCCCTACGCCCCCCAGGTCAAGGCATCCCTAACCCGCCACGACCCAGGCCCCACCCGCCCCTAACCACCCCGGCCCCGGACCCCATCCCGGGGCCGGCCCATTTCCCCAGCTCTGAACCATCACCCGGCGGTACCCCGGACAACGAGCACCGTCCCCGACGGGCTGTATCGCACGGACACCGAGTCAACAGTTGAGTAATACCCAAAGAAGACGAGACCAAAGGAGACTAGCAGCTAGACAAGGCGACTATGCACGTGCCAGAGTGGGCTCTGCCACCAAACACCAGGACTGGTGGACAGACCCGGGGAGAGTCATGAGCCAGGAATCCCAGCAGCAGTTCGTCTCGGTACCCGTGCCGAGCCAGTACGTCACGCAGGTGTACGCCTTCCTCGCCGAGCTGACGGGCGCCACCTCTTCCGCCCCGTCGGCTCCTCCGACAGCTACGGAGACCAGCCCGTCGATCGACTCGGCCGATGAGGACCCGCTCCCGGTAGTCGAATGGACCGTGGAGGATTTCCGGAAGCTGATGATCGAGCCGTTGAGTTCGGTGCAGGCCGTCGCCCGAGTACTGGACCTCTTGGCGAAGGAGCCTGACACGCGGGTGAGTTACACCTCGATCGCCAAGCACCTGGACATGGAGAAGAAGAGCCTGCAGGGCAACCTGTCCGCGTTCACCCGGGCCGTGCGCAAGCACTACAAGCGCCGCAACTGGCCGATGACTTGGTCGGAGGCGCTGACCAACGAGCCCGGCCTCAAGTCGGAGTTCTTCTACACGATGAACGCAGCCACCGCCACACGCTGGCTGACGGCACGCAGCCAGGGCTGACCAACAAGCACCGGCGGGGGCGACCCCGCCATGCCCAGACTCACAGAATGCCTCTGCCCACGCAAAGTGGGGCTTAGGCATGCAGAGCCGCCTTCGGACTGCGAAGAGCATGGCCCACACATTGCGAGGACGCCCAAGATCATCCCGGGCTGGCACCGAGCGACGCCACAGGATGCCGCTGAGCACGTCGAGGGCATGAGGCCACGTCAGGGAAATCTCTTGGTGGGCATGGGGGTTGCGGCCGAACTTGAAAAACGTCCGCATCCGGAGCCGCTAGACCTTCTCCAGACGAAGCAGGTCTTCATGCCAGATCGGCACCGGGAACGCGTCGCGAGACCACGGACCCCGGGGAGGGTCCGGTTTCTTCAGCTCGTAGTTGTACGCGTTGAGTCACGGCACGTCTTGTAGAGACGGGACAACGACCAGGCTGCCGGGCACCCGCCCGCACCATCGCCCTCGGCCACCGCTGCTGCAGGCCATTTGCCCGTTCGGCCACCGGCGGCGGCTACGAGGCCCGAAACGGCAGCGCAGGCGCGCCGGATTCTTCGGGAGAATCACAAAGGCCCAGGTCAGACGATGTCTGACCTGGGCCTTTTCTGAGCCGCCTTCGGGATTCGAACCCGAGACCTACGCATTACGAGGCCCCACAAGATCATCCCAGCTGGTGCCGGGCCGTGCCACAGAATCCTGTTTCCGCAGGTCAGTACGGTGCGGCCCGGCCCCGACATGCTGCCCAATCCACCCTGTACCACCTCGTCCGCTCACGCACCGCTCACGCAATGGCACGCCCCCGCGGCCCACTACACCGGGTCTACGTCCTCGGGAACTTCCCCGCCAAGCGACTCGACAATGGTCGCAAACTCCACGAGAGCCGCTTGGAGGTCCTGGAGGATCTCCAAGGCAATGACCTCAGGGGCCAGGTGGCTATCAGCGTCCTCCAGGGCTGGGTCCTTCATCCAGGTGATGTCCAGGTTCACCTTGTCTCGGGCCATTAGCTCGTCGTAGGTGAAGACCTGCCAGGGACCGTCCGGAGCCTCAGAGGGCACTCGGGCAGTACGCGACTCGCCGGGGCAGTAGGCGGCGACGAAGTCGTCAAGGTGGGCTCGAGTGAGAGGGCGCTTCTTGAGGGTAAAGCTCTGGCCCGTGCGGAAGTCGTAGATCCATGTCTGAGTGGTGTGCGGCTTGCCGTCAGCCCGTGGGGTCTTCTTGTCGAAGAACAGCACATTGGCCTTGACCCCGCCGGCGTAGAAGATGCCGGTAGGCAGTCGCAAGATCGTGTGCAGGTCGAACTCTGCAAGCAGGCGGCGACGGATCTTCTCACCCGCACCGCCCTCGAAAAGGACGTTGTCAGGGAGAACGACCGCCGCACGGCCGTCGATAGCCGTCAGCGACATGATGTGCTGCAAAAAGTTCAGCTGCTTGTTGGTCGTGGTAGCGGTGAAGTCATCCCGGTCGTACTGGATGTCCTCCTTCTCCACGTCGCCATCCTGCCCGATCACGGCGATCGCGGACTTGCGACCAAAAGGCGGGTTGGCCAAGACCAGGGATGCGTGGCGCCCACTGGGCTTGTCAGCAAGCGCGTCTCCCACAGAAACCAGGCTCGGCCCGTCACTCGTTCCGATGCCGTGCAGCAGCATGTTCATGGCGGCTAGACGAGCTGTTCCTACGACAAGCTCGTTACCCCTGATGTGATCGCCTCGCTGTAGGGCGACACGCTTCTCAGCGTCGAGTTCACGCATGTGGTGCGCACGCAGATAACTGTGCGCAGCGATCAGGAAGCCACCAGTACCGCAGGCCGGGTCCGCGATGGTGTCGTCAGGGGTGGGCTGAACGACGTCCACCATGGCGTCGATCACTGAGCGCGGGGTGAAGTACTGGCCAGCGCCGGTCTTGGTGTCGGAAGCACCCTTGGAAAGCAAGCCCTCATAGGCGTCCCCCTTGAGGTCCGTCCCCTTGACGGTCCACTCCTCCTTGCCGATCAGCTCGACCACGAGCTTTTCGAGAAGGGCGGGCTTGGTAATTCGATTCTGGGCTTCCGCGAAGATCGTGCCCATGGTGGTATCTCGGTTTAGGCGGAGCCTGTCGAGGATGTCGCGGTAGTGCTTTTCCAGTGCCACCCCACGCTTGGAGGCGAGGGACTTCCAGTCATACCCCGCAGGGACGACCTCTGCGGACTCCTCGTCATCCCATGAATTCTCCGCGATCTCGTCCACCATCTTGAGGAAGAGGAGGTACGAGAGCTGTTCGACGTAGTCGATCGTCGACATGCCGTTGTCGCGAAGCACGTTGCAGTAGTTCCACAGCTTGGCAACCAGAACGTTGGTCTGCGCGGCAGCCCTTGCTCTTACCTCGAGGGAAGACGCAGCAGGGTCGGCCAGGGTTTCGGTGCTGATATCGGAGGGGGCGGTCACAGGGGGAGCTCCTGCTGTACAGAGTCAGTGGGGGCGGGGGTGCGGTCCGGTGCGGCGGCCACCGCCTTCGTGGCGGCAGCCTTGCCGGGCGCCGCCAAGCCGCGCCGAGGCCGCTTGGGGCGCGGCTGAGCGATGCGCTCGGCGCGGATACGGGAAAGCAGAGCGCTGGCGGGTTCGTCGGCCGGGTTCTGGGCGAGGAGGGTTCCACTGAAGGCACGCCGGAAGAGAGTCGCGCGAAGGACACCTGCACGAAGAAGGTTCCGGTCGGCAGCCCGATCCATGGCAGCAACGCCGGAGAGGAGCTCGTCGCAGCGCGCGACCCGCTCCTTCTGCACCTCCAGCGGAGGGATGGGGAACTCGACGCGCTTGAGGCGTTTCGCTGACAGGTGCGCAATATTCGTGGTAATGCGCACCTCTCGCATGAAACGCTTGGCGTGCAGGTGCCTCCGGAATACCATGAGAGCCCATTCAGGAAGAACGTCATCATTCACCTTGAATCGAATGAGACTGTTCGTGAAAGCGACGTCCCTCGGATATCCTCGATACAGAGCCGGGCGCCCCACAAGGTGGGGACTCTGCCCCTCATTTAGCAGTACATCACCATTATGGAGCCGATATTTTTCGAATACACCGGAGAAATCCATCTCCATAACATCCGATGCGTCGATGCGATCCTCGAAGACGTTGGCGACTCGAAGGTATGGGCGCATTTCTGGACCATCATGCCAGTCGGGATGCCTAGCCCTTCCCAACTCGACCGTTCCAGCTCCTTCTACCGTGACGTGCCGCCAGCCGGCAGGGAGATCCTCAGGAACAAGATCAAGGAAGATCGCCTTACGGAGTCCCTCCAGCCTGCGGCGAGATCGCTTCAAGGTGGAGACCACCGAGTCCAAGTAGGAGAGGTGGACTTCCAGAGCTTCGACGATCCGCTGCTGCTCCTCGAGTGGAGGAAGGGAGAACCCAATATCTTCCAGAATCCCCTGATTAACCTTGTAAATGCCAGCCGTCGTACGCGCCCGAGACTCGATCTGCTCGCGCACTAGCGGGGAATCCCAAAGCAGCCGAAGGTACCCCGGTAGCACCAATCGGGGATCAACCCGGACGCGAATCATGGTGTCAGGGAAAGCCACGGGGTTGAGGATCGACCCCACCAACCCCCCGCGCCCCACCAACTTGATCGAGCCGTTCCCCCGACTCAGAAGGAAGTCCCCCTCAGCGACGCAGAAGCGAGCGGCCTCGGAGGCCGTCCACGCGCCAGCCTTCGACTCTGTGAGATCGATGCGGCCGCCCTTGATCGCGGTGAGGCGGAGTACAGGAAACCCTCCGTCGAAGCTTCGGACGGAACGCCCGTTGATCAACGGCTCGCTGATGACATCCACGAGGCGGACATACGACCACCCCTCCGGCAAATCCGTCCCGCTCAAGCCAGTTCCTGATTCAGCTCGCCCAATAGTTCCTGCGCCTTGATCTTGCCGCCGAACGCGTTCGCGAATCCGCTGCGCCCGCCGTAGGCGGTGAACGGTTCGATTTGCAGTTCCACGGACTCGATGCCGACGTCAATCGCGATCACGTCGCGGATTCGCTCCAGCCAAAGCAGCTGGTCCTGCGTGAACTCCACGCCCGCCTGCTCCTGCCGCAGCAGCCAGCCCTGGAAGCGCTCGTGAACCACGGTACGGTATGGGCGTAGCTCACTGTCCGCACCCAGCTCGTAACGGATGAGGGCTATAAGGTCGCCCAGACCGGCCTCCCTGCCAGGATGGGATGCTGCGCGGCCAAGGTCCTCGTAGAGACCCCAAAGTATGGTCGGTGTCCAGGTGCGCTTGCTAACCGTGATCGTGGCGATGAGGTCACGCAGCGCCGCACGCTTCTCGGCAACCGAACGACGTCCGCTGCCAGAACCAAGTGCGATTTGGATCGCAGCGTTCTGGTCACGCTGGGCCTTGGTGAGAAGGGTTCCCCACTCTGCGATTTCCTTGCGTGCGCGTTCTTCGCGCGGGACCTCGACGAGGGAGGAGATCTCGACTTCGGTGGTCTCGTCGTAGGTGAGGTCCTGCTTGTGGCGGATGTCGAGGATCAGCTTGCGCAGCTCGGGGTTGCCAGTGAGCGGTGCGATGGCGTCCGTGACCAATTTACGGGCCGCCTTTTCACCGCCCTCACGCAAAGCTACATCCTGACGATCCACGTCCACTGCATCGGCGATGGCCCGCGCGATGGCAGCCAGCGATGTACCGCCGGCGGCCTCCTCAAGTTTGTCCCGTTCTTCTTGGACGAGCTGGCGGTCAACCCGGGCTAGGCGGCGGGCCAGAGTTTCGGCCTCGTCCGTGGTGATGGACTTCGTGCCGGCCTTGTCCAGCAGCTTGGACAGGGCGATCTGCTTGTCTCCCGCCGGAAGCAGCGGGCGGGCGTCGACGAGCGGTGAGTCTGTGACCCCGACCGCGTCAATGAGGACGAAGCGGTCCTTGGCCACGTCCTTGGCCGCTTCAGGAGTGACAGCCCGGAGCTCGTCGGGGTCGATGGAGCGGGCGCCGCGGCCCTTCATCTGCTCGAACAGGACCGGACTCTTCACCGAGCGCAGGAAGATCACGCACTCCAAGGCCTTCACGTCCGTGCCTGTAGCGATCATGTCGACGGTGACAGCGACCCGGAGGCGGAAAGAATTGCGTAGGTCGTTGATCAGCTCATCAGGGTTCTCGCCGTTCTTCCGCGACTTGTACGTGATCTTCTTGGCGAAGTCGTCGCCCCGCCCGAAGACCTCCTTGACCTGCTTCAGTACTTCTTCGGCATGGTCCTCGCCGACCGCGAACACCAAGGTCTTGGGCAGGTCGGCCCGGTTAGGGAACCAGCGCTGCCAGTTGTTCCTGTACGTGGTGAGGACCGCGCGGATCTCGTCCTCTGCGATGACAGAGCGGCCCAGCTCCTTGGTGGTGTAGTCGAAGTCCTTGTCGAGTTCCTCGTAGCGTTGGGCCCGGGTCTTGCGATCGCGGATGCGTACGGTCGTACCCGCCTCGATCTTCGCGCCACCGTTGTCACGAATGGTGGTGTTGAGGCGGACGATGTCGAAGTCGACGTTGACGCCGTCAGCGACGGCCTGCTCGAAGGTGTACTCGGAAACCATGTTGTTGTCGAAGAAGCCTCGCGTCTGGGGTGTGGGCGTGGCCGTCAGGCCGACCAAATGGGCGTCGAAGTAGTCCAGGACTGCGCGCCACAGCCCGTAGATGGAGCGGTGACACTCGTCCACGATGATCAGGTCGAACGCCTCGATCGGCACCTCAGGCCGATATTCCACGGTGGCGGGCTGGTCCAGCAAGTACGTCTGGTCGCCGCCATCGGCCTCCTGCGCGTCCTTGATGTCGTCAGCTGTGTCGTCGTCTGCCAGAGTCTCGCCCTTGAGTAGGGCATACATCTTCTGGATCGTGCAGACCACTACGGCCGAGGTGTTCTGGATGCCAGCTGCGCCGAGCCGGTCCACGTTGTAGATGTCCGTGAGGATGCGGCCCTCATCGGGAGTCTTGTAGCGGCGGAACTCCGCCAGTGCCTGGCGGCCCAGGTTGTTCCGGTCCACCAAGAACAGCACGCGCTTGGCGCCGGCGTGCTTGAGAAGGCGATGGGTGGAGGTAACGGCTGTGTACGTCTTGCCCGCGCCAGTTGCCATCTGGATCAGTGCGCGGGGGCGATCTGACGCGAGGGACTGCTCCAGGTTCGTGATCGCTTCGTGCTGGGCGTCGCGCAGCCCGTACTTTTCCAGCACCGGCATCCGGTCGCGCAAGGCTGCTCGGAAGGTGGGCGCCTCGGGATTCAGTCGACCCAGCCGGCGGTCCTCGTCAGCCTTCTCAGCCCTCGCCATCCAGCCTGCGACCGTTTCCGGCTTGTGGAAGGTAAACACCTCGCGAGAGCGAGCCTCGGGGTCCAGACGGTTGACGAAGTACGTCTCAGTGCCGGTTGTCGCGTATCGGAAGGCGAAGGGCTCTGCCTGCGACCACACAGCCAGCCGGTAGTCCCGATGGACACCGTTGGCGTACCGCTCGTTCTGGGCCAACGCGCTGCCCAGGTGGGACCCCTCTCGCTTGGCCTCGATGACGCCCACAATCTGCTCGTCCACGTACAGCACATAGTCCGCGCGGCCGGTGGCAAGCGTGAACTCGCGTACGGCCACGCCTCGGCCAGCCGTGATGTTCAGATCCTTGCGGTCCTGGACAATCCAGCCCGCCGCCTCCAGCATCGCGTCGATGCGGACACGAGCCTGTACCTCGTTGAGCGGGGCAGGACGCCGGGCGCGCTCCACGATCGCGTCCCGAGCAGCTACGGCGACCTGTCGAGGCTGCTTACGCTCCTTCTCGTACGCCGCCTGCTGGGCGGTGCGCATCGAGGCGATCTCTGCTTGGAGCTGCTCCAGCTTCTCGGCTAGGGCGGACTGCGCCTGCTGGGCGCTGACCATGAGCGCCTCTGCCTCTGCGCGAGCCTGGTGCTCGGCCTGCAGTCGATCACTGGTGTCGCTGAGCTTCACTCGCGACTCGGCGAGGGTCTGCCGCTGGTGGTCGAGTGTTTCCTGGAGCTTGGCAGTCTCGCCAGAGTTTGTCAGCTTCGGAAGCGCAGGCGGCACGAAGGCCCGAACCACGCGCGAGCCGGTCAGAGCTCGGTCGAAGAAGACACCAAGCTCCCAGCACAGGCGAACGGTCTCCAGGGCGACTGCCGTGTCGAAGAGGTGGTTGTGGACCGCTTCGTTGCCGCTGCGTCGGAGCTTGTCCATGGCATCGCGTACCGGCGGTGTCAGGGCACCAATACGGGTAAGAGCTTGGAGTCGGTCCACCTGGCGGGTGCCCTGGACCCGCGTACCCGTACGGGTCACCAGCTCCTCAGCAAGCACCTCACCGAACTGGCGCGCGCTGACAGACGAAGCATTCGGGTTGGTGAAGACGGTCAGCTCAGCCTGCGACCCGTACAACGCCAGCAGCGGCTGATGGACGTAGAGATCTCCGAAGTTTGGCGATGCCTTTGCGAGATCACGAAGCCGCTGATCCACCTGTCTGCCCCACCCCTATTTGGATCCGATTGAGCGTCAGCTTACGCAGCTCACGACGCGGGCGGGACGGATATGGCGGGTACTCCACTTGGGTCTGGGCAAGACCCGGCATGAGGACACCCCGAGTGGAAGGAGGTGGGCGCCGAAGCCCATCCGGGCACCCGCAGCTCCCTCGCCGTGTCGATGAGGAGAGACGGCACTGGTGGCTCAGCCAAGGTGGAGATAGGTGTCGGCGAGGTAGTCGCCATTACGGCTACAGGTCACGAAGCGCTGTGAGAACCTGCCCCATCATGAGCGGGGTGATCTCCAGGTCGCCGGCACCAGGTTCGCTGAGTGCCGCCCGTGGGTGAGTGGGCACTTCGGCCCAGACGATCTTTCCCAGGTGCAGCTCGGTGGGGTAGTAGCCCCAGCGTTTGGCCATAGCTTCGGTCAGAAGCAGTCCGCGGCCTCCTGTGGCGCTGCTGTTGCTGACACGGGGCGCCGGTGGCCGAGGGTCGTTGTCGCTGACCGAGACAACGACGCCACGGTCAGTGGGCCAGAGTCTGAGAACGATCGTGCCGGGGCCGGCGGATTCGGCACTGGTGGCAGCGGACGACACCGCCGGGCGGGCGTGCTGGATCGCGTTGGTAGCCAGCTCCGAGACGAGGAGCCGGGCGACTTCGATGCCCTCGTCGGGGAAGCGCCAGCGCTGGAGGATGTCGACGGTGTGGCGGCGGGCCCAGGCGACGGCGTTGGTGGTGGCGGCGAGGGTCAGTTCACTGATGGACGGGGGGACCTGGTTCATGCGGGTGGCTCCCTCGGCGGCGTGGCCGGGCGGGTGCGGCGATGTGGCGTGGGTGGAGGCCCGCGAGGCCGGGACGGCTAGGGACGGGGCGTCCCGGCCTCGCGGGCTGCTTGAGGGGTTACTTCGTGGCGACGACGTACACGCTGCCCCAGCGGCGCTTCGGGTTGGCCATGGTGGGGTCGAAGGTCCAGGGTTCGACGGCGGTGAAGCCGGCGTCGGTGAAGAGCTGGACGAGCTTCTCGTGGTCGTACGCCCACAGGTGCGGGGTGTAGGTGGGGTCGTCGTCCTGGTCGCGGAAGACGAGGTTCACGAGGTCGAGCCGCGTGTTGATGTCACGGCGGCAGTCGCGCTTGGCGTACCAGCGCTCGATCGTCTCGTCGGTGGCGTCCATGGGCCCGGGGTACTGGCTCAGGGCGAAGGCGGCGTCGGGAACGCCGGTGACGATCCGGCCGCCCGGCACGAGGACGCGGTGGGCCTCGCGGATGTAGTGCTTGGCCGAGCGCGGGTAGTCGAGGTGCTCCAGGAAGTGCTCGGAGAAGATCTCGTCGGTGCTGTCGTCCTGGAGGGGGATGCCCTCGCGGATGTCCCAGAGGAGGTCGGCCGGCGGGACGAGGTCGATGTTGAAGAAGCCGTCGATGCGGTGGGCCCCGCCGCCGATCTGGACCTTGGCGGGCTTGTCGTCGATGCGACCGTTGGGCCAGGCGCGCCGGCTGGCGTGGTGGTAGCGGTGGAGCTCGATCTCCTTGGCGGCGGCCCGGAGGGAGCGGGCGAGGCCATGGGTGGTGGCGGGGTCGGCGAGGACCGAGGCGATCTGTTCGCCGAGGAGGTCGACGGAGGGCATGCCGGAGGGACTCATCACGGATCTCCTACGTGTGAGGTTGCTCGGGGTGGGGTGGGCCGCGAGTGGCGGCGGCGGTGATCAGGCGGCGCTGGGCGCGGGGGCGGTCCACTGGTTGTTGCGCATGAGGGTGTACTTGATGTCCACCAGCCGCGGGGCGATGGTCAGCGCGAGCTCTTCGGTCGGGTGGAGGTGGCCGGTGTCGTCCTGCTCGGCGCGCCAGACGCGGTAGTCGAGGTTGGGGTAAGCCGGGTTGATGCCGATCTCGCCCTTGGGGATCGTGCCGTTGAACGGGGCGACGATGTCCATGTGGTTCCAGTAGTTCCAGGCTTGCAGCGCCTTGTGCTGGTCGTAGTAGAAGTAGAAGTCGGGGTAGCGGCCGAAGGTGCGCAGTTCCCGGTGGATGAGGTGGCCGAGGAGCGGTCCGAGCTGGGTGGAGAGGCCGTCGAACTCCCAGCGCGTGTGGTGCCAGGCTTCGGGTATCTGGCCGGGGGTGAAGAGGCGGGCGGCGACGAGGTGGCTGATCCGCTCGACCAGGTACGCGCTCGCGTGGCTGGTGTCGATGGTCGGGTCGACTCGGTGAATGAGCGCGGCCAGCTGCTTCGGACGGGGACGGAACCTCGCGAGGTCGAACTTGCCGGCCATGGCGGGGAAGGAGGCGAACAGCATCTCCTTGTACAGCCAGTTGTTCAGCTCGCCGAGCTCGGCCAGGCGCCGGGTGTGGCGGGAGGCCGAGTAGAGCATCAGGTACTCGGCGATTGCTTCGAAGTACAGGTAGCCGAGGATCGGCAGCCGGGGGATCGTCTCGTCGAGCAGCTTGAGGAACGGCTCGGCGTCGACCTGGGTGCCCTGGTAGGCGACAGCGGCAGCGGTGGCGAGGAACGCGCCCGAGTTCTTGACCCGGCTGACGACGGTCTCGCGAAGCTGGTGCCGTTCGTTCTTGCTCAGCAGGTATTCGAGGTGGCTGTATATCTGCAGGTGGATGAGGCCCAGCCGCAGGTAGTCCACGCCGGCGAGCCCGCGGTACGCCTGCGGCGGGGTGTCGATCTCGAAGATCAGCGGGGTGGGGAAGCGGTCGGTGACGCCGAGCTTGGCCAGGAAGGCCGGCGCTTCCTTGGTCAGGATGTAGGCGCCGAGGTTGTGCATGCGGAAGCCCTGGTCGGTCGCGGTGAGCGGTGCGCAGTAGATACTTCCGACGAGGCAGCCGCCCGACGGGTAGAGCACTCCCTGTCGGCTGATCTCCTCCAAGGCGTGGGTGACGTGCAGGAGGTGCAGCTTGCCGTTTCCGCTCAGGGCCTCGAAGAGGGCGTTCTGCCGCAGCAGGTGGCCGTTCGGGGTCTCCTCGGCGAGACGTCGGTCCCAGCCCGCGGTCTGAGCAGCGAGCGGGTCGGTGTGATCGGACGGGCTGGGGATGAGGGTCGAGTCGAAGTAGGCGTGGGCGTCGGCCCACAGGTGGTAGGCGTCGAGGAAGTCCATGGTCAGACCAGGCCCTTCTCGGCGAGCGCGTAATGGACGGCTGCGGTGCCGCTGGCCCCGGCGAGGTAGGCCCGCTCCGAGATCAGGACCAGGTCGAAGGCGAGGCCGCGCAGCTGGTCGAAGGCGGGCTCGCGGACGTACCGGGAGTCCGGCCACCACTTCAGCTTCGGCAGCCGGTAGCGGTCCAGGGCATCGGCGGCCTTGACCACGTCGGTGATGCGCTCGGCCCGGACGTGGTCGGACTTGTCGTCCGCGGTGAACGCCTCGTACGGAATGTCGTGCAGTCGGGCGGCGGTGGCCACCTGCACGATTCGTCGGGGTGTGGCGGCGAGGCCGAAGTGGTCCCAGACGGTGTCGGCGTTCGCGGCGAGCCAGATGGCCGCGCGGGCGCCATGCCGGCGGTCGTCCTGGTCGTGGCGCCGCTGGCAGTCGTGTACGGCGGCGGCGAGGATCGCCGCCGCGGTGTCACCTTCGTCGAGGTCGTTCGCCTCGGCGAGGACGGCGGCGAGCGCCGCCGTCCTCATGGCGTGCCGGACGCCGTGGAGCGACGTGTACAGGCGGGGGTCGGCCCACCACCGGGTGGGCAGTCCGCCATGCGCGAGCAGCTCCTTCGACTGCGGGCGCAAGGCCGGCTGCGGTGCCGGCGGGAGGTCGGGCCTGTTGTCGCTGATCCACGCGATGGTGGCGTGGTCCATGTGCTGGTGGAGCGGGAGCTGCCCTCGGGCAGCCAGGTCGATCAGACTTGCGGTCAATGGGGTCGTGCTCACTCGTGCCCACCCCCTTGGTGGTCTCCGCGGTGATGTTCCCTACCGGATCGGCGCGGCCTGCTGCTCGCGCTCCTTGCGCTCCTGCTCGGCGGCCTCGAAGGCTGCGGTGAAGTCGGCCAGCTCCTGCTCCGTCATCAGGGTCACGCCGAGCGTCGTGGCGACGTCGGTGATCTTGGCCTCAGCCTCGGCGCGGGCGGCGTCCGAGGCGCCGTCCTCCAGCAGGACCTCGAACTCGGCGTGGTAACCCCACGCCTCGCTCCACTTGGCCGCGATCTCGACGCCGTCGAAGCGGAAGTTGTGACGGAAGTTGAACGCCTCGTGCACCGTCTCGAAGCCGAGGGCGTTGAACACCTTCACCGCGGCGGGAACGTCGGCGGGGGCGATGGCGAACTCGGTCTCCGCGAAGGCCGCGCCCTGCCCGATCTTGCTCCCCTTGAGGGTGATCTTGGCGGTGCCAGCGGCGGTGTTGTCGGTGACCTTCAGGAGCTGGTCGGGCAGCACGTAGAAGTAGATGTGCTTGTCGTCGGGGCCCAGGTCCTCCCCGTCCGCCTTCAGGCGGGTGACGAGCTGGTCGTGGACCTCCTTGGTGAAGCGGGCGCGCATCTCGATCTCGACGGCCACGGTGCTGCTGCCTCCTCGTTTCAGGCATGGCGAAGCCAGCCGGACCCTGCCGCGAGGGGCTGTCCGGTCGGGCGATCGCTATGGGGTTTGGTGGTCGAACGTGGGGTGATGCGGCCGATGCGGGTGCCGGCCGCATCACCCCGGTGATGTGGCGGGTGTCAGCCGAGGGTGCCGAAGCGCTCCTCGACCACACCCGAGTGCAGGTACGTCGGCAGCTGGACGCCTCCCACCGACGTACGGCCGGTGGCGACCTGCTCCTCCGTCTCGCTGGGGAAGCCCTCCAGCAGACGCAGGCACTGCTGGGCCCATTCCTGCGACGCGGGCCAGTCGCCCAGGTCGCGGTGGCGCACGGCCAGGGCGTACGCGGTCTCGGTGGCGGCCCACCGGTCGGTCGCCAGCTCACGCTGGAAGATCGACTCCAGCTCGTCGGTGGAGGCCAGGCGGGTCTGGTTGGTCATGGTGCCCTCTCGGTTCAAACGGTCGTGCCCCAGTGGTGATCAACGCCCTGGCGCCCCCGCGGTGACGCCGTGACCCGCTGCTAGTACGTGTAGATCTCAGCCAGCGTCTTGTAGTCCTGCAGCTCGTCCTTGTCGAACCACAGCTCCACCTCCTGCTTGGCCTCCTCCGCGTTGCCGGAGGCGTGCACGAGGTTCGCGACCGCCTTGCCCGAGGCAATGCTGGCCGCCGCGCTGTAGTGCGAGAAGTCGCCCCGCACCGTGCCGGCGGGAGCCTGGTTCGGGTACGTGCTGCCGACGATCTTGCGGACGGTGGCGATGGCGTCGAAGCCCTCCAGCACCAGGGCGATGACCGGCCCCTGCTGCATGAACGTCGCCGTGAGGCTGTAGACCTCCGAACCCAGCCGTTCTTCAAGATCGAAATAGTGCTTGCGGGTGAACTCCTCGTCCATCCACTTCATCTTCGTGCCGACGATCTTCAGCGCGGCATCCTCGAATCGAGTGATGATCCTTCCTGCCAGGCCACGCGCCAGCGCATCGGGCTTGAGCAGGACGAGCGTGCGCTCGACAGTGTGTGCCTGAACCTCGGCCATTGACTCCCTTTCGCCTTGCTAGCAACCGAACATGACGGACAATCAGCCGTCATCTGCTGAGGTTACCGGCGCTGGCAGGGCGGTTCGGGCGTGCGGGCAATGCCCCGGACGGGCGAATGCCGGCCAAGGTGCGACCGATCAGCCCAACGAGAGGCCCGATTCAGCCAACTTCTCTGTCTCCGCTATCCGCTGGGGGTACGCACCTAGAATCTCCCTGTGGTCGTCTGGCGCTCTCGCGCCTCTCATACGCCTCCCAGGGACTGAGCCTTCGACGGGTGATTCATTGGCCCCTGGTGACTCCGATTCTTCCGGGGCCCTTCCCGCGTGACCATGAAGTGCCAGTGCAGTGGGAGTACACTTTCGGCGCGCGGATTCCTGCACCGGGGCGGCGACGAGGGGACGGCCTTGTGGACGTGATCGAGCGCTGGAGCGGCCGGTACGCCTGCCTGCTGCAGTCCGCCCTACGGCTCGGCAACGAACAGTTCGCCGCCCACCTCGGCATCGCCGTGAGGACGGTGGCCACCTGGCACGCCGATGCGTCCCTCGTGCCTCGCAGGGAGATGCAGCAGCTCCTCGACACGGCCCATGAGCAGGCTCCTGCGGCTGCGCGACAGCGCTTCGCGCTCCTGCTGGCAAAGGAACAAGCCCCAGTGGACTCGACACCGCCCGGCGCGCAGGCGCTGCGGGTGGCCATCGCTGTGGTCGTCCGTGACAGCGACGTCCTTATGGTGTGCCGGCGGGACGACGACGCCGCTGGGATCACGTGGCAGTTCCCGGCTGGCGTCATCAAGCCGGGCGGCAAGGCGGAGACCACCACCGTGCGGGAGACCTTGGACGAGACGGGTGTCCACTGCGCGGTCCGGCAGCACCTCGGGAACCGGCTTCACCCCGTAACCGGCGTGCTGTGCGAGTACTTCCTGTGCGAGTACCTGGCCGGCGAGGCCACGAACAGCGACGTGGCCGAGAACATCGACGTCATGTGGGTCCCCAGAAACTCGGTGCCCCGCTTCATCCCCGTCGATACGATCTTCCCACCCATCCTGGCCGCCCTGGAGGAGCAGACGTGACGAACCAGAATGCGGACGAGCGCCCAGGCATCGCCGCCGCCATCGTCGTGAACGAGGGACGCGTGCTGATGGTGCGCCGCCGGGTCAGCGAGGGACAGCTCTCCTGGCAGTTCCCGGCCGGCGAGGTCGAGCCCGGCGAGGCCCGCGAAGACGCTGCTATGCGGGAGACCCAAGAGGAGACCGGGCTGACCGTGGCGGCGGTGAAGCTCCTCGGCGACCGAGTCCACCCGAAGACGGGCCGGCTGATGTCGTACACCGCGTGCGAGGTCTTGGACGGCACGGCCCACGTCGCGGACACCGAAGAGCTGGCCGAACTGGCCTGGGTCACCCATGGCGAGATCCCGGAGTACGTGCCGTACGGACTGTTCGAGCCCGTGCAGGAGTACCTCGACACCGCCCTGTTTTCCTGAGCCAACGACGACTTCAAGTACGCCCTGGAGTCGAACGAAACCGGCTCCTACTATTGCATGCGTCGAATCACGACTACGCGGACGGAGATCAGGACAGACGTCTGTTCAGATCAATTACGCAGCAACGCCCACACATCGTTGAGTCGCTTCATGTAGGACTCGCCGACCATCCGGGTAAGTTCCGCTACGGCATGCGCCAGGCGGAGGGCAGGAACCGCGTCGGGCGTGCCAAGGACCTTGAGTGCACTCAGCACGTCGAGGTAACTACAGGGCAGCCTTCCGGTCCGAGAGATGAGGCTCTCCTCGGCGAACGCGGCCAGAATGTCGCCGGCAACTTCGCCCTTACGCAGCTTGTAGCCCGCCCATCTCCGCTTCACTTGGCTGACGTGGAATCCCCGCAACCCGTCATTCAGTCTCATACCAAGATCGGCTGCCACCCGCACGACGACCGCCTCTTCGCTCACAGCCACCTTGGCCTGCCATGCAGTACGGAATGCATTACTCCGGTTCTGCGTGATGGTCTGGCAGAGCACGTCTATCGCAGTGTTGAACGCCTTCATGAGCGCAATGCCGCACGCCATCCAGTCAGCCGATGTCGCCGGATCGCGACCGCCACAGACCGCCTTAGCCCAGCGCTCGGCCTGCTCATCCTGCTTGTTAACGCCGGTGTGCTGGTGCGAGGTGCGCAGTTGGTTGATCAGGTAGTCGAAGTCACGAGCACCGCTCTGTGCCCTATAGCCAATCAGAAATCGGACATCGAGCTTCCAGGTCTCCCACCACAGCTGGTACGCCGTCGAAACCAGTTCCTTGAAACCGGCTTCATCCTGCACGCTATCCGGCCAGGACGTGAGGAACGAAAGATCCAGAGTCATACCGATCGAGATCTGACGGTGTCGAGCCAGGGTGGTGCAGCGGGTACGGAACTCTACACATTCAGCGTGCATCAGCGGACCGCCGCGGTACGCGGCCGGGGCGGCCGGTGATCGGGTCGGCGAGCGCGCCGCGCATGTTGAAGGCGATGTGGAACGAGGGCAGGTTCTCGTTCTTCTTCCGGTAGTCGGAGATCGAAAAGCGCAGAGGAATGAAGGGCACCTCAGTGTGCAGCTCATAGACCCAAGCGGTACCGCGGCGTCCATCTGGGGTGGCGGACAGGACTCGGCCAGTGAAGGTCTGAGCGGTGCCGTCCGACTGCGAGGCGAGGTATTTGGAGATGATGCGCGAGGACACGTCTCGCGACTCGCGATCGAGCCTCACGAACGCCTCCTTCGATGCCTGATATTGCCCGAGGTGGAACAAGGCCAACCCGCGCAAGAAGTCGCGCCGATACCGGTCGTAGCCAACGGTTTCTGGGATCGCGTCCACGATGGCCAGGCACTCAGTCCAGGTCTCGTCGCTGAATGCCACTACCTCGCGTTCGCCGTGCAGGAACCGCCGACCAGCTTTCGACTCCCAGAACAGGTCCAGAAGCAGCCGCGAGCAGCGCCAATCGGAGCGGACCTCGCTCGGAGCGCGTCGCAGGGTCTCGACAGCCACTTGCGGCCCGTCTTCACCAGCCTTAGCCGCGCGCAGCGCGAGGAAGTAGTACGCGGCGGGGTCACCGTTCTCGGTCAGTGCGAGCAGGTGCTTGGCCTCCATGACTGGATCATTGAGAAGTCTGGCCAGCTCCACATGCCGGTCGTCATACTTAGCCGCCTGTTTCGGGCTGAGCGCACCGGGGTCAAGGGAATCAAGCGAGGACTGGGCACTGGCCAGCAGGTCGAGCCGATCGTCAGATGCCAGCGTGCCGGACTGCACCGCATCTCTGGTGGCCCAGGCGATGACGTCGACCGGGTAGACATTCTCCGGATCCACGGCGCGGGCCTGCAGTGCCACCCGGGTCACGTCTCGCATGAGCGCAAGGATCTGGGGGGACGCCGCCTCGTCCGGCGACGCAGACAGCTCGTAGATCTGCGCCCCTTCGGCACTGGCCAATTCCACGAGCAGGTTCAACCGAGAGTGTGGTGAGGGGTCGGAATCCTCCAGCGTGGCTTCCAGCATCCGCTGCACGTCCCGCACCAGCCGGAGACGCTCCTCGTGCGAGATGGCCTCGCTTCGCTGCGCCCACTTGACGTACTCGCGGGTGAGGTTAGCCTCCAGCAACGCCAGGCGGGGGTGCGCATAGCCCCGGGCCAGCCGCAATTCGCGGAAAGCCTCAGCCAGCTCGAGATAGTGCGGTGTGAAGCGGCGGTCGTCGGACTGCGGCCCGATCCGATCCAACAGGTCTGCGATGAACTGGACCTCGCCGCCGCCCCACCGGTTCAGCTCCGGTCGCAGGTTGGTGATCAGCTGGGCCGTCACTTCGACTTCGGTGGGCAGGTTCAGGTCCTCCCGGGCAAGCAACTCGGCTTCCAGAGGCGTACGAGTGCCAAGGAACTGGCCGCCGCTGTCATCCTCAGTCCAGCGGAAGATGTCGAAGTTCTTCACAAGGTCGACCAGCCGGTCCGCGCCTTCCCGGCCCAGAACGCGCAGCAAGAGTTCAAGCGGGATGCGCAGCCCGCGGCGGCCAGCAACCAGGATCATGGAGGTGATCTGTTCAGCCGCGCTGCGCTCCTCAAACGAGAGGTTTATCAACTCCGCATTCGGTCGCTCGGCGGGCCGCAGCACGCTGATGTCCACGCCCGCGTCCTGCAGCGCTCTCGCGACTGCCGTGAGCCGCGCCTCGCTGTTCCTTGCCGCAGTACGCGAGAGCCGTTCGAGCCCGATCTCGGCCGCCCGTGCCTCGGTGACCAGGCCGTGCCGCAAACTCCACTCTGTCTCCGGGAGCAACAGATAGAGAAGCGCAAGGAACGAGGAATCGAGTTTGTCGATCTGGTTATTCGGAACCGATACGCCGAACGAGGACAGCCATGGTCCTAGCCGGCGGCCTTCGGTGGCGCTGAGCACCGGCTCGACTGTGATGATGCTCTTGCGCTTGTGAGCGGACATAGGCGGTAGGTAGCTACTGCCGACGATGACCACCCTCTGCCCACGCGATCCCAGCTGGCGTTGGAGTAGGTAGTACTCATCGCTGTCGACCATGCCGTCCCACACCAACAAGGTCGGCAGATTATGGCTCCGATCGGCCCAGGATGCGAAGGACTCGATGTCGGCCAGGGTCGGCCGTTCGCCGCGCACCGAACGGTGCAGCACCGCCGCACGGCCGGATCGCGCCACCTCGAGCGCCAGCGCGGTCAAGGCAATGGTCTTACCTGTTGCCGTCTGCCCAGCAACGATGATCGGCTCAGGCAGGCCCAGTTCCTCCAGCGCCGACTGCACCCGCTGCAGCAGTCCGGCTTCGAAGTCTCGCTGCAGGTTATAGCCGCTGGCTACAGCTTTCCATTGCGGCTGCCCTTCCCCCGTGCCGAGAAAGTGCCGGAACCGCTCGTACCGGATCGCGGATGAGGCGGATGCAAACGGCTCGAGCAGGTCGGTATCGACCGGCCGGGCCGCGCCGATCACCCGATTCCGGGTGTCGACGTCGATCTCGGCGAAGGTGTCACCAACCGGAATGAATCGCCCACCTTGGGCCCCACGCCCGGCCGCAGACCTCTGTAGCCGTCCAGTCTCCTCAAGCTCGGCCAGCAACTTGGCGAACGGCTCGCGATGCGCCACTAGTACGCCACGCTCCTGCGCGGCGTGGATGTACGGGTCGGCAAGCAAGTCATCAGTCGCGGAGAAAAGGTGGGCCTGACCCGCCTGGAGTCGAGTCAGGAAGGTAAACAGGTCCTCTGGCCGCAGCCAGTCGTTGAGTGTGTATCCGTCGACAACCAGAATGCCCCGCGGTGTGATGATCGTGTCTGCTAGCGCGGTCAATACCTCAGCTGCGCGGGCGCGCGCCTCGGCAGCGGCAACGGGACCAACCGGTGGCCGCTCGCCCTCAGGCAGCCCCAAACCGCCAAAGAGATAACGCAGATGCAGCTCTGTCGCCGACCGATGATGCCTCCCGACCTGCGCCTGTGCTGTCGGCACCACACGGCGCCAGTCCCTCCGGAAGACGTCGAGCAGCCCGGAGTCAATACGGGAGGTGAAAACACCGTTCCACGGATAGTCCGCGGTGTCCGGCACCCAATCGAGCACAGGCTGTGCCCCTGCCGACTGGTCATATTCCGCGTAGGCCGTAGTGCCGTCCGGGCCAAGCAGCATGGGCTGTGGAATCGGGACGCCGGGATCGTTGAGGGTCTGACCTAGGAGAAGGAAGGCAGGCCCTTCAACAAGTCGTTGCACAACGGTTGCGATCGCGGACTCCATGAGAAGGAGGTTAGCGTCACATACCGGGCCGCGACTGTGTTCGTCTGACGTCACCCTGGTTGGCGTTCGGACTCGTCTGCGGCCAACGCGATGTGCGTGCAAGCGCACCGAAGCAGTGCGGAAGTCGGTGGCGTGGGCGATCGCCCACGGAGCCGGCGTTTCGGTCAGCGGCGTCGGTGGCGTTGATCGGCCGGGGTCGTGGGTGCCGTGGTGGGTTGGGGGTTTCGGGCCTGGTGTCCGCTGGGTGCGAGCGCCATGGGGGTGCGGCTGCGGGCGGCTTCGGCGCGGGGGTTGGGTGCGGGGTTGCGGCTGGTGTGCTGGATGCGGGTGATCAGGACGCGGGCGGGTTGGCGGGCGGTGGTGAGTTCGCGTTGGGCGGCGGCTTCCTTGAGGAGCTGGTGGGGTTTGTGGCCGCCGGCTTCGGCGTCGGCGAGGACGGTGGCGAGAGCCGGCCAGGCGGGGTCGGTGAGGATGCGGTCGGCGTGGTCGGGGACGGCCGTCCGTACGTCGTGGGCGAGGGTCCGTCGGGCCTGGTCACTCGGCCGGCGGGTGGCGAGGCTGCCGACGACGGGTGTGAGGGCTCGGTCGGCGGCGGCCTGGAGGTGGTGGAGGGTCTGGCGGGCGGCTTCGGCCTGGTGGGCGTGGTTCTTCGCCTCGTGCCAGCGGGCGGCGACGATCGTGGCCCAGACGAGGGCGGCGAGCAGAGTTGCCAGGGCGCTGCCGTCGGGGCCGGTGGCGGTGTGGGCGAGATCCCGGGCCGCCTTGCGCGAGATCGTGGCCGCCTGGCCCTCAGCGCGTATCTGGGAGCGCTGGGCGCGGGCGAATGCCCTTGAGGCTGCTCGGAGTTCGGCCTGGAGGTGGTCGGGTGCCCTCTGGGCGGCGGCTTCGATGAGGTCGCCGAGCGCGGTGATGTGGGCCTGGGCGTGGGGGTCGTCGGCCATCCCCTGGTGGAGGGTGTCGAGGGCGCTGGTGGCCTGGTGCCAGGAGGTGGCGAGCTGGTCACGGCGGGCGGTGGGGTGTTCCTCCGGCGCGGTGGTCTCCAGGCGGGCCTTGAGCTTGGGGAGGGTGAGGTCGGGGGCGATCTTTCCGCCGGGGTGGAAGATCTGTTCGCCGTCCGTGTTGAGGTCGCCGGGGCGGCCGACGGCGTAGCCGAGGAGGTCGCCGGACGGTCCGCGGCGGGGTTTGAACGCGATGCCCATGGCTTCGAGGTAGGCGAGGAGTTCCTCGGCGTTGCTGGCGTGGGGGATGGCGGCGCGGATGCGGTCCTGGAGCCAGTCTCGGCTGGTCTGCTCCCAGCCGAGGCGCTGGGCCTTGTGCATCTCGGCCTGGGTGGGCCGGCGTCCGGCGGTGCGGTCGCCCTTCTTCAGTTGGCGCAGGCCGTAGTCGGTCTCGATCTGGCGGCAGGCGTCGCCGACGCGGATGCCGCTGTCGTGGAGCCTGGGACGGCGGCCATCCTCTCGGACGGTGGTGGCGAGGATGTGGGTGTGGTCGTCCGCGTGACGTACGGCGATCCAACGGCACGCCAGGTCGTCTCCGGGCGGCGCGATGCCGGCGGCTTCGACGATCCGCTGGGCGATGTCGGCCCACTCCGTGTCGGAGAGGCGGCGGTCTTCGGGGGCGGTGCGGACGGGGCAGTGCCAGACGTGGTCGGTGACCTTCCTGCCGAACTCGCTGTTCCGAAGGTGGACGGGCTCGTCGAGGTGGCGGGCGAGCTGGGTGAGGGTGGCGTCCGGGTCGCGGCCGGGGTCGGGCATGCCGAGCATGGCGAAGCCGGCGACGATGTGCGGGTCGGTGTGCTCGTCGTGACGGCCTGGGCCGTAGAGGTAGGCGAGCAGGCCACGGGTGTTGGACCCGGCCGGTTTGATGGCGGCGATCACGCGGCCAGGTCCTTCCTGGAGTCGGTCGGTTCGCGCAGGGCCTCGGCGATCAGCTCCAGCAGGCGGTGGAGCTCGTCGAGATGGTGGCGGATGTCCGGTGGGGTGAGGTCGCTGTTGAGGGCGCGGGCGATCTGGTTGACGTTGACGCCGATGCGGTTGAGCTCGCGCAGCACCTGGGCGCGGAACATGTGGGTGCGGCGGCGGTCCTCGGACAGCGGCAGGTTCGCGGTGAACCGGCCGGATACGAACGCGAGGACGATGTCGGCGGCGAAGCCGGATTCCCCCTTGTAGCCGTTCTCGGCGGCGGCCTCCTGAAGAGCGTTGTGCTCGTCGCCGGTGAACCGCAGCGGGCCGACGCGGACGGTCCGCTTGGTACCGGTGAAACGGCGGATCGCCGGCTGCACGCTCTGCACCACACGCTCACCGGCTGTCGGCTCGGTGGCGGGTGCGGGGCGGAGGATCTGCTGCTGGACGGCGTGGAGCTCGTCCGGGTCGGGGCCGCCCTCGGTCCCGGCCTCCCGGTCCAGCGCCCCCTTGCGTCGGACCGTCTCCGCCACCCCCGGGGCGGAGATCCCCGAAGACCGGTCTTGAGTCGGACTCGGGGTACTACTGGCTCCGCCAGGGGCCGTCATCCCGAACGCGGTCCGCCAACGGGCGTTCTGCTTCGAGACCAGCGAGGGCGTGGAGTCGGGGTCGTTCGGGTCGAGCGTCACAGGGTGCGTCTCCGATGCGGGGGGGGTGGGCTGACAGTGCCGGACAAACGGGGTCGGAGGGCGGGCGGCCACGGTGGTGGCACGAGTTGCGGCGCGCGACAGCGAGAGCTGACCGGATGGCCGGCGGTCCCCGAAATTCAGAGGATGGCTGTCACGGCGCAGGGAACGTGGAGCACAGCTCGCGGGCTGGGGACCGGTCCGGTGCCGAGGGGACGGGGATCGCGTGGTGATCGACGGGGACCGACCGCGGCCGTCACCAGCCACGGTCCCCGTCCGGCATTACCGGCGTTGACCTGCGGTGAATATCGGTCAGTAGCCGGGTGTGGTTCCGGTCAGGGCTTGCTGCCTGCGGAGTTCCGCCAGCTCCCTCTTGACCTTCCCCAGGCGCTCGTTGCTGATCGAGTGGCCCTCGCCCTCGATGGCCGCCCGCATCTGCTTCAGCGTCGGCTCCCCTTCCAGCCTCTCCACAATCGCGAGGAAGTCGTCCAGGTCACCGGTTGTCGGTCGCCCGACCTTCCGGGACGGGGCCACGGGTGCGGCAGCCTCGCGGGGGTCATCGTCCGGATCCGCGGCAGTCTCGGCGTCGATGGCACCTGGTCCCTCTGGCTCGTCCCCCATGGGTTCGGGTCGACCGTCGAAGACGCTCCCCTCGGCCTCCGGGAGTAGGACGGGGACCTGTGTTGGGCGATTGCGGGCATCCGCGCGGCGTGGGGTGGCGGGCGAGGCGACGTGCTCGTGAATCTGGCGCATGAGGACGCCGAAGGCCAGGAGAGCAGCGGCTGGGGGTACAGCCGCGACCACGTAGTCCAGCAGCGGCACCGTCTTGGTGCCCCGGGTGCCGCTGACACCCGCGACGTTGAGGGCGATGGAGCCGAGGGAACCGGAGGTCGTGAGGACGATCGCCCACCAGTCGGTGACGCGGCGCAATCCTGCGCGAAGCATCAAGAGCTCGCCGGCGACGATGAACGCGTCCAGGGTCGCGGGCCAGGCCCATTGCCGGACGGGGGAGGCTGCCAGACCGTGGCGTCCGGCGACCTCGGCGAGGTGCGCGTACGAGAGCCAGAACGCTCCGGCGGTAAGAGCCACGATGACGGCCCCGGCCGCTGCGAGCGTGTACCGCGCAGCGGTCTGCGCGGCCGTTACTTCCTTCCCGCCGGACGGTGCTCCGTCGCGTCTGGGCTCGTGCTTCGTGATGGTGGGTGTGGCAAGGGTGGTCATGGGTGTGGGGATGCTCCTACGTGGCTTCGGGGGTGTGTGAGGCGTCCTAGGCGTCTTGGCCGTTGCAATCGCAGGTCAGCGCAAGTACGGGGGCGCGCCGGCCTTCCGTCTTGGCGGGCAGTGCGGGCGTCTTGGGCGTCATGCGAGGGCGGGGTCGCCCGGCCGATTTCGGATGCCGGTGCTCTCGCTCGACGGACGGCGACCTGCTGTCTGCCGTCTGGGACGGCAGCACTGTGACCTGGGGTGATACGGGCCAAGACGTTGGGGACGGGGCAAGACGGATGCGGGTGCCGTCCTGGGTGGGTTCCGTCTTGGGCCCGGTTGCCGTCTTGGCCGCATGCCTGTTGACCTGCGGTGTCACGGCAGGGACGGCAAGGACGGCAACCGTGGCGGCTCGGGTGTCAGCTCTCGCTGGGCGGACCGGTGGGGCCTACGGGGTGGACAGTGGGGCAGTAGCGCTGCCAGGGATCAAGGAACTTGTGGCGCATGTAGCCCTTGCGCTGGGTTCCGTCGGCGAGCCGGACGTTGCCGGAGCGGATGCCGAACTCGCGCAGCATCGCGCCGAGGTCACGAGGCTTCAACCCGCCTCGCCCCCACTCCGCCCACGGGCCCTCCGGGTCCTGGCACAGGTGGTGCAGGAGTTCCTCGGTGGTGAGGCTGTCGACGTCGCGCTGGGCTGCGAAGACGCGGCGGATGTCCGCGAGGATCCGCGCACCACCGGGGTGCTCCTCCTCGGCCTCGGTTTCGGCGGCGACCATCCGCGCGCACGCGGTGCGTGCGCGGGCGGGCCACTGGCCACCGGCGAGATCGGCCACGGCGATCAGCGGCTGCCAGGTGTCGGCTGCCCGGTCTCGGACCGGCATGGGCGGCACCAGATCCATCGCCTCCGTGTGCCGAGGGAGAAGCCACACCTTGAGGCGGTCACGCAGATCGTGGAGCTTGGCGACGTCCCGCGGGACGCGAAACTCCTCGACGCTCTCGTCGCCCCCTCGGCGGCGCATTCGCAGGACGATGGACCGGTCCATGACGGTGTCCGGCAGGTTCCCGATGCCGGCGAGGGCGGCCATCGCGAAGGTGGGGAACTGAACCACTTCGTGGTTGGGCCCGGACACCCGCAGGGTGGGACGGTTGCGCTGGTGGCCCGCGTTGAGGAGCCCGCGCATCTCCTCGTTCTTCTCCGCCACTTTCACGGAGCCGAAGATCGTGTCGACCTCGTCGACGAGCAGCGTAGGCGGGACGTCGGTGATCGACCGGAAGATCGCGGCGGCGGAGGCGTTCACCGTGATCAGCGGGTTATGGACGACTTCGGTGATGACGTCCAGGAGCCTCGACTTGCCGCACCGCCTGGCCGGGCCCAGCACCGCCAAGCGCGGGGCATGCTGCCACGCGGTCTGCAGGTGGGTGGCAGCCACCCACAGCGTCACCGCCGTGAGGGCCTCATCGTTCGGCAGCACGACATAGCGGCTGATCTCCGCGCGCAGGTCGCACAGGACCTGCCCGCCCTCAGTAAGAGGGCCGACAAGAGGGGCGTCCTCCTTGGCGGGCCGGACCTCCGCCACAGGGATCTCGGGTGCTTCTGCACCCACAGGCTGTGGATCCTGGAGGCGGGCGCCCGGCTGGCCGGGGATCGCGGTCGGCGGCCAGGTGGCCGTACCGGATGCGGATTCGGTGTCAGGTATCGCAGCTTCCAAGGGGCAGCTCCTTCTCCGGTGGCTGCGGCCGTGCATGCCTCCGGGGTTGACCGTGCGGTCGCGGATGGGGATGTTGCGGGTGCCTCCGACGTCGGCCTGCCGGGGGCTCGTTCGTCTCTCGTGGGCACCTGGCCACGCGGGGCGACGACGAACAGTACGTACGACCCCGGGGACAGTCCAGCGTTTCTGTGTCAGCTCAGCGCAGAAGGGTCTGCTACCTTCTCTCGCTCTCAAGCGGCCAGACCCAGCAGATTCAACAGGTCGGCGGTCACCACGCGGTACGCCTTGCCCAGCCTCAGAACCTTGCACGGGTACTCGCCCCGCTTGGTCAACTCGTAACCCTTGCTCCGCCCGAGACCCAGGGCCCGGTTGCCGGTATCCAGGTCAATGGCCACCGGGAGGGCCAGCAACTCGTCCCGCCTCATGCCGTTCGACTGGCCGACCATCGGTTCATCGCGCACGCAGCGCTCCTCTCGTCACAGCCCTCGGCGAACACGGCGACCGCATCCGACTCCAGGCCTACGAGAACAACGCTAAGGAAATTAATGTGTCTCCATGACACAACGCCGTTTGGATGATGAAGACCCTGACGACTTCCCGGAATGGGTCGACCGGATCAAGAACAACGTCGCCGGCGAGGTCCGCCGACGACGGAAGGAGATGGGGTGGAGCGCCCAACGGCTGGCAGACCGATGCGAAGAACTAGGGCACCCGATCCCGCGCAACGTCATCGCCAACCTGGAGTCCGGCCGCAGGGCCAACCTGCCGCTGGTGGACGTCATGGTCTTGGCTGCGGCCCTGTACACGTCCCCGATCTGCCTGATCTTCCCCGTCGGCTATGTCGAGGAGACCCAGGAACTTCCCTTCCAGTACCTCGTCCCGACCTGGGACGCCATGCGGAAGTTCACCGCTGAAGAGTCCAGCGGCGACAACGACGCCGGACTCATCCCGGAATTCAACCGGCACGCCAGCCTGGTCCGCATCATCGAGGCCGCCCTCTACGAGGCAGAACGGACCGGGTTCGCGGCCAAGACGGCGACCACCCCCGCCCAGCGCGAGGAAGCCGAACGCAAGAGGGACCACTACGCCAGACAGGCCGAGGACGCCAAGCGGGAGCTCTACAGCCTCCGATGGGAAATCCGCGACGAAGGCGCCACCCCGCCAGACCTGCCGCCAGCACTCGCCGACATCGACCCACCCGATACCGGCACCGACGAAGAGGACGACATTTGAAGGGCTCCACCTACCGCCGCTGCTCCTGCCGCGACCCCAAGACCGGCAAGGAATTCGGCACTTCCTGCCCCAAGCGCAACAGCAGGAACCATTGCACCTACTCCATACGCCAGGAGCTGCCTTTCCGCGAGGACGGCAGCCGGCGTTCGTTCGCCCGTGGCGGGTACGCCAACGTCAAGGCGGCGCAGGCCGACCTCGACCATGTGCGCGCTCTCCTCGGGCTCGCCAAGGCCGACGACCCCGAAGGCATCCAGCTCGTCGCCGAGATGCTGGCGGAGGTCAGCGGCGAGAAGCTGCCCCTGCCGGACGTGGAGGAGACGCGGCGGCGGCTCAAGGCCGGCCAGGACCTCGTCGGGAGCCTGACCGTCGCCGACTGGCTGGACCGGTGGCTGGCGGGCAAGCGGATCCGGAAGTCGGGCGTCAGCCGCTACGAGACCGACATCCGCGTGCACCTCAAGCCGCACATCGGGCACCGGCGCCTTGACCGGCTGCGGGTCAGCCACCTGAGCGAGATGTTCACGGCCATCGCCGACGGCAACGCGGAGGTCGTGGAGCAGAACGCCCAGCGGCGTGCTGCCGTGGATGAGTTGGCGACGATCCCGTGGAAGGGGGCCGAGAACCGTGCTCGCCGGAAGGCGTTGAAGGCTGCGCTCGACGCGATGCCAGCCTTCCGCCGGGTGACGGGCCCCGCCACGCGCCAGCACGTGAAGGCAACGCTCCGCGCGTCCCTGAACGACGCGATCGGCCAGCAGATCATCACGTTCAACCCGGCGGCCCACGTCGAGATCGATCCGGTGCGCAAGCCGAAGGCGCTGGTGTGGACGGACGAGCGGGTCGCCAAATGGGAGCAGACCGGCGAGAAGCCCTCGCCGGTGATGGTCTGGACGCCGGAACAGACGGGCGCCTTCCTCGACTTCGTCGCCGACGACCGGCTGTACGCCATGTGGCACCTCATCGCCTTCCGCGGCCTGCGGCGAGGCGAGGCGTGCGGTCAGCCCTGGTCGGAGACCAACCTCGACCGGCATTCCCTCACCGTGACCGGCCAGCTGGTACAGGCCGGCTGGGACGTTGAGGCGTCCGAGCCGAAGACGGACAGCGGCTTCCGCGTCGTCGCACTCGACGACGACACCGTCGGCGTCCTGGAGCGGCACCGTAAGCAGCAGGAAGCCGACCGCGCAGAGTGGGGGTCTGCCTGGGTGAACACCGGGCTCGTCTTCACGCAGGAGGACGGCTCCTGGCTTCACCCGGGCAAGGTGACCGATCTCTTCGAGCGGCTCGTGGCGGCCTCCGGGCTGCCGCCGATCCGGCTGCACGACCTCCGGCACGGGGCGGCCACGCTCATGCTGGCGGCCGACATCGACATCAAGATCGTGTCGGACACGCTCGGGCACAGCGACACCCGGATCACGCGCGACATCTACCAGAGCGTGCTCCCCCACGTAGGCAAGAGCGCCGCCGAGGCCACCGCCAAGCTGGTCCCCCTCCAGCGCAAGGCCGAGCAGGAAGCGCAGGCCAGCATGGCCGTCAAGGAGGCCAAGCGGGACGCGAAGGCGAAGGCCAAGGGAAAGAAGAAGGGCAAGGCCAAGAAGGCCGCCAAGAAGGGCTGACGGCCCCTCCGCTCACGCATCGCTCACGCACGGGGTTCCGTACCCCAGGCGCCGCATGCCCGCATGGGTAAAGGGCATGAAAAAACCCCAGGTCACGGCGAGTGAGTCCTGGGGTTAATCCGAGCCGCCTTCGGGATTCGAACCCGAGACCTACGCATTACGAGTGCGTTGCTCTGGCCAACTGAGCTAAGGCGGCGCCGCTGGTTCGACAAGTGTTCCCTCGGGAGGGAGCGCTCATCAGCAGCGGCGCCAAGTCTACAGGGTGTGCGGAGGTGCCCCGCACCAGGTTGTTCGCCGGGGTGCCGAGGTCAGCACTTCGTGCCCGGCTTCGGGGGTGTGCCCTCCAGGAGGTAGCGGTTGATCGCGCCGTCGACGCAGTCGCTGCCGCGGCCGTACGCCGTGTGGCCGTCGCCGTCGTAGGTGAGGAGGGTGCCCGAGTCCAGCTGGCCGGCCAGGGCCTGGGCCCACTTGTACGGGGTCGCCGGGTCGCGGGTGGTGCCGACCACCACGATCGGGGCGGCGCCCTTCGCCGTCAGCTCCTTCGCCGTGCCCGTGGCCTTCACCGGCCAGTACGCGCAGTTCAGCGCAGCCCACGCCAGCCCCGCGCCGAAGACCGGGGACGCCTTCTCGAAGGAGGGCAGGGCGGTGTCGACCGCCTCCGGGCCGTTGAAGGCCGGCGGCTGGTCCAGGCAGTTGACGGCGGCGTTCGCGAACATCAGGTTGGCGTACTTGCCGTCCGCGCCGCGCTCGTAGTAGCTGTCGGCCAGGCCCAGGAGCATCGCCCCGTCGCCGTTCATCGCCGCCTCCAGAGCCTCCCGCAGCTGCGGCCAGGCGCTCTCGTCGTACAGCGCGGCGATCACGCCGGTCGTCGCCAGGGACTCGCCCAGCGGGCGGGCCGGGTCGCCGGAGGGCACGGGCTGGGCGTCGAGCTTGCGGAAGAAGTCCTTGAGGCGGGCGCCCACCTCCTCCGGGCTGCCCTGCCCGAGCGGGCAGTCGGGCTGCTTCGCGCAGTCCTTGGCGAAGGAGGTGAAGGCGGTCTCGAAGCCCGCCGTCTGGTCCCGGTTGAGGTCGAGCGAGGGGCTCGCGGGGTCCATGGCGCCGTCCAGGACCAGCCGGCCGACCCGCCCCGGGAAGAGGTCCGCGTACGTGGCGCCCAGGAAGGTCCCGTACGAGGCGCCGACGTAGTGCAGCTTCTCGTCGCCCAGGACCGCGCGCAGCAGGTCCATGTCGCGGGCCGCGTCCACGGTGGAGACGTGCGGCAGCACCCGCTGCGAGCGGGTCTTGCAGCCCGCCGCGAACTGCTTGAAGGCCGTCACCAGCTCGGCCCGCTCCGCCGCGTCGTCCGGCGTCTGGTCCACCTGGGTGTACTTGTCCATCTCGGGCCCGCTCAGGCACTCCACGGGGCTGCTGCGCTGCACCCCGCGCGGGTCGAAGGAGACCATGTCGTAGCGGGCGCGGACCGGCGCCGGGTAGCCGATGCCCGCGTACGCCTGGAGGTAGCCGATACCGGAACCGCCCGGTCCGCCCGGGTTCACCACCAGCGAGCCGATCTTCTTCCCGGGGCCGGTGGCCGCACGGCGCGAGACGGCGATGTCCACGTCCTCCCCGGAGCCGGGGTTGGCGTAGTCCAGCGGCGCCTTCATCGTGGAGCACTGGAATCCGGGGGCACCACAGTCGCGCCAGGTCAGCTTCTGCTCGTAGTACGGGCGCAGCGCCGCGGGATCGGGGGACGGCCGGGCCGAGGATGCGGCGGTCTGGAGTTTCCCCGATCCACCGGCCGTGCACCCGGTGAGCAGCAGCCCGGCGGCGGCGATCACGGTTCCGGTGGTACGCAGCAGACGACTGGTGTCCATCCTCGGAGCCTACGTCGTCCCGGAGCGGGGCAGGCGGACTCCCCGCGCCGGACGGCCGCACGCCTTCCGTGGCCCGGACCGGGCACGACAGGGGCCGTACGGCTCCCCGGGCCCGGTCCACGGTTCGCCCGCACGGGTGAGCCCCCGTCAACCGGGCGCACCTCGCGACACCCGTACGGAGCCCCCGCGCGGCCGACGGACCCGCCCGCCCGGCCAGCCCGGCCCGGCCCGATCGGTCGGCCGGCTCAGCCGGCTCAGCCCGCGCGCAGCGCCATCGTCATCGCCTCCACCGCCAGCAGCGGGGCGACGTTGCGGTCCAGGGCCTCCCGGCAGGCGATGATCGCCTCGATCCGGCGCAGGGTCCGCTCGGGGCCCGAGGCCCGGGCGATCCGGTCGAGGTCGGGGCGTATCTCCTCGTTGGCGATGGCCACCGACGAGCCGAGCTGGAGGGCCAGCACGTCGCGGTAGAAGCCGGTCAGGTCGGTCAGCGCCAGGTCGAGGGTGTCGCGCTGGGTACGCGTGCGGCGGCGCTTCTGCCGGTCCTCCAGCTCCTTCATCACGCCCGCCGTGCCGCGCGGCATCCTGCTGCCCGCGCCCGCCCCGGCGCCGAGGGCGGTCCGCAGCTCCTCGGTCTCCTTGGCGTCGACCTCCTCGGCGACCTGCTTGGCATCGTCCGCAGCGGCGTCGACCAGCTCCTGCGCGGCCTTGAGGCAGCCGCCCACATCGTCCACGCGCAGCGGGAGCTTGAGCACCGAGGCCCGGCGGGCCCGGGCGGAGGGGTCGGTGGCGAGCCGGCGGGCCCGGTCGATGTGCCCCTGGGTGGCGCGGGCCGCGGCCTCGGCCGCCGCGGGCTCGATGCCGTCGCGCCGGACCAGGACATCGGCGACGGCCGCGACGGCCGGGGTGCGCAGCGTCAGGTGCCGGCAGCGGGACCGGATCGTCGGCAGCACGTCCTCCAGGGAGGGCGCGCACAGCAGCCACACCGTCCGGGGGGCGGGCTCCTCGACGGCCTTGAGCAGGACGTTGCCCGCACCCTCCGTGAGCCGGTCCGCGTCCTCCAGGACGATGACCTGCCAGCGGCCGACGGCGGGTGAGAGCTGGGCGCGCCGCACCAGGTCGCGGGTCTCCTTCACACCGATCGACAGGAGATCGGTGCGGACGATCTCCACATCGGCATGCGTGCCGACCATCGTGGTGTGACAGCCCTCGCAGAATCCGCAGCCGGGCTCACCGCCCAGGGCGCGGTCGGGGCTGGTGCACTGCAGGGCGGCCGCGAAGGCCCGGGCGGCGGTGGCCCGCCCGGAACCGGGCGGGCCGGTGAACAGCCAGGCGTGGGTCATCTTCGACGCCGGGGGCGCCTCGGTGCCCTCCGCGGCGGCCGTGACCAGCGCATCGGCGTCGCGGGCGGCGGCGGACAGCTGCGTGTGCACCCGCTCCTGCCCTACCAGGTCGTCCCATACGGGCATCCCGCCCACCACCTCTCACTCTCCGTGCACCCATTGTGGCGGGCGCCACTGACAATCCCGTACGGGCGACCGCGCGCCCGCGTCAGCGACGGCGGCGGGGCCGGCGCCCGTCCTCGTCGCCGTCGTCCTCGCCGTCCGCGTCGTCCCGGCGTCCCAGCAGTTCGTCGGCCAGCGTGGGCAGGTCGTCCAGCGGGGTCTCCTCCGCCCAGTCCGGGCGGGGGCGGCGCGGCCGGCCGTCCTCGTCGAGGACGGGCAGCTCCCGCGTCCGGTCGTTGCCGGAGTCGCGGAAGAGGCCCGAGGGCACCCGGTCGGCCGGGTCCTCGGCGGGGCGCTGGGCCGTCGGCCGCGTGGCCGAGCGGTACCCACCACCGCTGCCGGAGCCGGCCTCGCCGCCCGAGCCCGAGCCCGAGCCCGAGCCCGAACCCGAGCCGGTGCCGGTGCTGGTGTCCGCGCCCCGCGCGTCGTCCGTACGCACCGGCGGCAGCACCGCCGTCTCGTCCACCGATCGGACCGGCGGCAGCACCGCGGTCTCCTCCACCGAAGAGGCATCCGCCGACTGCTCCGGCTTCACCTTCGGCACCGGAACGGTCTCGGTGACATCGTCCGGCCGCAGCACCCGCTTCACCACCGGCGTCTCCACCGTGACCGCGTCGTCCGGATACGGCTCCTTGGTCATCGGCACCCGGGGAGCCGGTGAATCCGCAGGAGCAGCAGAAGAAGCAGGAGCAGGAGCGGTAGCAGCCGCCGCCTCAGCCGCAGCCGCTTCAGCCGCAGCCGCCGCGGCAGCAGCCGCCTTGGCCGCCGCCTCCGCCGCCTGCGCCTCCACCAGCCGCCGCGCCTCCTCGGCCTTCACCAGGGCCTCCTCGGCCCGCCGCTGCTTCTCCCGCCGCCGCTCCTCGGCCTCGGCCCGCAGCCGGGCCTCCTCCTCGGCCTGCTTGCGCAGCCGCTCGGCCTCCGCCGCGCGCGCCTTCTCCTCGGCCTCGATCCGCAGCCGCTCGGCCTCGGCCCGGGCGCGGGCCTCCTCCTCGGCGCGCAGCCGCTCCTCCTCCGCCCGGCGGGCGGCCTCCTCCTCGGCCTTGCGCCGGGCCTCCTCCGCCTCGCGGGCCTTGCGTGCCTCTTCCTCGGCCCGCAGCCGCTCCTCCTCCGCCTTGCGCGCGGCCTCTTCCTCGGCCTTGCGCCGCGCCTCCTCCTCGGCGAGACGGCGGGCCTCCGCCTGGGCGGCCACCTCCGCCTCCGAGAGCGGAAGCATCCGGTCCAGCCGGTGGCGTACGACGGTGGTCACCGAGTCGGGGTCCTGCCCCGCGTCGACCACGAGGTAGCGGCCGGGGTCGGCCGCGGCCAGGGTCAGGAAGCCGGAGCGCACCCGCTGGTGGAATTCCGCGGGCTCCGACTCCAGCCGGTCCGGCGCCTCCGTGAACCGCTCCCGCGCCGCCTCCGGCGATACGTCGAGCAGCACGGTCAGGTGCGGTACGAGCCCGTCGGTGGCCCAGCGCGAGATCCGGGCGATCTCCGTCGGGGACAGGTCGCGGCCGGCGCCCTGGTAGGCCACCGAGGAGTCGATGTAGCGGTCGGAGATGACGACGGCGCCGCGCTCCAGGGCCGGGCGCACCACCGTGTCCACGTGCTCCGCGCGGTCCGCGGCGTACAGCAGGGCCTCGGCGCGGTTCGACAGCCCGGCCGAGGAGACGTCGAGGAGGATCGAACGCAGCCGCTTGCCGACGGGGGTGGCCCCCGGCTCGCGCGTCACGACGACCTCGTGGCCCTTGCCCCGTATCCAGTCGGCGAGGGCCTTCACCTGGGTGGACTTGCCGGCTCCGTCGCCGCCCTCCAGGGCGATGAAGAAGCCGGTCGCGGCGGGCGCCTGGGCGGGCTCGCCGCCGCGCAGCGCGTCGCGCAGGTCCCGCCGCAGCGGGACACCGCCGCGGTCGTCGGCCTTGATGAGCACCACGACGGCGACGGGCAGCAGCAGCGCGCCGACCAGCATCAGCGTGAAGGCGGCGCCGCCGTGCGAGAAGACGACCTCGGCGCCGGTCAGCCGGTGCGGCCCGATCGCGGCGGCCAGCAGCGGCGCGGCGAGGGCGCCGACGGCCACGGCCACCCGGACGGCGGCCTGCAGGTGCTCGGTGACCCGGGCCCGGCGGAACTCCTCGGTCTCCTGGTCCAGCAGGGTGTGCCCGGTGTTGGCCGCGACGCCCGCGGCGAGGCCGGCGAGCAGCGAGAGGAACAGGACGGTCGCCGTGTCGGGCACCAGCCCGGTCAGCAGCAGCGCGACACCGGTCACCGCGATGGCGAGGGCGAGCTGCCGGCGCCGGGACAGGCCGGGCAGCACCTTGCCGGCCTGGTTGACGCGGATCCCGGCGGCGGTACCACCGACCAGCGCGAGGACGAACAGCGCGTACGCCGCCGGGCCCCCGCCGAGGTCGAAGGCGTGCAGGACCGATACGGCGACGGCGCAGGCCACCGCTCCGGCGACGGCGGCGCAGCTCAGCACGAGCAGCGGAACGGCCCCCGTACGCCCCTTGTCCGGGCGGTCCCCGGCCTTGGGGGCGCGCAGGCCCTCCAGCGGGGAGCGCGGCCGCGGGGTCGTCCCCGTCGGCAGCACCAGCGGGAGCAGCAGCGACACCGACGCGGCGAACAGGCCGGAGGCCACGTACGAGCCGAGGGCGGCCTGGTTCGCGGCGAACCAGTCCACGCCGAGCCCGAGCGCCTTGCCGACCAGGGTCGCGGCGAGCAGCACGGCCGCGGCCACGGGCAGTGCCGCGAAGGAGGTGCGCAGGGTCAGCCGCCGCAGGGCATCCATATGGTCCGGCAGCGGCCGTACGGTGGCTCCCTCCGGCGGCGGCGCGGGCAGCAGGGCGGGCGCCGCGCTCTCCTTGGCCAGCGTCCACAGCCGCTCGGCGGCGCCCGCGACGAAGACGGTGGCCAGCAGCGCGGTGAGCGCGTGGGCCGGGATCCAGTCGAGCCACAGCGGGGCGACGACGAAGAGCGCGAGGCGGATGCCGTCGGCGCCGATCATCGTCCAGCGGCGGTCCAGCTTGCCCTCGGCGCCGAGGAGCCCGGCCAGCGGGCCGAGCAGGACGGCGCCGAAGAGGAGGGTGGCGAGGATCCGGACGCCGAACACGACGGCGACGGTGAGGGCCGCTCCGCGGTAGCCGCCGCCGAAGGCCCCTTCGGAGACGGCCGCCTGAAGGGCCAGCAGCACCAGCACCAGCAGGGCGAGGGCATCTCCGATGCCGCTCACCAGCTGGGCGCTCCACAGCCGCCGCAGCCTGGGAGTGCGCAGCAGCGCGCGCACCGCACGCTCACGGGAATCCGCGGCTAGGGCTTCGTCGTAGGTGGGGTTCGCCGGGGCGGTCACGACCGCCGGCTGCTCGGCTCGCGTCATCCGCCCAGCCTATCCGCTGCGCTTGGCGGGTGCGGAGGGCTGTGGACGAGGCGGGGTGTGACCCCGCACCCACCTTCCCGGGGGCGGCCCGGACCCGCCCCGCCGGCAGTGCGGGGTTCGGGGGCTCCGACCCCGGACCCCGCGCCTCAAACGCCGGCGAGGCTGGCTTGGCCGGTCACTCGTCGGACGCGGAGGCCGCCGTCTTCTTCGCCGCGGTCTTCTTCGCGGTCGTCGTCTTCTTGGCCGTCGTCTTCTTCGCCGCGGCGGTCTTCGTCGCCGCCGTCGCCTTCTTGGCGGGCGCCTTCTTCGCCGGAGCCTTCTTGACGGCCTTCTTCGCCGTCTTCTTGGCCGGGGCCTTCGCCCGCTTCTCGGCGAGCAGCTCGTAGCCGCGCTCCGGCGTGATCGTCTCGACGTCGTCGTCCCGGCGCAGGGTCGCGTTCGTCTCGCCGTCCGTCACGTAGGGCCCGAAGCGGCCGTCCTTGACGACCACGGGCTTCTCGCTGACCGGGTCCGTGCCCAGCTCCTTGAGCGGCGGCTTGGCCGCCGCCCGGCCGCGCTGCTTGGGCTGCGCGTAGATGGCCAGGGCCTCGTCGAGGGTGATCGTGAAGAGCTGGTCCTCGGTCTCCAGCGACCGCGAGTCCGTGCCCTTCTTGAGGTACGGGCCGTAGCGGCCGTTCTGGGCCGTGATCTCCACGCCCTCCGCGTCCGCGCCGACGACGCGCGGCAGCGACATCAGCTTGAGGGCGTCGTCGAGGGTGACCGTGTCCAGGCTCATCGTCTTGAAGAGCGAGGCGGTGCGCGGCTTGACCGCGTTCTTGCCGGTCTTCGGCGTGCCCTCGGGCAGGATCTCCGTCACGTACGGCCCGTAGCGGCCGTCCTTGGCGACGATCTCGTTGCCGCTGACGGGGTCCTTGCCGAGCTGGAACTCCCCGCTCGGCTTCGCGAACAGCTCCTCCGCGTACGCGACCGTCAGCTCGTCGGGAGCCATGTCGTCGGGGATGTCGGCCCGCTGGTGGCCCTCGGCGTCCTTCTCACCGCGCTCCACGTACGGTCCGTAGCGGCCGACCCGCAGCACGATGCCCTCGCCGACCGGGAAGGAGGAGATCTCCCGGGCGTCGATCGCGCCGAGGTCCGTGACCAGCTCCTTCAGGCCGCCCAGGTGGTCGCCGCCCGCGGGCACGACCTCGGTGGCGTCCTCGGAGCCGAAGTAGAAGCGCTTGAGCCACGGCACGGACTGGGCCTCGCCCCGCGCGATGCGGTCGAGGTCGTCCTCCATCTTCGCGGTGAAGTCGTAGTCGACGAGCCGCCCGAAGTGCTTCTCCAGCAGGTTCACCACGGCGAAGGACAGGAAGGACGGCACGAGCGCCGTGCCCTTCTTGAAGACGTAGCCGCGGTCGAGGATGGTGCCGATGATCGACGCGTAGGTCGACGGGCGGCCGATCTCGCGCTCCTCCAGCTCCTTGACCAGCGATGCCTCGGTGTAGCGGGCCGGCGGCTTGGTCGCGTGCCCGTCCGCCGTGATCTCCTCGGCGGCCAGCGCGTCGCCCTCCGCGACCTGCGGCAGGCGCCGCTCGCGGTCGTCGAGCTCGGCGTTCGGGTCGTCCGCGCCCTCGACGTACGCCTTCATGAAGCCGTGGAAGGTGATCGTCTTGCCGGAGGCGCTGAACTCTGCGTCGCGACCGTCGGAGGCACGGCCGCCGATCTTCACGGTGACGCTGTTGCCGGTCGCGTCCTTCATCTGGGAGGCGACGGTCCGCTTCCAGATCAGCTCGTACAGCCGGAACTGGTCGCCGGTCAGGCCCGTCTCGGCCGGGGTGCGGAAACGATCACCCGAGGGCCGGATCGCCTCGTGCGCCTCCTGCGCGTTCTTGACCTTGCCCGCGTAGACGCGCGGCTTCTCCGGCAGGTAGTCGGCGCCGTACAGCTGCGTGACCTGCGCCCGCGCGGCCGACACGGCCGTGTCGGAGAGCGTGGTGGAGTCCGTACGCATGTAGGTGATGAAGCCGTTCTCGTACAGCTTCTGCGCCACCTGCATGGTCGCCTTCGCCCCGAAACCGAGCTTGCGCGAGGCTTCCTGCTGGAGCGTCGTCGTACGGAACGGGGCGTACGGGGACCGGCGGTACGGCTTGGACTCGACCGAGCGGACGGCGAACGCGGTGTCCGAGAGTGCGGCGGCCAGCGCGCGGGCGTTCGCCTCGTCGAGGTGCAGCACCTCGCTCTTGAGCTGCCCGTTCGCGCCGAAGTCACGGCCCTGCGCGACGCGCTTGCCGTCCACCGTGTTCAGGCGGGCGACCAGCGAGGACGGGTCGGACGGGTCCCCGGCGCGGCCGGTGGCGAAGGTTCCGGTCAGGTCCCAGTACTCGGCGGAGCGGAAGGCGATGCGCTCGCGCTCCCGCTCGACGACGAGGCGGGTGGCCACGGACTGGACGCGGCCGGCCGACAGGCGCGGCATGACCTTCTTCCACAGGACCGGCGAGACCTCGTAGCCGTAGAGGCGGTCGAGGATGCGGCGGGTCTCCTGGGCGTCGACCATGCGCTGGTTCAGCTCGCGCGGGTTGGCGACGGCGTCGCGGATCGCGTCCTTGGTGATCTCGTGGAAGACCATCCGGTGGACGGGGACCTTGGGCTTGAGGACTTCCTGCAGGTGCCACGCGATGGCTTCGCCCTCGCGGTCCTCATCGGTGGCGAGGAAGAGTTCGTCGGACTCGGCCAGCAGCTCCTTGAGCTTGCGGACCTGGGCCTTCTTGTCGGCGTTGACGACGTAGATCGGCTGGAAGTCGTGCTCGACGTCCACACCGAGGCGGCGGACCTCGCCCGTGTACTTGTCGGGAACCTCGGCCGCGCCGTTCGGGAGGTCGCGGATGTGCCCGACGCTCGCCTCGACGACGTATCCCGGGCCGAGGTAGCCCTTGATCGTCTTCGCCTTGGCAGGGGACTCGACGATGACGAGTCGGCGGCCGCCCTTTGCGGTCTCGCTAGTCGGGGACAACTTGGCTCTTCTCTCCGGTCGGCACTCGGTCGCAGTACGGCGACGCTGCGGAGTGTGACGGTACAACCCGCCCCCGTGTCAAACGGCACAAGCCCGCAACGGCCACTCGAACGGTAACCCGACAAGTGCCGTTTCTGCCGCCCGGATGCCGCGCCGGACCCCTCCCGGTCACCGGGCCGGGTGGCCGGAGGGCCGTCTGGCCGCGCCTCCGCACCCCCTCCGACGTCGTCTTTTCCCGCCGCGACAGCCGGCGCGCCCGGCGCGGGACCCCGCCGTCGCGGCTTGGACGTGCGCGCCGCCACATCCCGTAGGGCGGGGGCGCCGCATCGCACGGCGCGGCGCCACGGCGGGCCCGACGGGGCGCGCGCCCTCCACCACCGGCGCACGGTGGCCGGCGCGCGCTCCCGTCCGGGCTGCGAGCGGCCACGAACAGCGGGAACACGGCCGTCGCGAGGAGCGACGTACCGCCTTCCGTGCCGCACCCCGATCCCCCGGGCCGCCCGCGGGCTCCCCCCGGATCCCCGCTGTGCGGCAGCCTGCCGGACCCCGGGATACGGCGGGCGAACCGCGGGTTACATCCCGGCGCCGGTCAGGGGCCGCGGCGATCCGCGCCTAGCGCTCCGGGCGTGCCACCGGCTCCAGGAAGCCCTGCTCCACCAGCATCCGGATGGCCTCCGGGGTCCGGTCCCGCAGGACGACGGCGTCCTCCTGCATCAGCTGCGCGATCGCGTCGAGGATCCGGCCCGCGCTCAGTGACCCGTCACACACCCCGGCGAAGCCCGCGCCGACCGTGTCGACCTTGGTGGCGCGCATCATCCCGCGGCTCTGGCGCAGCACGACATGCTCCGGGTCCTCCGCGCCGGGCGCGCCGACCTGCTCCTGGACCACCTCCGTCGCGAGCACGAAATGGGCCTCCAGCAGGGCCGCGTCATCGTGTGCGCGCAGGTAGTCCTGGCGGGCGAAGTGGGCCAGGACGGCATCGCCGAGCGGCTGCTCCACCGAGTGCGGCCACTCCTCGATCACGATCGAGGGCTCGGCGGCGTCCGTCCGGCGCAAGGTGATCCACCCGAAGCCGACGGACCTGGTCTTGCGCGCCTCGAACTCGTCGAGCCAGTCCTCGTACCGGCGGGCGTACTCGGCGGGGTCGGTGCGGTGGTCCCCCGCGTCGCGCAGCCACAGCTCCGCGTACTGGGTGACGTCCTGCACATCGCGCTGCACGATCCAGGCGTCGCAGCCGCGCGGCACCCAGGAGCGGAGCCGGTCGCGCCAGTCCTCGCCCTCGACGTGCTGCCAGTTGCCGAGGAACTGCGCGTAGCCGCCCGGGTTGAGCCGGTCCCCCGCCTGCTGCACCAGCGTCCGGCACAGGTCGTCGCCGCCCATGCCGCCGTCCCGGTACGTCAGCCGGGCGCCGGGGGAGATCACGAAGGGCGGGTTCGACACGATCAGGTCGTACGTGGCCTCTCCGACCGGCTCGAAGAGGGAGCCGGTGAGCAGCTCGGCCTCCTGCGCCCCGGAGAGTGCGAGCGTCAGACGGGTGAATTCCAGTGCCCTGGGGTTGACGTCGGTGGCGGTGACGCGGGTGGCGTGCTGCGCGGCGTGCAGCGCCTGGATGCCGGATCCGGTGCCGACGTCGAGCGCGGAGCCGACCGGGGTGCGGACGGTGATCCCGGCCAGGGTGGTGGAGGCACCGCCGACGCCGAGGACCACGCCCTCCTCGCGGCTGCCGATCCCGCCGGCCCCGCCGACGGCGCAGCCGAGGTCGGAGACGATGAACCAGTCCTCCCCGTCCGGACCGCCGTACGGACGCACGTCGACGGTGGCCCGTACGGTGTCCCCGCCCTCGGCGCCCTCCTCGCGCCGCAGCCAGCCGTCGGCCAGGGCCGCCCCGACGGGCAGCGCGCGCTCGGCGTCCGCGTACGGCAGGGGCTGCTGGAGCAGGAACAGCCGGACCAGGCTCGCGAGCGGGCCGTCGCCGCCGGCCCGGGTGGCGCGCAGGGCGGGCACCGTCTCGCTGCGGGCCAGGGCGGCGTAGGCGGGGGCGCCGAGCAGGTCGAGCAGCCCGTCGGCGGTGAAACCGGCGGCCAGCAGGGCGCTGCGGAGTTCGGCGGCGTGTTCGGGCGTGGGGAGGCTGGTGGTACTCACGCGTCCATTGTGTCCGCTGGGGGCCGTCCTGCCGATCAACCCGGGCCCGGATGCGCCGAAGGGCGGCCCCGGCCCCCTCGCGGGAGCCCGGCCGCCCTGGCGTGCGGCTACTCGGAGGCCGAGGTGGGCGCGGCGACCTGGCAGCCCTTCTGGCCGCTGATGGCCTTGTCCAGACCGCCCGAGTTGAGCGTGGTCAGCGCGTCCTGACCGCCCTGCGTGGCCGTCTTGAGGCCGCCGGCGACCTCCTTGAGGCCGTCGGCGAACTTGGTCTTGTCCGCGGGGTCGAGGGCGTCCATCTTCGCCTTGAGGTCGGCGTAGCCCTTGGAGGTGTCCTCGAAGCCCTTGACCGCGGCCGCCTGGGTCGAGGCGCCGTCCTTGACCGGCGGGACGCCCGCCTGCTGGAGGGCCGAGCCCATCGTCTTGTAGGACTCGGACATCGTGGCGAACGCCGCCGAGTCGGTCTGCTTGACCTCGTCGGACTTGACGCTCTCCGTCGCCACCCGCTTGATGTCGGCGTTGGCCGTCTCGATCTTCTTGAGTTCGGGCTGCCACTGGTCGCAGACCTTCTTGGCCCAGGCGTTCGCCTTCTCGTCGCCGTCGTCCCCGCCGCAGCCGGACAGGACGAGCATCAGCACCGCACCGCCCGACAAGGCGGCCGCAAGCTTCTTGTTCACCGGATTGGTCCCTTCGAAGGCTCTCGGCCCGGAAGATACACGGCTCCCCCGGGGCCATGCGCAAAGGCGGACGGGCGGCGCGTCGGTCCGCGCCGCCCGTCCGCCGTTCGGGCGCACCGCCGGCCCCGTACCGCCGGCCCCGTACCACCGGCCCGGCAGCGGCCCGCTCCGCAGGGCCTCGGTCAGGTGACCGTGGCGGGGCCGGGGGACTGGGCCACCCGTTCGGCCGCCCCGCCGTCGGGGTCGTCGCCGACGGCGATGCCGCGGCGCTTGGAGATGTAGACCGTGCCGATGATCACACCGATCGCGAGGACGGCGACGATCGCGCGCACCGTCGCGCTGCTGTCCGGGCCGTAGCTGAACTGCACGACGGCGGGTGCGATCAGCAGGGCCACCAGGTTCATCACCTTGAGCAGCGGGTTGATGGCGGGACCGGCCGTGTCCTTGAACGGGTCGCCGACGGTGTCGCCGATGACGACCGCCTCATGGGCCTCGCTGCCCTTGCCGCCGTGGTGGCCGTCCTCCACCAGCTTTTTCGCGTTGTCCCACGCGCCGCCGGAGTTCGCGAGGAACACCGCCATCAGCGTGCCGGTGCCGATGGCACCCGCGAGGAAGGAGCCGAGGGCGCCGACACCGAGGGTGAAGCCCACGGCGATCGGGGTCAGGACGGCGAGCAGGCCGGGTGTGGCGAGCTCGCGCAGCGCGTCCTTGGTGCAGATGTCGACGACGCGCCCGTACTCGGGCTTCTCGGTGTAGTCCATGATCCCGGGGTGCTCCCGGAACTGCCGGCGCACCTCGTAGACCACGGCGCCCGCGGAACGCGAGACCGCGTTGATCGCGAGGCCGGAGAACAGGAACACCACGGCCGCGCCGAGGATCAGCCCGACCAGGTTGTTGGGCTGGGCGATGTCCAGGCTGAGGTTCATCTCCCCGGCCTTGGCACCGACCTCCTTGACCGCGGTCGCGATCGCGTCGCTGTACGAGCCGAACAGCGCGGCCGCGGCGAGCACGGCCGTGGCGATGGCGATGCCCTTGGTGATGGCCTTGGTGGTGTTGCCGACGGCGTCCAGGTCGGTCAGGACCTGCGCGCCGGCGCCCTCGACGTCGCCGGACATCTCGGCGATGCCCTGGGCGTTGTCGGAGACGGGACCGAAGGTGTCCATGGCGACGATGACGCCGACGGTGGTGAGCAGGCCGGTGCCGGCCAGGGCCACCGCGAACAGCGCGAGCATGATCGACGTACCGCCGAGCAGGAACGCGCCGTAGACGCCGAGGCCGATGAGCAGGGCCGTGTAGACGGCGGACTCCAGGCCGATGGAGATGCCGGCGAGGACGACGGTGGCCGCGCCGGTCAGGGAGGACTTGCCGATGTCGCGGACGGGACGGCGGGTGGTCTCGGTGAAGTAGCCGGTCAGCTGCTGGATCAGGGCGGCCAGCACGATGCCGATGGCGACGGCGACGACGGCCAGGACGCGGGGGTCGCCGGAGTGGGTGCTGATCGCCGGGTTGTCGACGCCGACGAGCTCCCCGTAGGTGGCGGGCAGGTAGGCGTAGACGGCGATCCCGACGAGCACCAGGGAGATCACGGCGGAGATGAAGAAGCCGCGGTTGATCGCGGTCATGCCGCTGCGGTCGCTGCGGCGCGGGGAGACCGCGAAGATGCCGATCATGGCGGTGATCACGCCGATGGCGGGGACGATCAGCGGGAAGGCGAGGCCCAGGTCGCCGAAGGCGGCCTTGCCGAGGATCAGCGCGGCCACGAGGGTGACGGCGTAGGACTCGAAGAGGTCGGCCGCCATTCCGGCGCAGTCCCCGACGTTGTCGCCCACGTTGTCGGCGATGGTCGCGGCATTGCGCGGGTCGTCCTCCGGAATGCCCTGCTCGACCTTGCCGACCAGGTCGGCGCCGACGTCGGCGGCCTTGGTGAAGATGCCGCCGCCGACCCGCATGAACATCGCGATCAGGGCGGCGCCGAGGCCGAAGCCCTCCAGCACCTTGGGCGCGTCGGCGGCGTAGACCAGTACCACGCAGGAGGCGCCGAGGAGGCCGAGGCCGACGGTGAACATGCCGACGACGCCACCGGTGCGGAAGGCGATCCGCATCGCCTTGTGGGAGACCTCGGTGAGGTCCTTGGCGGGCTCCCCCTCGGCCGGGGTGGCCTCGCGCGCGGCGGCGGCGACGCGGACGTTGGCGCGGACCGCGAGGCGCATGCCGATGTAGCCGGTGGCGGCCGAGAAGAGCGCGCCGACGAGGAAGAAGGCGGAGCGGCCCGCCCGCTGGGACCAGTCGTCGGCGGGGAGCAGGAAGAGCAGGAAGAAGACCACGACGGCGAAGATGCCGAGGGTGCGCAGCTGCCGGCCGAGGTAGGCGTTGGCGCCTTCCTGGACGGCGGCGGCGATCTGCTTCATGCTGTCGGTCCCCTCGTCGGCGGCGAGGACCTGGCGGACCAGGATCTGCGCGACGACGAGCGCGGCGATCGCCACGGCCGCGATGACCATCACGATGAGCCGATTGTCATCGGTGAGTACTGCGGATGCCAGATCGGCGGTGCGACCCGGCGCCAAAGGGGTGAAGAGCCCCGTCATTCGTCCTCCTTGACGTGATGAGCTCAAGATGTGGACGGATTGTAAGGAGCGCACCCCGATCAAAACAGTGTGCAGGAAACGCAATTGGCGTGGTCTTGCTCCCCAGCAATCGAACGGGTCACTCCATTACCCTCGAAAGCAGTAATGGGGTAAAGCCATTGGCGGACGGTCGCCGCTCCGGGGAAATCAAAAAAGGCCCTGCTCAGCAGGGCCTTGATTAAGATCGGAAGATAGGACGTAATCCTCCGTGGGTGATCCCTAAGGAAGATCGGAGGATCCGGAGACGGGCCAGCTCATCCGGATGGTCCCGCCCGATTCCCCACTGGTCACCTCGAGGTCGTCGACGAGCCCGCTGATCACCGCGAGGCCCATCTCGTCCTCGGTGTCGACGTCGGAGTCCGCGGCGGCGCCGCCGGCCGACGCCTCGCCCGTACCGGCGCCCGCCATGGGCACCTCGTCGCCGACCTCGATGGAGAACGTCTTGTCCTCCTCGGTCAGCACCACGCGGACGGGCGCGGTCAGCCCGATGCCGCGGTGGAGTCCGACGGCACGTGAACAGGCTTCGCCCACGGCGAGGCGGACCTCGTCGAGGACGGCTTCCTCCACACCGGCCCTGCGCGCCACGGCGGCCGCGACCAGGCGGGCCGTCCGGACGTGTTCGGGCTGGGCGCTGAAGCGCAGTTCAACGGTGGCCATGCGCATCCCCCTCGGACTACGGGCGTGCTGTGCCAGGGGCCCGGGCCCGCATGGCCCGGGTACCCCTGCTCTCCTCGCCGGCGCCCGACCGCCCGAAGGCCGCCGGAGACCGGGCGAGGAGCCGTCAGTCGGTGGCGTTGACGGCGTCTTCCACCGTGGTGTGGATCGGGAACACCTTGGTCAGACCGGTGATGCGGAAGATCTTGAGGATGCGCTCCTGGTTGCACACCAGGCGGAGCGACCCCTCGTGCGCGCGGACGCGCTTGAGACCTCCCACCAGCACACCGAGTCCGGTGGAGTCGAGAAAGTCCACTCGCTCCATGTCGACGACCAGGTGGTAGCTGCCGTCATTCACCAACTCGACCAACTGCTCGCGCAGCTTGGGCGCGGTATACACATCAATCTCGCCACCGACCTCCACGACCGTACGGTCGCCGACAGTGCGAGTCGACAGGGACAGGTCCACGGATCCTCCAGCACCTTGCTATCGAGCGGCGCCCCCCAGGGGCCTCCCCACCCGAAGGTAGGTGAGGGATTGGCTGCCGCGATGGCATTCAATCACTTACCGGCAGGCGCGCACGACGCCTTCGGACCATTGTCCCGCACGCCGGTGACACACTCGGTTCCGATGGCCAACACTCAAGGTCCCGGTCGGCCCACGGCACCCGCGGACTCACGACCCACCCCCGGAACGGTCCTGGACCGCCTGTCACGGGGGCCTTTCCGGTCTGCGCGCATCACCCATACGGAGCACTTGCCCCCTCGGGCGGGTCGTCATGCAGTCTGGCCTGATCGCATCCGGACGGATGTCGTGGCCGCGATCCAGGCGGCCGGGATCGGCCATCCGTGGGAACACCAGGCCGCGGCAGCCGAGCTCGCCCTGGACGGAGAGTCCGTGGTCGTGGCCACGGGCACCGCCTCGGGCAAGTCCCTCGCGTATCTGGCGCCCGTGCTCTCGGCCCTCGTGGACGGCGCGGAGGCGTCCAACGGCCGGGGCGCGACCGCCCTGTACCTGTCCCCCACCAAGGCCCTGGCCGCCGACCAGCGGCGCGCCGTACGGGACCTGGCCGCCCCGCTGGGCAACGCCGTCCGCGCCGCCGCCTACGACGGGGACACCCCCTTCGAGGAACGCGAATGGGTGCGCCAGTACGCGAACTACGTCCTGACCAACCCGGACATGCTGCACCGCGGGATCCTCCCCGCCCACCCCCGCTGGTCCTCCTTCCTGCGCGCGCTGCGCTATGTCGTGATCGACGAGTGCCACACCTACCGCGGTGTCTTCGGCTCCCACGTGGCCCAGGTCCTGCGCCGGCTGCGGCGGCTGTGCGCCCGCTACGGCTCCGACCCGGTCTTCCTGCTCGCCTCCGCCACCGCCAGCGATCCGGCCGCCGCCGCCTCCCGGCTCACCGGCGTACAGGTGACGGAGATCACCGACGACGCCTCCCCGCGCGGCGAGGTGGTCTTCGCCCTCTGGGAGCCGCCGCTGCTCACCGAGCTGCGGGGTGAGCGGGGCGCCCCCGTGCGCCGCACGGCCACGGCGGAGACCGCCGACCTGCTGACCGACCTGGTCGTCCAGGGCATCCGTACGGTGGCCTTCGTGCGCTCCCGGCGCGGCGCCGAGCTGATCTCCGTGATCACCCAGGAACGGCTCGCCGAGGTGGACCGGTCCCTGCCCCGGCGGGTCGCGGCCTACCGGGGCGGCTATCTGCCGGAGGAGCGCCGGGCCCTGGAGCGCGCCCTGCACTCGGGCGAGCTGCTGGGCCTGGCCGCCACGACCGCCCTGGAGCTGGGCGTGGACGTCTCGGGCCTGGACGCCGTACTGATCACCGGCTACCCGGGCACCCGAGCCTCCCTGTGGCAGCAGGCGGGCCGCGCCGGGCGCTCGGGGCAGGGCGCCCTGGCCGTACTGGTCGCCCGGGACGATCCGCTGGACACGTATCTCGTCCACCATCCAGAGGCGCTGTTCCGCCAGCCGGTGGAGGCCACCGTCCTGGACCCCGACAACCCGTACGTCCTCGCCCCCCACCTCTGCGCGGCGGCCGAGGAACTGCCGCTGACGGAAGCGGATCTGGAACTCTTCGGCCCGGCGACCGGAGAACTGCTCCCCCAACTCGAAACGGCGAGGCTGCTGCGCCGCCGCACGACCGGCTGGCACTGGACCCGCCGGGAGCGGGCCTCGGACCTGACCGACATCCGGGGCGGCGGAGGCCGCCCGGTGCAGATCGTCGAGGAGTCGACGGGCCGACTGCTGGGCACGGTCGACGAATCGGCCGCGCACACCGCCGTCCACGAGGGCGCCGTCCACCTCCACCAGGGCCGCACCTATCTCGTGCGGCACCTGGACCTGGAGGGCTCCGCCGCCCTCGTGGAGGCGGCGGACCCGCCCTTCTCCACCACCGCCCGCGACACCACCTCCATCTCCGTCCTGGAGACCGAGACCGAGATCCCCTGGGGCTCGGCCCGGCTCTGCTTCGGCTCCGTCGAGGTCACCAACCAGGTCGTCTCCTATCTGCGCCGCAAGCTGATCACCGGCGAGGTGCTGGGCGAGGCGAAGCTGGACCTGCCGCCCCGCACCCTGCGGACGAGGGCCGTGTGGTGGACGGTCACCGAGGACCAGCTCGACGAGGCCCGGATCAGCCCGGAGATCCTCGGCGGCGCCCTGCACGCCGCCGAACACGCCTCCATCGGCATGCTCCCGCTGTTCGCCACGTGCGACCGCTGGGACATCGGCGGCGTCTCCGTGCCGCTGCACCCCGACACCCTCCTCCCGACGGTCTTCGTCTACGACGGCCACCCCGGCGGCGCCGGCTTCGCGGAGCGCGCCTTCCAGACGGCCCACGCCTGGCTGACGGCCACCCGCGACGCCATCGCCGCCTGCGAGTGCGAGGCCGGCTGCCCTTCCTGCATCCAGTCCCCGAAGTGCGGCAACGGCAACGACCCCCTCCACAAACGCGGCGCGGTCCGCCTCCTGACCCGCCTCCTGTCGGCGGCCCCGAGGGCCACAGCCCCCTGAGGCGCTGGGCCCGGCGCCGTGCGACATAGGTGCCCTCCAGGCCCGGTCCGGGCGTGTTCGTGGCGTCCAGCCCCGGTCCGGGCGTGTTCGTGGCGTCCAGGCGCGGTCCGGGCGGGGCCCGTACTCGTGCCCCTGGCACGACCGGTCCCCGTGCCCCCGGTCCGGGCGGGGCCGGTCCCCGTGCCCCCGGTCGGGGCGGGCGGGAGCCTCCCGGGTGTCCAGCAGGCGGTCTGGAGCTTCCCCGGGGCGTGGTGGGCCCGGCGAGCCCGAGGCGCCGCCGGAGTCCGGCGCGGGCGGGCCCAGGGCCTTACCCGCGCCCGGTTTCCCCGTGGGCGGGTCGGCGGGTGCCGTCGGGCGTGGCGGGCCGCCAGGTCGGCCCGAAGCCTCCCCGGTGCCCGGCGGACCCGCCGGTGGCTCCGACGGGTCCCTCGGGAGGGGTGGGCCCGCGCGGGCTCGTATCGCGGGAGCGAAGGGGCCCGATGTGGCTCTGGCCGTGATCTCGGCGACTTCGCCGCCCAGGTGGCACAACGTGAGCTCAGCCTGTTGGGCGCGGGCCACGCGCCGCGCCGTGGCGCAGGCCGTTTCCGGGCCGTGCGCCCAGGTGGCCGCCGCCGCGAGGGCCGCCAGGTCCGCGGCGGCCGCCGCCCGGTGGCGGGCCACCACGGCCTGCCCGAGCAGCAGCACCCCGCCGAACACCGCCCCCAGCACCGTCGCCGCCAGCGCCGCCCAGACCGTGGCGGAGCCCTGGTCCCGGCTCATGACGGCGGCCCCACGCTGTCCTCGGCCAGGGCCACCGCCTGCGCGCCCAGCCGTACCGGCAGCCCCGCCGGCCCCGGTGCCGGGGCTGCCACCCGGACCCGCCAGAGGTCGCCCGTCCGCTCCAGCTCGACCCGCGCCCCCTCCGGGGCCGCCGCCCGCACCGCCGCCTCCGCCACCCCGGTCGCTTCCGACCGGGCCACGGCCCGTGCACCGGCCCGCGCCGCGTCCACGCACCGGATCTGCGCGGCGGCCGCCATGAGCGCCCACACCAGCAGCGCGGCGAAGAGCACCAGTGCCGGAATGACCAGGGCCGCCTCCGCCGTCACATATCCCCGGTCGCCCTTTCCCCGGACCCGCCACGACTTCCCGTCAGAACGGCACATCGAGTGCCTTCCCGATGGTCGACTGGAGCGCCGTAGCGACGACGTCACTCGTCACCACCTTGTAGAGAACGGCCGCGAATGCGCAGGCCGCGATGGTGCCCATGGCGTATTCCGAGGTGGACATCCCCGCGTCGCCTCCGCGACCGCGCAGCGCGTCCCGTACCCGAAACCAGATGATCCTCATGGCAACCTCCTGTGGATTTCCGTTCTTGATGTGTTGTCAATGCGACTTCAGGTGCCTGAGAGAAGTCCCGAGGCCATACCGATGACCACCGGGGCGACCCCGATCGAAAGAAATGCGGGGAGGAAACAGAGCCCCACCGGGGCGGTGACGAGGACCGCCGCCCGCTGGGCCCGGGCGCCCGCCCGGCGGGCCCGGTCCTCCCGCAGCCCCGACGCGAGGCGGGACATGGGCTCCGCCGCGGGCGCACCCGTCCGCGCGGCCCGCTCCAGGCACTCCGCGAGGGGCCGGGCGCCCGGTATCTCCGCGAGCCTCCCCCACCCGGCGCCCGGTTCGCCGCCGAGCCGCAGCTCCGCCCCCGCACTCGCCAGCCGCTCGCCCACCGGGCCGCCCAGCGACTCGCCCACCACCTCGGCGGCCTCCACGGGCCCCGCACCGGCCGCGAGGCACGCGGCCAACAGGTCCGCCGCGAAGGGCAGCTGACGCTCCGCCTCCTTCTCGTCCACCCCGGCCGGTGGCCGGGGCCTGGCCTGCCACCGCCGCACCGCGAGCGCCGCCGCCAGGCCGACCGCCACACCCGGCACCCCGCCGAGGAGCACCCAGCCCGCCACCAGCGCCCCCGCCGGCCCGGCCCACCGCACCCCCGCGCTCCGCACCCTCGGGCCGAGCACCGGCCGGCGCGCTCCTGGCGCCGCCCCGAGCAGGGCCGCGACCCTGCGCCGGGCGGCCCGCGCCCTGATCCGAGCCGCCACGACGGACAGCGCCCACAGCCCGGCCGCCGCGAGGCACAGGACCATCCCCAGCCTGTGGACGACGTACCCGCCCATCACCGCTCCCCCGCCCCGACGATCCGCCGGCACCACAGCAGCCCCAGCGCCTCCAGCACTCCGCCCGCCACCAGACAGCCCCAGCCCATCGGGGTGTGCAGCAGGACCCGCAGCGGATCCGCCCCCAGCCCGGTGCCGATCAGCAGGCCCACGACGGGCAGCAGCGCCAGCACCAGCACGGTCGACCTCGCGCCCGCCAGCTGGGCCCGCAGCGACTCCTGCCGGTCCCGCTCGGCCCGCAGCGCTCCCTCCAGCCGCTCCAGCCCGGCGGCCAGCCCCGCACCGCCGTCCACCGACACCCGCCAGCAGGCGGCCATCCCGGCCAGCCCCTCCGCTCCCGGCTCCCGGGCCGCCTGGCGCAGCGCCCCGGGCACATCGCCGCCGAACGCCGCCGCGGCCAGGACCCCCGCCGCCTCCGCGCCGGGCCCACCGGGCCCGGCGGCCGTGCGCCGTATCGCCGCCGTCAGCGCCTGCCCGGGTTGTGCTCCGGCCCGCAGCTCGCCCACTGCCGCCCCGCACAGGGCCGCCACCTCGGCCGCCCGCGCCGCACGGGCCCGCTCCCGCTCCCGTACCCGCAGCCACCGCCGTACGAGTGGCACCGCGGCCCCTCCCAGCAGCAGGGGCAGCACCGAGCCGCCCAGCACCGCGAGCACCACCCCGGCCCCCAGGCAGGCCCACTCCCGCCACCGCGCCGCCCGTACCCGCAGGGCGCCCAGCAGCCGGTCCGCACGCGGCGGCCCGGAGGCAGCCAGTGCCCCGCCCCCGGCGAGCACCAGCCGCGCCCGCCGGGTCACCCGGTCGCCCCCGGCCAGCCCCCAGGCGGCGCCGGCCGCGCACAGCACCCCGGCGAACAGCGGGAGCGGCAGCGCCGCCGCCCCGTTCACCGCGCACCCCGCAGCAACGGGCGCAGCCGCTCCCACCCCTGCTCCCGCACGAAGCCCCGGGCCGACCAGCTCAGCGCCGGTACGGTGACCACCAGCCCGGCGGCGTCCCGCTCCAGCACATGCACCTCGGCGACGCGGCGCCTGCCCTCCCGGTCCCGCACCAGATGCAGTACCAAGGTGAGCGCGGCCGCCAACTGGCTGTGCAGAGCGCCCCGGTCCAGCCCGGCGGCCGTCCCCAATGCCTCCAGCCGGGCCGGGACATGGGCGGCGGCATTCGCATGGACCGTGCCGCATCCGCCCTCGTGGCCGGTGTTCAGCGCCGCGAGGAGGTCGGCCACCTCCGCGCCCCGCACCTCCCCGACGACCAGCCGGTCGGGCCGCATCCGCAACGCCTGCCGGACGAGGTCGGCCAGGGTGACCAGGCCCGCCCCCTCCTGGTTCGCCGGGCGGGTCTCCAGCCGTACGACATGCGGATGGTCGGGGCGCAGCTCGGCCGAATCCTCAGCCAGGACGATCCGCTCCCCCGGCCCGACCAGCCCCAGCAGGGCGCTGAGCAAGGTGGTCTTGCCGGTGCCGGTCCCGCCGGAGACGAGGAACGACAGCCGGGCCTCGACCATGTCGCGCAGCAGCCGGTGCCCGCCGGGCGGCAGGGTGCCCGCCGCGACCAGCTCCTCCAGGGTGAACGCCCGCGGCCGCACCACCCGCAGGGAGAGGCAGGCCGAGCCGACCGAGACCGGCGGCAGCACCGCGTGCAGCCGGGTACCGTCCGGCATACGGGCGTCCACCCAGGGCCGGGCGTCGTCGAGCCGCCGCCCGGCGACCGCGGCCAGCCGTTGCGCGAGCCTGCGCACCGCCTCGGCGTCGGCGAAGGTCACCCCGGTGAGCTCCAGCCCTCCGCCGCGGTCCACCCACACCCGGTCGGGGGCCGCCACCAGCACATCGGTGACCCGTGGATCGGCGAGCAGTGGCTCCAGAGGACCCGCCCCGACCAGTTCGGAGCGCAACTCGGCGGCAACCCCGAGGACTTCCGCGTCGCCCAGCAGCCTGCCCTGGGCGCGTAAGGCCGCCGCCACCCGCGCCGGGGTCGGTTCCGCACCGCTCTCGGCCAGTCGCCGGCGCACCGCGTCCAGCAGTACCGCGCTCATGCCGGCACCCCCTGAGCGGCGCCGAGGGCCCGCTGCCAGAAGCCGTCGCAGAAGCGGGCCAGCGCGCCCCGCCCCTGCGCCCCCGGGGTCTCCCCCTCTGCCACGCGCCCCGGCAGCCCCACCTCGACCGGCACCTCACCAGCGAGCGGCGCGCCCAGCAGCCCGGCCACCGCCTCCGGTTCGAGTCCGCCCGGGCAGCGCCCCCGGACGACGACGCGCACATCCCGCGCCACCATCCGTACACCGGCGGCCACCCGGCCCGCGGCGGCCACGGCCCGCAGATCGCCCGGGACGACCATCAGCACCAGGTCGAGCTGCGCCAGCACCTCGGCCACGGCTTCGTCCACCCGCCGCGGGAGGTCGACCACCACGACACCGCCCCGGCGGCGTGCCGCGGCGAGCACCGACCGGGTCGCCGCGGGCGGTACGGCCATCCGGTCGCCCCGGTCCCAGCTGAGCACCCGCAGGGCATGCAGCTCGGGCAGGGACTCCTCCAGCGCCCCGGCCCCGACGCGGCCCCGGGAGGCGGCGAAGTCGGGCCAGCGCAGCCCTTCGGCGCTCTCGCCGCCGAGCAGCACATCCATGCCGCCGCCCAGGGGATCGCCGTCGACGAGGATGGTCCGCTCCCCGGCGCGGGCCGCCCTCACGGCGAGGGCGCAGGCGAGGGTGGAAGCTCCCGCGCCGCCGCTGCCGCCGATCACCCCGACGGCGAGGGCGGGTCGCCCGGCGCCCTCCACGACATCGGCGATGCGGTCGACGAGGCGGTTCTCGGCGTCGGGCAGACGCAGCACCTCCTCGGCGCCGATCTCCACGGCCCGCTGCCACACCTGGGGGTCGTCCAGGTCCCGGCCGACGAGGAAGACCCCGGGCCTGCGTGGTGCGCCACGCACCCGCCCCGCCGCGTCGTCCCCGACGAGGACGAGCGGCGCCGAATCCCAGCCAACTTGACTGCGAGGCAAGGGACTTGGGAGCAACGCATCACCCACCACCCCACCACCGGGACCGGCCTCCGCTTCCTCGGCCGTGCCGCCCGGCTCCGGCACGCCGTGGTGGACGTAGGGCTCGGCGCCCGCCGCCGCGCACAGCCTCAACAGGTCGTCGAGCAGCAGCGGATCCTCGGTGAGGATCAGTGGCCGCCCTCCGGCGGTCGCGCCACCCGGCGCACCCCCGATCCCCGCGTCAGGCTCCGCGGGCCTTCCGGTCGCCACGGTCTTCGGTGTTTCGCACGACTTCGATCGAGCCACGATCTCCGCCCCCTTCTCGCCGCTAATCCAGCGCCGCGGACTTCGCGGCTCGAATCACGATGCAGCGATCGGGAAAAACAAGTGGATCTTGCTCGATAACTGTGGACAACCCATCGATTGTGAATAACCCGGTCACTCACACAGGTGAGTTCCGGAGCGAGGCGGAACAACTACGCTCCGTGACGAGTCTGAGATGGTGAGGGCCACGCGACACGCGGGCTCCGCAGAAGAGGAAGGAGCCGGAGATGGTCACTCAGGGCCGTCGGCAGGGACGCGAACCGCGTCCGGACATGCGACGACCCCCGCCGGGGGGGAGAGCGGGGGTCGTCCCCACGGTCCGACTCGGGGGGGGAGGAGCCAGACCGGGTTAGCACGGTCGCGAACGATCCGTGACTTCCATGGTATACCCGAGAGGCTTCTCAGGCAAACCCACGCGCCACACCTTACGCCGAATGGTGGGCGCATATGCTCGGGGAGTGGAAAATTTGCCCTTGCCGCACTCCTCGCCCCGCACCGCAGCCTTCTTCGACCTGGACAAGACGGTCATTGCGAAGTCGAGCGCCTTGACGTTCAGCAAGTCCTTCTACCAAGGCGGTCTGATCAACCGGCGAGCCGTGTTGCGCACCGCGTACACGCAGTTCATCTTCCTGGCCGGCGGCGCCGACCACGATCAGATGGAACGGATGCGGGAGTACCTGTCCGCCCTGTGCAAGGGGTGGAACGTGCAGCAGGTCCGGGAGATCGTCGCGGAGACCCTGCACGACCTCATCGACCCGATCATCTACGACGAGGCCGCCTCCCTGATCGAGGCCCATCACACGGCGGGCCGCGACGTGGTGATCGTGTCCTCCTCGGGCGCCGAGGTGGTCGAACCGATCGGCGAGATGCTCGGCGCGGACCGCGTCGTCGCCACGCGCATGGTCGTGGGCGAGGACGGCTGCTTCACGGGCGAGATCGAGTACTACGCCTACGGGCCCACCAAGGCGGAAGCGGTGCGCGAGCTGGCCGAATCCGAGGGCTACGACCTGGCCCGCTGCTATGCCTACAGCGACTCCGTCACCGACGTCCCGATGCTGGAGGCCGTCGGGCACCCGCACGCCGTGAACCCCGACCGCGCGCTGCGCCGGGAGGCGGTGGCGCGCGAGTGGCCGGTCCTGGTCTTCAACCGTCCGGTGCGGCTCAAGCAGCGGCTGCCCGGGATGTCGATGCCGGCGCGCCCGGCGCTCGTCGCCGCGGCGGCGGTGGGCGCGGCGGCCGCCACGGCCGGACTGGTCTGGTACGCGAGCCGCCGCCGGGCACTGGCGGCGGCCTCCGCCTGATTGCCCGGACCTGGGGGCTTTCGGGGTGTCCGGTTCACCCGCTCTCCTCCCGAAAGTAAAAAGTGGAGCCAGGGGTTTCGCATAGGAGCAAAGCGGAGTACAAATAAAGCAACGGCCCGCGAGACCAAAGAACATCCGAGAGGATCATCTTTAAAACGCAGTAAGGCCCACGGACCGAAGCATGAACGCCGAGCACCCACGCGACGTCGACCCGTCGATTACGGGCCAGCCGCACCAGGTGACGGGCAAAGACCCCGACCTGATGGGCAACTTTTCGAGGACGCTTGGTACCTGGGCGTGAATGCCAGCGGCGACACCACAGCAAGACGGTGTCGCCGCAACCCATGTCCGGGGCGCTCAGGGCGCCGAAAGAGCCCCCGGCCGCGTCCCGCCGACAGGCGAATTCAGGCCGCGCCGCGCTGCAGGGCCTCGCAGACCGCCGTCGATTCGCGCACCCCCAGCTCGACCGAGCGCCCGCAGTGGGCGATCCAGGCCGACATGCCTTCCGCCGTACCGGAGAGGTAGCCCTCGAAGGCCGCGAGGTAGGCCGCGGTCCCCGCCTCCGCGTGGCCGACCTCCGCCGGGCAGATCGCCTTCGGGTCCAGGCCGCTGTTGATCAGGACGATGCGCTCGGCGGCCCGCGCGACCAGCCCGTTGTACGAGGCGAACGGGCGCAGGGCCAGCAGTTCGCCGTGCACCACCGCGGCCGTGACCAGGGCGGGGGCGGAGCCGCCCGCGATGATCAGCCGGGACAGCCCGTCGAGCCGGCCCGCGACCTCGTCCGCGCTCGGCAGCGGCGCCTCCACCAGCGGCTCGTCGACCGGCTCACCGGCCAGGCGCGGACGGCCGACGACATCGCCCGCAGCCGTCGAACCGACCGCCACCAGGTGCAAACGCGCGAGGACCCGCAGCGGCGACTGGCGCCAGATGCTGAGCAGCTGCCCGGCCTCCGCCGTGAGCCGCAGGGCCGCGCCGACCGCCAGCGCCTCCGGCTCGGACCCGAAGTCGGTCCGCCGCCGCACCTCCTCCAGCGCCCAGTCCGCACCGGACAGCGCCGCGCTGGCGCGGGCGCCGCGCAGGGCGGCCTCCGAGGTGATCTCACCGCTGCGGCGGCGCATCACCCGGTGCCCGTAGACCCGGTCCACGGCCTTGCGTACGGACTCCACGGACTCGGCGACACCCGGCAGTCCGGCCAGTGCGACCAGCGGGTCAGAAGCGCTACTCATAAGTAGGGAGCCTACGCACTGCGGACCCCCCGCTCCGACCCCTCCTTGGAGTGGTCTTCTTCACGCACCTTGACAACTCCACGCGATCGACCCACTACGCTTGGTGAACATGAAGATCGCTTTCGTAGGAAAGGGCGGCAGCGGCAAGACGACCCTGTCCTCCCTCTTCATCCGCCACCTCGCCGCCAATGAGGCCCCCGTCGTCGCGGTGGACGCCGACATCAACCAGCACCTGGGCGCGGCCCTCGGGCTCAGCGAGGACGAGGCCGCCGCACTGCCCGCGCTCGGCGCCCAGCTGCCCCTGATCAAGGAGTACCTGCGGGGTACCAACCCGCGCATCGCGTCCGCCGACTCGATGATCAAGACCACCCCGCCCGGCCGCGGCTCCCGTCTGCTGCGGGTCACCGAGGACAACCCGGTGTACGCGGCCTGCGCGCGCACGATCCTGCTGGACGGGGAGCCCGTACGCCTCATGGCCACCGGGCCGTTCACCGAGGCGGACCTGGGCGTGGCCTGCTACCACTCCAAGGTCGGCGCGGTCGAGCTGTGCCTCAACCACCTGGTCGACGGCCCGGAGGAGTACGTGGTCGTCGACATGACGGCGGGCTCGGACTCCTTCGCCTCCGGAATGTTCACCCGTTTCGACGTGACCTTCCTCGTGGCCGAGCCGACGCGCAAGGGCGTGTCCGTCTACCGCCAGTACAAGGAGTACGCACGGGACTTCGGGGTCGTGCTCAAGGTCGTCGGCAACAAGGTGCAGGGCCCGGAGGACATCGAGTTCCTGCAGGACGAGGTGGGCGAAGACCTGCTGGTCACCGTCGGGCACTCCGACTGGGTGCGGGCGATGGAGAAGGGCCGCCCGGCCTCCTTCGAGCTGCTGGAGGCGACCAACCGGTTCGCCCTCCAGACGCTCCAGGACGCCGCCGACGACTCGTACGCCCTCCGCGACTGGGAGCGCTACACCGAGCAGATGGTGAGCTTCCACCTCAGGAACGCGGAGAGCTGGGGGAACGCCAAGACCGGGACCGACCTGGCGGAGCAGGTCGATCCCGGTTTCGTCCTGCGCGAAGGGCTGGACGCGGCCGGACCCGAGGGGACCGGCGACGGCGAGGCGCCGGTCAGCCCTCTTCCGCAGCCCCCTCGGCCGGCCCCGCAGCCGGCTTGACGCCCGCGGGGGCGGCCGGCCGGGCCGGCGGCCCCGCGGTCAGGAACTTCGGCCAGCCCTCCTTCGGCGTCTCGCCGACGTCGAGGGTGCGCATCCACTCCAGGGCCTTCGGGTCCTGCGCGTCGAGCCAGTCCACGAGTTCCTTGAACGGGACGCAGCGCACCTCCGGCTTGGTGCACATGGTCTTGATGGAGTCCTCGACGGCGCGCATGTAGGTGCCGCCGTTCCAGGACTCGAAGTGGTTGCCGATGATCAGTGGCGCGCGGTTGCCCTGGTAGACCCGGTCGAACGCCTGGCGCAGGCCGTCACGCATCTGCTCGCCCCAGTAGGCGTGCTGCGAGGGGTCGCCCTGGGAGTTCGTCCCGGACTGGTTGACCATGTAGTTGTAGTCCATGCTCAGCGTGTCGAAGGCACGGCCGGGCATGGGCACCAGCTGGAGCGGGATGTCCCAGAGACCGTCCGTCTTCTTGGGCCAGATCTGCTTGCTGATGCCGCTGGAGTCGTAGCGGAAGCCCATGCCCTTCGCCGCCAGCATGAAGTTCTTCTGGCCTTCGAGGCAGGGGGTGCGGGCGCCGATGAGCTCCTTGTCGTAGTCGAAGGGGAGCGTCTGGACGTCCTTCAGGCCCGCGTTGGTCCGCCAGCTCTTGACGAAGGACTTGGCCTGGTTGATCTCGCTCTTCCACTCCTCCACCGACCAGGTCCCGACGCCGCCCTCGGGGCCGCAGAAGTGCCCGTTGAAGTGGGTGCCGATCTCGTTGCCCTCCAGCCAGGCCAGACGGACCTGGTCGGCGGTGTCCTTGATGCCCTTGAGGTCACCGAAACCGATGTCGGAACGGCCGGGTCCGTGCTGGGGGGCGGTGTAGAGGGAACGCTTCTCCTCCGGAAGCATGTAGACGCCGCTGAGGAAGTACGTCATGCGGGCGTTGTACTGCTTACCGACCTCCCGGAAGTGGGAGAAGAGCTTTTGGCTGTCCTCGCCGGCGCCGTCCCAGGAGAAGACCACGAACTGCGGCGGCTTCTCGCCCGCCTTGAGCTTCTGCGGCTTCTGCACGTTGGGCTGCGGGCCGGTGTACGTGGTCGAGCCGTCGCCGATGGGCCGGTTGACGCTGCCGGGCGCCTCCGGGACGGCCTTCTTGCCCGCGTTCGGGCCGCCGGCGGCCGGGGACTTGCCGGTCTCCGAGGAGCTGCAGCCGGCGACCCCCAGCACCAGCGCAGTGGCGACCAGGCCGCCGGCGATCTTCTTCGTGGCGGCGATCATCCGCCCCACCTCTCCCTCGCAGTTCCGTCGCGGTGCTTCCGCGCCGCAACGTCCCATGCGGTCCGTTGAGAGGCATGTATGACAAGCCGGACAAAATGCTTATTCACTCTCCAGTGCTAATTCATAGACCAACTGCCCGAATTGTTCCCCGCTCGGCTTTACTCTCCATTACCGTTCATTTACTGACCGTTGAGAATCCCGCCGCTGTGACCCTCACCAGAGGAGACGGGAACCCATGACGACGACCACGACGCCCCTCCGACCCATCGAGAAGATCCGCAAAGACCTCCCCGCGGACCTGTCCGCCTCCATCACCGTCTTCCTCATCGCCATCCCGCTCTCCCTCGGCATCGCCCTGGCCACCGGAGCCCCGCTCCAGGCCGGCCTGGTGGCCGCCGCGGTCGGCGGGATCGTCGCCGCACGGCTCGGCGGCGCGCCCCTCCAGGTGAGCGGGCCTGCCGCCGGACTCACCGTTGTCACCGCCGAGTTGATCCAGCGCTACGGCTGGCGCACCACCTGCGCCATCACCGTGCTCGCGGGCGTCTGCCAGCTCGGCCTGGCCGCGCTGCGCACCGCCAGGTCCGCGCTGATGGTCAGTCCGGCGATCGTGCACGGCATGCTCGCGGGCATCGGCGTGACGATCGCGCTGGCCCAGCTGCACATCGTGCTCGGCGGTATGCCGCAGAGCTCGGCCGTGGCCAATGTGCTGGGCCTGCCCGCGCAGTTGGCCGACCTGCACCCGGTGGCGCTGGGGATCAGCGTCCTGACCCTGGTGGTCCTGCTGGGCTGGCCACGGCTGCCGGGCAGGGCGGGGAAGGCCCTGCGCAAGGTGCCGGCCGCCCTCGCCTCCGTGGCCGTCGCCACCACCGTCGCCGCGCTGGCCGGGCTGAGTCTGCCCCGGGTGGACCTGCCGTCCTGGCGCAGCCACGCCCTGCCGGAGATGCCCGAGGGGCCGGTCCTCGGCCTCATCGCCGCCGTACTGACCATCACGCTCGTGGGCAGCGTGGAATCCCTGCTCTCGGCCGTCGCCACCGACAAGCTGATCGCCTCCGAGCGGAGCACCGGCAACCGGCCGCCCCGCGCCGACCTCGACCGGGAGCTGCGCGGCCAGGGGGCGGCGAACATCGTCTCCGGGGCGCTGGGCGGACTGCCCATCACCGGCGTCGCCGTCCGCAGCGTGGCGAATGTCAAATCCGGTGCGGCCAGCCGGAAGTCGTCCATGCTGCACGGCTTCTGGGTGCTGCTCGCGGCCTTCCTGCTGGTCCCGGTCCTCGACCTGATCCCGCTGGCCACGCTGGCCGCCCTGGTGATGGCGGTGGGCGTGCAGATGGTCAGCATCACCCATCTGCGCAATGTGACCCGGCACCGGGAGATCCTGGTCTACGGCACGACCATCGTGGCCGTGGTCTTCGGCGGGGTCCTGGAGGGCGTGGCCATCGGGATCGCCGTGGCCGTCGCGCTGGCCCTGCACCGGCTCGCCCGGACCAGGATCATCCTGGAGCGGCTGGATGGCGGTGTCCACCGGGTGCGGGCGCGGGGCCAGTTGACCTTCCTGGCGGTGCCGCGGCTGAGCCGGGTGCTGAACCAGATCCCGCACGACGTGCCCGCGGTGATCGAGCTCGACGGCTCGTTCATGGACCACGCGGCCTACGAGACGCTGCACGACTGGCAACAGTCGCACCTCGCGCACGGGGCATCCGTGGAGTTCCCGGGCCACTCGGGCCAGGCGGCCCGGTTCGCCGGCCCCGGGGTCGCGGAGCCGGCCGGCCCGGCCGACCGGGACGGCGGGGATCCGCCGAGGCGGCGCGGGGCGCACCAGTGCTGCCGGCCCTGGACGCCCTGGCAGAACCACTGCGACCACCGCTCCCCCGCCTCCCGTACGACCACCACCGCGGCCATGGCGGCGGCCGCGGCCACGGAGGCCGCGGCCGGTGACAAGGCCGGCGGGGAGCCGCCGCGGCGGCGCGGCGCGGGGCAACTGGCCAGCGGGATCACCGCCTTCCAGCGCGATACGGCCCCGCATGTGCGGGACGAGCTGGCCCGGCTGGCCCGCGAGGGGCAGCGGCCCTCCCAGCTCTTCCTCACCTGCGCGGACTCCCGCCTGGTGACCAGCATGATCACGGCGAGCGGCCCTGGCGACCTGTTCACCGTACGCAATGTGGGGAACCTGGTCCCGCTGCCCGGGGCGGAGTCCACGGACGATTCCGTCGCGGCGGCCATCGAGTACGCGGTGGACGTGCTGGAGGTCGACAGCATCACGGTCTGCGGCCACTCCGGATGCGGTGCGATGCAGGCCCTGCTCAGTTCCTCACCCGACACCCCGATGACCCCGCTGCGGCGCTGGCTGCGGCACGGGCTGCCCAGCCTGGAGCGGATGGGCAGCCGCCACCACGCCTGGGCCCGGATCGCGGGACGGCTCCCGGCGGACGCCGTGGAGCAGCTGTGCCTGACCAATGTGGTGCAGCAGCTGGAGCACCTGCGCGCGCACGAATCGGTGGCCCGGCGGCTCGCCGAGGGCACGCTGGAGCTGCACGGGATGTACTTCCACGTGGGTGAGGCGCAGGCGTATCTGCTCTCCGAGGGCGAGGACTTCTTCGACTGCCGGGTCTTCGACACCGTGGGGCAGCACGCCTGAACCGATACCCTCCCGTATCCGTGCCCTTGTTCGGCCCCTTCGCGCGCCCCCAGCGGCGGGAAGGGGCCGTTCGCACGCCGTTCTCGTACGGCCCCCGTCGTGATATAGGTCTAAACCAATTCTCGGCTACCCCTTGTCACCTGGGCCGCAGACTGATGAGCTATGCCCGGGGACACAACGGACACCCTGGGAAAGGGAGATGTCGTGAGCAATGAGAGCCTGGCCAATCTGCTCAAGGAGGAGCGGCGGTTCGCACCGCCCGCCGATCTGGCCGCCGCCGCCAATGTGACAGAGGCTGCGTACACACAGGCCGACGCGGACCGGCTGGGCTTCTGGGCCGAGCAGGCCCGGCGGCTGACCTGGGACACCGAGCCGACCGAGACGCTCGACTGGAGCAACCCGCCCTTCGCGAAGTGGTTCGCCGACGGCAAGCTGAACGTCGCCTACAACTGCGTGGACCGCCACGTCGAGGCCGGCAACGGCGACCGCGTCGCCCTCCACTTCGAGGGGGAGCCCGGCGACAGCCGAGCGATCACCTACGCCGAGCTCAAGGACGAGGTCTCCCGGGCGGCCAACGCCCTCACCGAGCTGGGCGTGCAGGCCGGTGACCGCGTCGCCGTCTACCTGCCGATGATCCCCGAGGCGGTCGTCGCGATGCTCGCGTGCGCCCGTATCGGCGCCGCCCATTCCGTGGTCTTCGGCGGCTTCTCCGCCGACGCCGTGGCCTCCCGCATCCAGGACGCCGACGCCAGGCTGGTCATCACCGCCGACGGCGGCTACCGCCGCGGCAAGCCCAGCGCCCTCAAGCCCGCCATCGACGAGGCCGTCGCCAAGTGCCCGCAGGTCGAGCACGTCCTCGTCGTACGCCGCACCGGCCAGGACACGGCGATCACCGAGGGCCGCGACGTGTGGTGGCACGAGGTGGTCGGCCGCCAGTCCGCCGAGCACACCCCGCAGGCGTTCGACGCCGAGCACCCGCTCTTCATCCTCTACACCTCGGGGACCACGGGGAAGCCCAAGGGCATCCTGCACACCTCCGGCGGCTACCTCACGCAGGCGGCGTACACCCACCACGCGGTCTTCGACCTCAAGCCGGAGTCCGACGTCTACTGGTGCACCGCCGACATCGGCTGGGTGACCGGGCACTCCTACATCGTCTACGGGCCGCTCGCGAACGGCGCCACCCAGGTGATGTACGAGGGCACCCCCGACACCCCGCACCAGGGGCGCTTCTGGGAGGTCGTGCAGAAGTACGGCGTCACCATCCTCTACACGGCGCCCACGGCCATCCGCACCTTCATGAAGTGGGGCGACGACATCCCCGCGAAGTTCGACCTGTCGAGCCTGCGCGTGCTGGGCTCGGTCGGCGAGCCGATCAACCCCGAGGCGTGGGTCTGGTACCGCAAGCACATCGGCGGCGACCGCTGCCCGATCGTGGACACCTGGTGGCAGACCGAGACCGGCGCGATGATGATCTCCCCGCTGCCCGGTGTCACCGAGACCAAGCCGGGCTCCGCCCAGCGCCCCCTGCCCGGCATCTCCGCCACCGTCGTCGACGACGAGGCGCGCGAGGTCCCGAACGGCGGTGGCGGCTACCTGGTCCTCACCGAGCCGTGGCCGTCGATGCTGCGCACCATCTGGGGCGACGACCAGCGCTTCATCGACACCTACTGGTCCCGCTTCGAGGGCAAGTACTTCGCGGGCGACGGTGCCAAGAAGGACGACGACGGCGACATCTGGCTGCTCGGCCGGGTGGACGACGTGATGCTCGTGTCCGGCCACAACATCTCCACCACCGAGGTGGAGTCGGCGCTCGTCTCGCACCCCGCGGTCGCCGAGGCGGCCGTGGTCGGCGCCAACGACGAGACCACCGGCCAGGCCATCGTGGCCTTCGTCATCCTGCGCGGCACCGCCTCCGAGACCGATGACCTGGTGGCGGAGCTGCGCAACCACGTCGGCAGCACCCTCGGCCCGATCGCCAAGCCCAAGCGGATCCTGCCGGTGCAGGAGCTGCCGAAGACCCGTTCGGGCAAGATCATGCGCCGCCTGCTGCGCGACGTCGCGGAGAACCGCACGGTCGGGGACGTCACCACGCTCGCCGACTCCTCGGTCATGGACCTCATCCAGAGCAAGCTCCCGGCCGCCGGCAGCGAGGACTGAGACCGCGGCACGCGGAGGACACGGTGAAGGGGCACCCGGCGCGACGCGCCGGGTGCCCCTTTCGCACTTAAAGTGATGATCACCGGATACGCCCTCGCGCGTGCCCTGTAAAATCTTGAAAGCGTAAAATCGCACACAGGCACGCACGGATACATACAGGCACAAACAGGGTGCGCCGGGAAGTCTGGTCGGCAAGAGGTTCCGCCATGCCGTCCAACCGCCCCCGGAGGTGTCTTCTCGTGGCCGCGCCCCGCCCCACCGACCACACACGCCGCAAGCTGCTCGGCCGCCTCTCGCTCCCCGAGAACCGCTTCATCGCCGACGCCCTGCGCACCGAGACGGTCGGCGGCGTCCTGCTCCTCGTGGCCGCGATCGCCGCCCTCGTCTGGGCGAACATCCCCGCCCTCGCGGAGAGCTACGACACCGTCAGCGACCTCCACATCGGCCCCTCGGCCCTCGGACTGGACCTCTCCCTCCAGCACTGGGCGGCCGACGGACTCCTGGCGGTCTTCTTCTTCGTCGCCGGCATCGAGCTCAAACGCGAACTCGTCGCGGGCGATCTGCGCGACCCGAAGGCGGCCGCCCTCCCGGTGATCGCCGCCCTCTGCGGCATGGCCGTACCGGCACTCGTGTACGCGCTGGTCAACACCCTCGGCGGCGGCTCCCTGGACGGCTGGGCCGTCCCGACGGCCACCGACATCGCCTTCGCGCTGGCCGTCCTCGCCGTGATCGGCACCTCCCTGCCCTCGGCCCTGCGCGCCTTCCTGCTCACCCTCGCCGTCGTCGACGACCTCTTCGCCATCCTGATCATCGCCGTCTTCTTCACCAGCGAGATCAACTTCCCGGCGCTCGGCGGCGCACTCGTGGGGCTGGTCCTCTTCTGGTTCCTGCTGCGCCGCGAGGTCCGCGGCTGGTACATCTACGTGCCGCTCGCCCTGGTGATCTGGGGCCTGATGTACAACAGCGGGGTCCACGCCACCATCGCCGGTGTCGCCATGGGCCTGATGCTGCGCTGCACCCGCCGCGAGGGCGAGCACGTCTCCCCCGGCGAGCACATCGAGCACCTGGTCCGGCCTGTCTCGGCCGGCCTCGCCGTGCCCCTCTTCGCCCTGTTCTCCGCCGGGGTCTCGCTCTCCGACGAGGCCATCGCCCAGGTCTTCACCCGCCCCGAGACCCTGGGTGTGGTCCTCGGCCTGGTCGTCGGCAAGGCGGTGGGCATCTTCGGCGGCACCTGGCTGGCCGCCCGCTTCACCCGGGCCGAGCTGAACGAGGACCTCGCCTGGCCGGACGTACTGGCCGTGGCCTCCCTCGCCGGTATCGGCTTCACCGTCTCCCTCCTCATCGGTGAACTCGCCTTCGCGGGCGACGAGGTCCTCACCGACGAGATCAAGGCCGCCGTCCTCCTCGGCTCCGTGATCGCCGCCCTGATCGCCTGCGTCCTGCTCAAGCTCCGCGACCGCAGGTACCGGGCGCTCAGCGAGGCCGAGGAGCGCGACGACGACCTCGACGGCATCCCGGACATCTACGAGGAGGGCAATCCGGAGTTCCACCTGCGGATGGCCCGGATCTACGAGGACCGGGCCGCCGAGCACCGCCGCAAGGCCGCCGCCGCGCTCCAAACGGCAGCCGGGTCCACCACCGAGGCCGACCGTCCGGCATGATCTGACTGACGACGCAGGGACCGACGCACGAGAGCCGCCAGGTGGCGGACGACAGAGGGAGAGAGCGATGAGCGCAGTGGACCAAGAGGCGCAGGGAGCCGAGCGCTCACTCGGCCAGCTGGTCGCCTCGGCCACCGCCGAGATGTCCGCCCTGGTGCACGACGAGATCGCCCTGGCCAAGGCGGAACTGCGCCAGGACGTCAAGCGCGTGGGCAGCGGCAGCGCCTCCCTCGTCGCCGCGGGCGTCTTCGCCGTTTTCTCCCTGCCGGTGCTGACCTTCGCCGCGGCCTACGGGATCCACAACCTGGGGCTCGGGCTCGCCTGGTCCTTCCTGATCGTGGGCAGCGCGTTCCTGCTGATCGCGGGCGTGCTCGTGCTGATCGCCGTACGGAAGTTCAAGAAGGTCAAGCCGCCGGAGAAGTCCATCGCCTCGGTCAAGCAGACCGCCGCGCTGGTCGGCACCGTCAAGCCGCACCCGCGGCCCGTGAGTGACAAGGTCGTGGGTGTGGCACGCTCGTCCTCATGACAGCGCCCACGCCGGACCCCAGCATTCCGCCCACCGCCGCCACGGCGGTGCGGCTCGATCTCCCCGGCGGGCGGTCGGTGACGCACCGGGACGTGGCCGCCAACGGCGCGCGCTTCCACGTCGCGGAGCTCGGTGACGGGCCGCTGGTGCTGCTCCTGCACGGCTTCCCCCAGTTCTGGTGGACCTGGCGGCACCAGCTGACGGCGCTGGCCGACGCCGGCTACCGGGCCGTCGCGATGGACCTGCGCGGGGTGGGCGGCAGCGACCGCACCCCGCGCGGCTACGACCCGGCCAACCTGGCCCTCGACATCACCGGGGTCGTACGATCCCTCGGCGAGCCGGACGCCGCCCTCGTCGGGCACGACCTCGGCGGCTACCTCGCCTGGACGGCGGCCGTGATGCGGCCGAAGCTGGTGCGCCGGCTCGTGGTCTCCTCGATGCCGCACCCGCGGCGCTGGCGCTCGGCGATGCTGTCGGACTTCGGCCAGACCCGGGCCAGTTCGCACATCTGGGGATTCCAGCGGCCCTTCGTGCCCGAGCGGCAGCTGGTCGCGGACGGCGGCGCCCTGGTGGGCGACCTGATCCGGGACTGGTCGGGCCCGCGGCCGCCCGAGGAGGAGGACCTGGCCGTCTACCGGCGGGCCATGTGCATCCCGTCCACCGCGCACTGCTCGGTCGAGCCGTACCGCTGGATGATGCGGTCGATGGCCCGTCCGGACGGGCTGCAGTTCAACCGGCGGATGAAGCGGCCGGTCCGCGTGCCGACCCTGCACCTGCACGGCTCGCTCGACCCCGTGATGCGTACGCGGAGCGCCGCCGGGTCCGGCGAGTACGTCGAAGCCCCGTACCGCTGGCGGCTGTTCGACGGGCTGGGGCACTTCCCGCACGAGGAGGACCCGGTGGCCTTCTCGACCGAGCTGGTCAACTGGCTGAAGGACCCCGAGCCGGACCGCTGAGGCGGTGGCCGCCCGAGCGGGAAGGGCTGGCCGCGTCCGCGCCCCGTAGCAACGGCAGTTCGGGTGTCCGATCGTCTTACGAACATTCAATTGCCCGGCGCATAGGCCAATTGGCCGCCCCGGACGGGGTTACCGACCTTGGGCCCCGGGCACAGCTCCGGGTATGAGCTGGACGCACGACTACGGTGACACCGCACACGAAACCGGCTCGGCCACCGCGCCGGGCACGCACGCGAGGGCCGGCCGGCACGGCCACGACCCCCGCCTCGGGATCTCCCTCATCCTGCGCCGCCGGGCCCGCTGGGTCTCCGCACGTCTGCGGCATCCGCGGACATAGGGACCCGGCGGGCCGGTCCCGTCTTCCTCGGACCGGCCCCGCCTCGTCGCGGTGCCGGTCCGCCTTCGTCAGAGAGCGCAGCCCTGGCTGTGGACCCGCCGGTCGGCTGTCGTGCCGATCCGGATGTCCTCGCGGATCTCGTCCACGGTCAGGGCGTAACCGGTGTTCGGATCGTCGAGGGACTTCGCGAAGACCACCCCGTAGACCTTGCCGTCGGGCGTCAGGAGCGGCCCGCCGGAGTTGCCCTGGCGTACCGTCGCGAAGAGCGAGTAGACGTCCCGCCGGACCGTACCGCGGTGGTAGATGTCCGGTCCGTTGGCGTTGATCCGGCCGCGGACGCGGGCCGGGCGGACGTCATAGGCGCCGTTCTCCGGGAAGCCGGCCACGATCGCGTCGCTGCCGCTCGTCGCGTCCCGCTCGGTGAACTCCAGCGGCGGCGCCTTGAGCTTGGGCACGTCCAGTACGGCGATGTCGCGCTCCCAGTCGTAGAGCACGACCTTGCCGTCGTACAGCTTGCCCTCGCCGCCGATCTGCACGGTCGGCTCCCCGACCCCGCCGACGACATGCGCGTTGGTCATGACCTTGCCGGGCGCGAAGACGAAGCCCGTGCCCTCCAGGACCTTGCTGCAACTGGGGGCGGTGCCCACGACCTTCACGATCGACGCCTTGGCCCGGTCGGCGACGGGGCTGGTGGCGAGCGCCGGATCGGGCTCCCGGACCTCGGTGATGGGCTCGTTGGAGAACGGGCTGAACACCTGCGGGAAGCCGTTGCGCTCCAGGGTGGAGGAGAACTCCGAGAACCAGCCCTCCGCCCGGTCGGGCAGCACCCGGGACACGCCGAGCAGCACCTGGGAGTTGCGGACCTCCTTGGCCACCGAGGGCAGCGAGGTCTGCGCGAGCAGCAGCCCGATCATCCAGGCCACGAGCAGCATCGCGACGACGTTGACCAGGGCGCCGCCGGTGGCGTCGAGCGCGCGCGCCGGCGACCAGGTGATCTGGCGCCGGAGTCTGCTCCCGAGGTGGGTGGTCAGGGCCTGGCCGATCGAGGCGCAGACGATGATCGCGACCACGGTGATGACCACGACCGTGGTGGACACCTTGGTGCCGTCGTCGGTCACCCGGTCCCAGACCAGCGGGAGCAGGGACACCGCGACGAGACCACCGCCGAGGAAGCCGATCACCGACAGGACGCCGACGACGAACCCCTGGCGGTAGCCGACGATCGCGAACCACACGGCCGCGAGCAACAACAGGAGGTCCAGCACGTTCACGTGGGCCACCGTCTCATGCGTGCCAGTCGAGCGGGACCTCGCGTGAGCGGTCCCACGGCCGTTCCCATCCGGCGTAGTGCAGGATCCGGTCGATGACCCCGGCCGTGAAGCCCCAGACCAGCGCGGACTCGACGGTGAAGCCGGGGCCGAGGTGGCCGCGCGGGTGGATCGTCGTCACGCGGTGGGCGGGATCCGCGAGATCGGCCACCGGCACCGTGAAGACGCGGGCCGTCTCCGCCGGGTCCACGGCACCGACCGGGGTCGGGGTGTGCCACCAGCCCAGCACCGGGGTGACGACGAACTCGCTGACCGGGATGTAGAGCCGCGGCAGCACCCCGAAGAGCTGGACGCCGGAAGGGTCGAGCCCGGTCTCCTCCTCGGCCTCGCGCAGCGCGGCGCGCAGCGGGCCGAAGGTCTGCGGGTCCCCGTCCTCCGGGTCCAGCGCACCGCCGGGGAAGGAGGGCTGGCCCGCATGGGACCGCAGGGTGCCCGCCCGCTCCATCAGCAGCAGCTCGGGGCCGCGCGGGCCCTCCCCGAAGAGGATCAGCACGGCGGACTGCCGCCCCCGGCCGTCCTCGGGCGGCAGGAAGCGGCTCAGCTGCCGGGGCTCGATGGTCCGGGCGGCCCTGACGACGGGATCGAGCCAGTCCGGCAGCCCGGCGCTGGACACGACCGGCCCGCCGCCCTCGCGGACCCCCGTGGTGGTCCCGGTCTCGTCCCGTGTACCGCGCGTCATAGGCACCCCTGTCCGTGCTCTCCCGTACCGCGAACGCGGCACGGGTACCGATTCGTTCCTACGGCTGCCGCGCGGCCTCGTCCGGGGCTGCGCCGCCCAGCGGCGGCGCGGGCAGGCCCGGGTAGTCCGGGGGCGGGCTCAGGCGCTGGCCCGGCTGGCCGCCCTTCTCGTACTTGAGCAGCTTGCGGGCCTTCTCCGGATCCGTCTCGCCCTCCCCGTACGCCGGGCAGAGCGGGGCGATGGGGCAGGCCCCGCAGGCCGGCTTGCGGGCGTGGCAGATACGGCGCCCGTGGAAGACGACCCGGTGGGAGAGCATCGTCCACTCGCTCTTCGGGAAGATCTCGCAGATCTCCGCCTCGACCTTCTCCGGGTCCTCCTGCTCGGTCCACTTCCAGCGGCGCACCAGCCGGCCGAAGTGGGTGTCCACCGTGATCCCGGGGACCCCGAAAGCGTTGCCGAGGACCACGTTGGCGGTCTTGCGGCCCACTCCCGGCAGCGAGACCAGGTCCTCGATCCGGCCCGGCACCTCCCCGTCGAAGCGGTCGCGCAGGGCCTGGGAGAGGCCGAGGAGGGACTTGGACTTGGCCCGGAAGAACCCGGTCGGGCGGATCAGCTCCTCCAGATGCTCCGGCGCGGCCTCCGCCATGTCCTCGGGAGTGGGGTAGGCGGCGAAGAGGGCCGGGGTGGTCTGGTTCACCCGCAGGTCGGTGGTCTGGGCGGACAGCACGGTCGCGACCAGCAGCTCGAAGGGATCGCGGAAGTCGAGCTCCGGATGGGCGTATGGGTAGATCTCGGCCAGCTCGCGGTTGATGCGGCGCGCCCGGCGCACCATGGCCAGCCGGGATTCCGGCTTCGGCGCCTTCGGTTTCTTGGCCGAAACTTTGCCCTGGGCGGCCGGGGCGGCCTTCCCGGGCGCCTTCGCGCGCGCTTGTTCGCCCACGGCTGAATCCTGGCTCTTCGTCACTCCTACGGACCCCTTGGCCTGTGCTCTCACCGGCTTGTCGGACACCCGGCCAGCCTAAGGCCGGGCGCCGACACCCGTCCGGACCTCAGGTAACACCACCCCGATTGGGCTCCCGCCGCACAGCACGCCCGCGCGTCCGGCATCCTTGTGATTGATCGCACTGTTTGAGCCGTCCGGCAGAATGGGGAACACGGTCCCCTGAGCTGGTCGACATAGGAGAGAGACTCGTGGACGACGTTCTGCGGCGCGCCCCGCTCTTCGCGGCGCTCGATGACGAGCAGGCCGCGGAGCTCCGCGCCTCCATGGGCGAGGTGACCCTCGCGCGCGGTGACGCCCTGTTCCACGAGGGCGACCCCGGTGACCGGCTGTACGTGGTGACCGAGGGCAAGGTGAAGCTGCACCGCACCTCCCCCGACGGCCGCGAGAACATGCTGGCCGTCCTCGGCCCCGGCGAGCTGATCGGTGAGCTCTCGCTCTTCGACCCGGGCCCGCGCACCGCCACCGCCACCGCGCTGACCGAGGTCAAGCTGCTCGGCCTCGGCCACGGCGACCTCCAGCCCTGGCTGAACGCCCGGCCCGAGGTCGCGACCGCGCTGCTGCGCGCCGTCGCCCGCCGCCTGCGCAAGACCAACGACCAGATGTCCGACCTGGTCTTCTCCGACGTCCCCGGCCGCGTGGCCCGCGCCCTCCTCGACCTGTCGCGCCGCTTCGGCGTGCAGTCGGAGGAAGGCATCCACGTGGTGCACGACCTCACGCAGGAGGAGCTGGCGCAGCTCGTCGGCGCCTCCCGCGAGACCGTGAACAAGGCCCTGGCCGACTTCGCGGGCCGCGGCTGGCTCCGCCTGGAGGCCCGCGCGGTGATCCTGCTGGACGTGGAGCGCCTCGCGAAGCGCTCCCGCTGACGCCCTCCCGCCGACGCACCTGCCGAAGGGTCCCGCCGCCTCGCGCGGCGGGACCCTTCGCGCGTCAGTCGGAGCCGCCGGGGATCAGCCCGTGGTCCCGCAGGTATTCCAGCTGCGCCCGCACCGACCACTGCGCCGCCGGCCACAGCGAGCGGTCCACGTCCGCGTACACGTGGGCGACGACCGCCTCCGGCGTCGTGAAGCCGTCCTCGACGGCCGTCTCCACCTGCGCCAGCCGGTGCGCCCGGTGGGCCAGGTAGTACTCGACGGCGCCCTGCGCGTCCTCCAGCACCGGCCCGTGCCCCGGCAGGACGGTGTGCACCCCGTCGTCCACCGTCAGCGACCGCAGCCGCCGCAGGGAGTCCAGGTAATCCCCGAGCCGGCCGTCCGGATGCGCGACCACGGTCGTCCCGCGCCCCAGGATGGTGTCCCCGGTCAGCACGGACCGGTCGGCGGGCAGGTGGAAGCAGAGCGAGTCGCTGGTGTGCCCCGGGGTCGGGACCACGCGCAGCTCCAGACCGCCGGTGCGGATCACGTCCCCGGCGGACAGCCCCTCGTCTCCGAGCCGCAGGGCCGGATCCAGCGCGCGGACCTTCGTACCGGTCAGCTCGGCGAAGCGGCCCGCGCCCTCGGCGTGGTCGGGGTGGCCGTGCGTGAGCAGGGTGAGGGCGATCCGTCGGCCCGCCTCCTCGGCGGTGGCGATCACCGCCCTGAGGTGTACCTCGTCCAGCGGGCCGGGATCGACCACGACGGCCAGGTCCGAGCCGGGCTCCGACAGCAGCCAGGTGTTGGTCCCGTCCAGGGTCATCGCGGAGGGGTTGGGCGCGAGGACGTTCACCGCGCGGGCGGTGGCCGGCCCGGAGACCACGGCTCCGCGGGGCTGTCCGGGCAGCGCGGCGGCGTCGGTCATGCGGCACCTCCGGGGCTGACGCGCTTGGTGAACTCGTCGTGGCCCGGCCAGCTGAGCACCACCTCGCCGTCCTCCAGCACCGCCCGCGCCAGCACCGGGGCGAGATCCCGGCCCCCGGCGGCGGCCAGCGCCCGCGCGGCGCTCCCGTACGCCTCCAGGGACCGCAGGGTGGAGATGGTCGGCGGCATCATCAGCAGCTCGCCCTTGTCGTAGCCCGCGGCTGCCTCCGTCGGGCGGATCCACACGGTCCGGTCGGCCTCGGTGGAGGCGTTGCGGGTGCGCTGCCCCTCGGGCAGGGCGGCGACGAAGAACCAGGTGTCGTAGCGGCGCGGCTCGAACTCGGGGGTGATCCAGCGCGCCCACGCCCCGAGGAGGTCGGAGCGCAGCAGCAGGCCGCGGCGGTCGAGGAAGCCGGCGAAGGACAGCTCGCGGGCGACGAGGGCGCGCCGGTCGGCCTCCCAGTCCTCCCCGGTGGTGTCGCCGACGACGGTGTCCGGGGTGCGCCCGGCGAGCAGGACGCCCGCCTCCTCGAAGGTCTCCCGTACGGCGCCGCAGACGATGGCCTGCGCGGTGCGGGCGTCGGTCCCGAGCCGGGCCGCCCAGTCCGCCTGCGCGGGCCCCGCCCAGCCGACCGAGTGCTCCTCGTCGCGCGGGTCGACCCCGCCGCCGGGATAGGCGTACGCGCCCCCGGCGAAGGCCATGGACGCCCTGCGGCGCAGCATGTGGACCACGGGCCCGGCGGAGGTGTCGCGCAGGAGCATCACGGTGGCGGCGAGACGCGGCGCCACCGGGGTGAGCGAGCCGTCCGCGAGCGCGCGGATGCGGTCCGGCCACTCGGGCGGGTACCACTGGCCTCCGGCGGGGGGCTGTTGCTGACCATGCTGACCATTCGGCATGGCCGGATGCTACGACCATCCGGCCCGATGTTCGAGGGTCACCTGCCCGGCGGCCGCCCGCACGGCGGGGCCGGGCCGCCGGGAAAGGGCCGTACGCGGGTCCGTACGGCCCTTGCGGAGGGTCAGGCTCCGGCGACGAGCTCGACCTGGATCTCGACCTCGACGGGCGCGTCCAGCGGCAGCACGGCCACACCGACGGCGCTGCGGGCGTGGACGCCCTTCTCACCGAGGACGGCGCCCAGCAGCTCGCTGGCGCCGTTCAGGACGCCCGGCTGGCCCGTGAAGTCGGGGGCCGAGGCGACGAAGCCGACGACCTTCACGACACGCGCGATCTTGTCCAGGTCACCGACGAGGGACTTCACCGCGGCCAGGGCGTTCAGCGCGCAGGTCGCGGCCAGTTCCTTGGCCTGCTCCGGCGAGACCTCGGCACCGACCTTGCCGGTGACCGGGAGGCTGCCCTTGACCATCGGGAGCTGGCCCGCGGTGTAGACGTACGCGCCCGACCGCACGGCCGGCTGGTAGGTGGCCAGCGGCGGGACGACCTCGGGCAGGGTCAGGCCGAGCTCGGCCAGCTTCGCGTCGACGACGCCGCTCATGCCTTCTCCCGCTTGAGGTAGGCCACGAGCTGCTCGGGGTTGTTCGGGCCGGGTACGACCTGGACGAGCTCCCAGCCGTCCTCGCCCCAGGTGTCCAGGATCTGCTTGGTGGCGTGGACCAGCAGGGGGACGGTCGCGTATTCGAACTTCTTGGTCATGGGAGCGAGGGTAGTGCCTGCGGTGCGGGGCTCACGCCCGTGCCCGGGGCGGGGCGGACGCGCCCGCCCGGGCGGGCCGGCGTAACGGACCTCACGGCGCGAACCGGCCCGCCTCGGCCACCCGGCCCCACCGGACCGGGCGCGGAGGAATTAGGCTCGGGCGATGTGAGCAGGCTCCAGGTGGTCAGCGGCAAGGGCGGCACCGGCAAGACCACGGTCGCCGCGGCACTCGCGCTCGCCCTCGCGCGCGAGGGCGGACGGACTCTACTGGTGGAGGTCGAGGGCAGGCAGGGGCTCGCGCAGCTCTTCGGCGCGGAGGCGCTCCCGTACGAGGAACGCAAGATCGCGGTGGCGCCGGGCGGCGGCGAGGTCTTCGCCCTCGCCATCGACGCGGAACGCGCGCTCCTGGACTACCTCCAGATGTTCTACAAGCTCGGATCGGCCGGCCGCGCCCTCAAGAAGCTCGGCGCCATCGACTTCGCGACGACGATCGCCCCCGGGCTGCGCGACGTCCTGCTGACCGGCAAGGCGTGCGAGGCGGTGCGGCGCAAGGACCGCTCCGGCCGGTACGTCTACGACCACGTGATCATGGACGCGCCGCCGACCGGGCGGATCACCCGCTTCCTGAACGTCAACGACGAGGTGGCGGGCCTGGCCCGGTTCGGGCCGATCCACCACCAGGCCCAGGCCGTCATGAAGGTGCTCAAGTCCCCCGAGACGGCGGTGCATCTGGTCACGCTGCTGGAGGAGATGCCCGTGCAGGAGACCGCGGACGGCATCGCGGAGCTGCGGGAGGCCGGACTGCCCGTCGGCCGGGTCGTCGTGAACATGGTCCGCCCGCACCACCTGGACGAGGACACCCTGCGCGCCACGGCCGCCGAGCACCGCGCCGAGGTGGCGCGGGCGCTGTCCCGGGCCGGCCTCGGCGGCGCCCGGCGCGGCGGGCTGGCCGAGCGGCTGGTGGACCCGCTGCTGGAGCAGGCCGCCGAGCACGCGGGCCGGGTGGAGCTGGAGCGGGCCCAGCGCGCCGTACTGGCGGAGCTGGAGCTGCCCGCGTACGAACTCCCGCTGCTGGGCGCGGGGATGGATCTGGCCGGGTTGTACGCGCTGGCCAAGGAACTGCGCAAGCAGTCGGTGGCCGCATGAGCGAGGGGGTGGACACCGTGGGGCTGGACACACCGCCGCGGCTGGCGGTCGACCGGCTGCTGGACGACCGGCAGACGAGGATCATCGTGTGCTGCGGGGCGGGCGGCGTCGGCAAGACCACCACGGCCGCGGCACTCGGCGTACGGGCGGCGGCGCGCGGGCGGAAGGCGGTCGTGCTGACCATCGACCCGGCGCGGCGGCTCGCGCAGTCGATGGGCATCGACTCGCTGGACAACACCCCGCGCAGGGTGGAGTCCGCCGGGGAGGACGGCGGCGAACTGCACGCCATGATGCTGGACATGAAGCGGACCTTCGACGAGATCGTCGAGGCGCACGCGGACGCCGAGCGGGCGCGGGCCATCCTCGCGAACCCCTTCTACCAGTCCCTGTCGGCCGGCTTCGCGGGCACGCAGGAGTACATGGCGATGGAGAAGCTGGGGCAGCTGCGGGCCCGGGACGACTGGGACCTGATCATCGTCGACACCCCGCCGAGCCGGTCCGCGCTGGACTTCTTGGACGCGCCGAAGCGTCTCGGGTCCTTCCTGGACGGGAAGTTCATCCGGGTGCTGATGGCTCCGGCGAAGGTCGGCGGGCGGGCGGGGATGAAGTTCCTCAATGTCGGCATGTCGATGATGACCGGCACGCTCAGCAAGCTGATGGGCGCCTCGCTGCTCAAGGACGTGCAGACCTTCGTGGCCGCGATGGACACGATGTTCGGCGGCTTCCGGACCCGCGCGGACGCGACGTTCCGGCTGCTGCAGGCCCCCGGAACGGCCTTCCTGGTGGTCGCGGCCCCGGAACCGGACGCCCTGCGCGAGGCGGCGTACTTCGTGGAGCGGCTGGCCGCGGAGAAGATGCCGCTGGCCGGTCTGGTGCTGAACCGGGTGCACGGGAGCGGGGCCGACCGGCTGTCCGCGGAACGGGCGCTGGCCGCCGCAGAGAATCTTGAAGAAGGCGGCATTGTCGATCAGGAGTCCGGGAAAGCTGGACTTCGTGACGCGGCCGCCGAACCCCCCGGCGCCGAGGACCGAGCCGAACGCAACGCCGAGAGCGAGGCCGGACGCAGAACCGCCCGGAAGGCCGAAGGCACCGCGGCGAGCACGACATCGAGCGGGACTCCCAGCGAGAGCGCACGGGGCACGGCGGGTGAGGCCGAATCGGGCTCCGACGTCGACGGCGACACCGCGGTCGTCGACCGGATCACGGCAGGGCTGCTGCGCCTGCACGCCGAGAGGATGCAGGTGATCGCGCGCGAACGGCGCACGCGTGACCGTTTCACCTCGCTGCATCCCGAGGTGGCGGTGGCCGAAGTGACCGCCCTGCCCGGCGATGTGCACGACCTCGCCGGGCTTCGGGCCGTCGGAGAACGACTCGCGGCCGGGGTACCGGCCGGAGCGTAGGCGTTCGTACGTCGAGGTGGCCGGGCGTCTAGCCGGCCGCCGCGTACGTCTCGTACGGAACGTCGATCTCCGCGTCTGCATCCATGGTGAGGATGCCCGTGCTGCGCTCGTACTCCGTGCGGGCGGTTTCGAGCAGCCGTCGCCACGAGGTGACGGTGGGACGCCGGCGCAGCAGTGCGCGTCGTTCCCGCTCGGTCATTCCGCCCCACACGCCGAATTCGACGCGATTGTCGAGCGCATCGGCCAGGCATTCGGTCCGCACCGGACATCCGGTGCACACCGCCTTGGCCCTGTTCTGTGCCGCTCCTTGTACGAACAGTTCATCCGGATCGGTAGTGCGGCAGGCTGCCTGCGCACTCCAGTCGGTAACCCAGCCCATCCCGGCGCCGTCCTCTCCCGAATCGAGGCTCCCCCACGGCGGTAGCGGCATATTCACCGCTGCCAGTTGAGGACGTTACGGAAGGCGAGCACGGCGCAACACCCCCGACGGGCCCAATCTTGAATGGTCCGAACGGACTATGGGTAAGCGGCAGATCACCCGACGGAGTGATCGAACGACATGCGTGATCATTCCGACGATTCGGGTTCAATCGGCGGATCGGCGTCATCCGAGCGGCGATATTCGGACATCAGTTCACCCCATTCGGGAAGGGTGAAAATCAAGCCGAGGGGTTGATGTCGCTTCGGACTGCTGTGACAGTTGAGAACAGCTTAGGCCAAGGCATTCGCGTCTGTCCGGCGAATGGGAACGTAGGCAGCGTAAGCGTTTCGCAGGCGCGTCCGCTGTCGCGCCGTCAGATCGGGTGCCGGCGCGCTCCGCACCCCGGCGCGCCGACCGGGCCGCCGATGCCACGCGTTTGCGCCAGCCGCGGGCCCGCCCGCCTGCCCCGGATTCATGCTCCGGGAGCGCGTCGTGCGGCAGGTCCCGGCCATCCGGCCGCCGCGCGCCGCCCGTCCGGCCCTCCCCGGATGTCACGGTCTCGTACGCGAACCTCCCGAGAGGCCCCCGCTCCCGCTGAATGCCCTCGGCAACGGATTAGGCTTCCGTCCATGGGAAAGAAGCGCTCGGGCCGCGGGCTCACGGGGAGCCAGCAGGCCGCCAAGTTCCTCGGAGTGTCCGTTCTGTCCGGAGTCGTGCTGGCCGGCATGGCGATTCCGGCCGCAGGGGCCCTGGGGCTCGCCGCCAAGGGCACGGTCGAAGGATTCGACGAGATCCCGGCCAACCTCAAGACGCCACCGCTGAGCCAGCGGACCACGATCCTGGACGCCGAGGGCGGGCTCATCGCCACCGTGTACTCGCGCGACCGGCAGGTGGTCCCGCTCACGGCGATCTCCCCGTACATGCAGAAGGCCATCGTGGCCATCGAGGACTCGCGCTTCTACGAGCACGGCGCCGTCGACCTCAAGGGCATCCTGCGCGCGGTCAACCGCAACGCGCAGGAGGGCGGCGCGGCGCAGGGCGCCTCCACGCTCACCCAGCAGTACGTGAAGAACGTCTTCGTCGAAGAGGCCGGTGACGACGAGACCAAGGTGCGCGAGGCCCAGGAGAAGAGCCTCGGCCGCAAGATCCGCGAGCTCAAGTACGCGATCCAGGTCGAGGAGGAGCTCGGGAAGAAGAAGATCCTCGAGAACTACCTCAACATCACCTACTTCGGCCAGCAGGCGTACGGCATCGAGTCCGCGGCCCAGCGCTACTTCAGCAAGCCCGCCAAGGACCTGGCGCTGGAGGAGTCCGCGCTGCTGGCCGGCGTGGTGCAGTCGCCCAGCCGGTACGACCCGGTGAACGACGCGCAGGAGGCCATGAAGCGCCGCAACATCGTGCTGCAGCGCATGGCCGACACCCGCGACATCTCGCAGGCGGAGGCCGAGGCGGCCAAGGCGAAGCCGGTCACCCTGAAGGTCACCCGGCCCAAGAACGGCTGCATCACGGCGGTCAAGGGCGCGGGCTTCTTCTGCGACTACGTCCGCAACTCCTTCCTCACCGACCCCGTCTTCGGCAAGACGCGCGAGGAGCGGGCGAAGGTCTGGAACAAGGGCGGCCTGACCGTACGCACCACCCTGGACCCGCAGTCCCAGGACGCGGCGAACGAGTCCATCAAGGACCACGTGTACCAGGAGGACTCCATCGCCACGGCGGTGACCATGGTCCAGCCGGGCACCGGCCGGGTGCTGGCGATGGGCCAGTCCAAGCCGTACGGCTTCGGGAAGAACGAGACGCAGATCAACTACTCCGTGGACAAGCGGATGGGCGGCTCGAACTTCGGCTTCCAGGTGGGCTCCACCTTCAAGCCCTTCATCGCGGCGGCCGCCCTGGAGCGCGGCATGCCGCCGACGAAGGTCTACCAGGCCCCGAACAAGATGGACTACCCGAGCCCGATCCCGCGCTGCGACGGCTCCCAGTACGTCAACACCCGCAGCGAGGCCGCGGAGAACGAGACCGAGGACGAGATCGGCCCCTACGCGCTGCGGACCGCGATGGAGAAGTCGATCAACACCTACTTCGTCGAGATGATCTCGGAGATCGGCCTGTGCCCGGTCACCGAGATGGCGCAGAAGCTCGGTGTGGTCCCGGCGAGCGGCGCGAAGCTGGCCGACGGCCCCGCCATCGCGCTCGGCTCGGAGGAGATGTCGCCGCTGACGATGGCCAACGCGTACGCGACCTTCGCGAACCGGGGCGTCTACTGCACGCCGGTGGCCATCGAGTCGATCACCGACCCGCACGGCAAGGCGCTCGCGGTGCCGAAGACCAAGTGCGAGCGGGCGATGTCGCAGACCACCGCCGACACGGTCAACACCCTGCTCCTCGGAGTGGTCGACTCCGGTACCGGTGAGCGGGCCGGCCTGTCCAACCGCGACAGCGCGGGCAAGACCGGTACGACGGACAACCGCTACAACGCCTGGTTCGTGGGCTACACCCCGAACATCTCCAGCGCGGTGTGGGTCGGCTCGGGCGGCGCGAAGAAGATCACGATGGAGAACATCACGATCGGCGGCCGGGGCTACGACAAGGTCTTCGGTGGCGGTCTGCCGGGCCCGATCTGGAAGGACGCGGTCTCGGGCGCGCTGTCCGGCCGCGAGGTCCTGACCTTCAACACGGTCCACATCGCCGAGCCGAACGTGCCCGCGGGCGGCTCCCGCGGCACCAAGCCGCCGACCACCAGCCCGAACCGTCCGGGCAAGCCGGGCGGCGGCGACAACAAGCCCGGCGGACGTCCGGGCGGCCAGAACGCGGGCCAGACCGCCGGTCAGACGGCGGGTCAGACCGGCGGAGCCACGGGCGGCGCCACCGGCGGGGCGACGGGCGGGGCGACGGGCGGCGGCCAGCCGGGCAACCCGATCCCGGGCTTCCCGGGCGGCGTGATCGGCGGCCGCGACGACCAGTAGGACATAGGAGGAGGGCCCCGGCCGCTGATGCGACCGGGGCCCTCCTGCGTTTCGTACTCGGCTACTTGCCTTCTCGCCTACGTGCCTACGAGAGGTGGCGCTTGACGGCGGCGGCGACACGCCCGCCCTCGGCCAGTCCGGCCACCTTCGGGTTCACGATCTTCATGACGGCGCCCATGGCCCGCGGCCCCTCGGCACCCGCGGCCCTCGCCTCCTCGACCGCCTCCGCCACGATCCCGTCCAGCTCCTCGTCGGTGAGCTGCTGGGGGAGGTAGGTGTCGAGGAACTCGCCCTCCGCGGTCTCCCGCGCGGCCTGCTCGGCCCGGCCGCCCTGGGCGAAGGCGTCCGCGGCCTCGCGACGCTTCTTCGCCTCCTTCGCGATCACCTTGAGGACCTCGTCGTCGGAGAGCACACGGGCCTCCTTGCCCGCGACCTCCTCCTTGGTGATGGCGGCGAGGGTCAGGCGCAGCGTGGACGAGTGCAGCTCGTCGCGCGCCTTGATGGCGGTCGTGAGGTCTTCCTGGAGCTTGGCCTTGAGCGTGGTCATGCAGGTGAGTCTGCCAGGTGCGGGGAGGATGGCGCCCACCTGTTTTCCGGTCTGCGACGATGGGTCCATGCGTGCGCGTTACGGAGTACCCCTGAAAGCGGCTGCCGGAATCGCAGCGGTGGGGGCCGCGGGTGTGGCCTATGCCGCCGGTTTCGAGGCGCGGTCCTTCCGCCTGCGCCGGGTGACGGTGCCGGTGCTCCCCCCGGGGATGCGGCCGCTGCGCGTGCTCCAGGTCTCGGACATCCACATGGTCGGCGGCCAGCGCAAGAAGCGGGCGTGGCTGCAGTCGCTGGCGGGGCTGCGGCCCGACTTCGTCGTGAACACCGGCGACAACCTCTCCGACACGGAGGGCGTGCCGGAGGTCCTGGACGCGCTCGGACCGCTGATGTCCTTCCCCGGGGCGTATGTCTTCGGGTCGAACGACTACTACGGGCCGCGGCTGCGCAACCCCGGGCGCTACCTGATCGAGAAGGTCCAGGGCCGGCACGGGCTGAACGGCAACAAGCCGGTCGTCGGCGCCGTGCACAACCCGTGGGAGGACCTGCGGGACGCCTTCGACGCCGCGGGCTGGCTGAACCTGACCAACACCCGCGCGCGGATGAAGCTGGACGGGCTGGAGCTGGCCTTCACCGGCCTGGACGACCCGCACATCAAGCGGGACCGCTACGCCATGGTCGCGGGCGGCCCGGAGACGGACGCGGACTTCTCGCTGGCGGTGGTGCACGCCCCGTACCTGCGCGTCCTGGAGTCCTTCACCGCCGACCGCTACCCCCTGATCCTCGCGGGCCACACCCACGGCGGCCAGCTGTGCGTCCCCTTCTACGGGGCGCTGGTCACCAACTGCGACCTGGACACGAAGCGGGTCAAGGGCCTCTCCACCCACGAGGCCGCCGGCCACCGCTCGTACCTGCACGTCTCGGCGGGCTGCGGCACCAACCGCTACACCCCGGTCCGCTTCGCCTGCCCCCCGGAGGCGACCCTCCTGACACTGACCCCGCGGGCCTAGGGGCCCGGGGGCCCGGGGGCCCGGGGGCCCGGGGGCCGCCCCGCCGAAACCGGATTTCGTCTCCGGCGAGAGGTCCGCTAAAGTAATCGATGTCGCCAGGACAGCAACTGCTGCGGGGCGACGATCGGGGTGTAGCGCAGCTTGGCAGCGCGCTTCGTTCGGGACGAAGAGGTCGTGGGTTCAAATCCCGCCACCCCGACAGAGTAAGACCAGATGAGAGCCGGTGCAGAGCAATCTGCACCGGCTCTCTCTGCGTCCGGGGTCCTGCCTGGGCGACGACGCCTTCCGAGGGGCCGCCTCGGTGATGGCCTTGCGTGGCGTACGAGTGGCTGGGGGGGCGCCTTCGTCCGGGCGCCACGGTCTGCGGGCTCAGTACGGGCGTGGAGACATGATGTGGGGTGGGGTGGTCGGGGTTTCGAAGAGGCAGCGGGGGAGGCCCGGGCCTGGGGTGGTGCGGATGGAGGCTGTGGTCGGGGGGTCCGTGGGGAGTTCCACGTGGACCGTGACCGGGTGGTCGTGGTGGGTGGTGGCGTGGCCGGTCTCCTTGCCGTCCACCAGGACCGCCACCACCGCCGTGCGGCCGGTTTCGACCGTGGCGCTGACCGAGTGGCCGGCGTGGTCGATGTGGAAGTGGTGCCGCCGCCTCATGGGATCGCCTCCCCTGGAGTCTCTCCCTCCAGCGTAGCCACTCAGGCCGCGGACAGGGCCGTCAGTTCCGCGCGGGTCAGGGCGAGGAGAGCCGGGGACGGTACGAGGTCCACCCCGCGGGCCGTCGCCGCCGCGTCGAGGTGGGCGAGGAGGGGGCCGAGGGCGGGGTAGGGGCCGACCGGCCGGAGGAGCCAGAGGCGGCCGCGGGGGCGGGGCGGGAGACCGAGGGCGGCCAGGGCCTCGTCCGCTTCGCGGTCGAGGCCCCGCAGGTCGGCCTCCGGGAGCGGGGCGCACTCCACGCCGGTGACATGGCCGTGGCCGTCGAGGGCGGTGTCCACGGCCCAGTGCGTGGAGCGGTCGGGGATCCAGGTACGGGCCGCGGGGGGCCAGACGTAGGGGAGGAAGACCCGGCGCAGGTCCTCCGGCGCCGGCTCCCAGCCGAGCGCCTCCAGCTCCCGGATCTCGGGCAGCCGGTCCGGTTCCAGTTCGCTGCGGCCGGTGCGGCGCAGTGCGAGCGGGTGCGGTGTTCCGTCCTCGTCCCACGACATGCGGGCACGCTATCCGAAGCGCGGGTGGATCCCCGTCACGTCACACCCGGTCGAGCGGGTTGGCCGCGATACGGGTGGCCGCGCCCCCGGCGACGTAGGCGGCCGCGGCGCATTCCGGTTTGCGGGCGGCCTGGTCCTCCACGAGGGCGAGGAACCCGGCGCCGAAGCCGCCGCGCGGGTACGCGGCGAGGAGTCCGGCCGTGAAGGAGGGGTCGAACTCGGCGACGCGCAGCCCGGACACATCGGCGCTCGTGCCGACCTGGAGGAGGTGGCTCTCCACGTCCTCGGCGGCCGTCACGTCCTCCCGCATGTGCAGGACGATCACCTCCGCCGCGCGGTCCCGGCGGGCCGCCGGCCAGCCCAGACCGGCCGTGAGCACGCGGGCGACATGGCCGCCCGCCTCCTCGAAGGGCAGGGTGTGGCTGTCGAAGGGCGCGGTGAGGCCCAGGTCGTGCAGCAGGGCCGCCACGTAGAACAGCTCCCGGTCGTACTCCAGACCGTGCCGGGCCGCGTACGCGGCGCCGAAGGCCCAGGAGCGGACGCAGTGGTGGAGCAGCGCGGTGTCCGCGTACTCCGTGGCGATCTCCAGGGCGATCCGGGCCGACGCGCTGTCGGGCGTCCAGGAGGAGAGGGCCGAAGCCGTCGCAGGTGTGGTCATGGCCGTCAGCGTAGGCGGCGGAAATCCACCTCCGACGGGGCCTCCCCCGGCCACCGCAGCCGGGTCGGCGCGGGCGGGGTCTCGGCCAGGACGGAGCCGCGGGAGACGACGTACCGGGGCCGGACCTGGCGGCGGATGGCCTCCTCCGGCGAGGGGGCCGGCAGGAGGACGAAGGAGGCGGGAGCCCCCGCGCCGATGCCGTACTCCTCCGCGCCGAGGCCGAGGACGCGGGCCGCGCGCTCGGTGATCATCGCGAACGCCTCCGGGATCTCGTCGGCGCCGGTGAGCTGGGCGGCGTACAGGCCGACGAGGGCGGTCTGGAGGGGGTTGGCGGTGCCCAGCGCGTTCCAGGGGTCCATCACGTCGTCGTGGCCGAAGGCCACGTTCACCCCGGCGGCCAGCATCTCCTTGACCTGGGTGAGGCCGCGCCGCTTCGGGTAGGCGTCGAAGCGGCCCTGGAGGTTGAGGTTGGCGAAGGGGTTGGCGACGAGGTTGATCCCGGAGCGGGACAGCAGCCGCTGGAGTTTGAAGCTGTAGGCGCCGTTGTAGGAGCCCATGGCCGTGGTGTGCGAGGCCGTGGCGCGTTCGCGCAGGCCCGAGCGCAGGGCGAGGGTGGCGAGGACCTCCACGAAGCGGGACTGCTCGTCGTCGATCTCGTCGCAGTGCGCGTCCACGCGCAGGCCGTGCTCCTCGGCGAGCGCGAAGGCCGTCCGCAGCGAGGCCACGCCGTCCTCGCGGGTGTCCTCGAAGTGCGGGATCGCGCCCACCACGTCCGCGCCGCGGCGCACGGCCTCGCGCAGCAGCTCCTCGCCGCCGGGGAAGGAGGCGATGCCCTCCTGCGGGAAGGCGACGATCTGGAGGGTCATGATGTCCCGCACCCGGTCGCGTACGTCGAGGAGGGCGTCGAGCGCGGTGAGGGCCGGGTCGGTGGTGTCGCAGTGGGTCCGTACGTGCAGCACGCCCTGGGCGGCCTGCCAGCGCAGCACCTCGGTGGCGCGGGCGATGACGTCCTCGCGGGTCAGGGTGCGCTTGCGCTCGCTCCAGCAGGCGATGCCCTCCCAGAGGGTGCCGGAGGCGTTGGGGCGCGGTTCGCCGGCGGTCAGTGCCGTGTCGAGGTGGATGTGCGGCTCGACGAACGGGGCGGTGAGCAGGTCACCGTGCGCCTCGATCAGGACGCCCGTGGCCGGGGGCTCCTTCTGGTCGTCGTACGGGATCACGCGCGCGATGCGGCCGTCCTCCCCGACCTCGACGTCGGACAGGCCGGAGGTGTGCAGCAGCCGGGCGCCCCGGACGATCATCCGCATGGCGCCAGCGTACGACCGCCGGGCACGGCCCGCGTCAGCCGCGCTTGGCCTGGGCCTTCTGCTGCATGCCGCGCGTCTTCGCGGACGTCGAGTGGATGTCCTTGACGGCGGCCTTGGCGCGGGCCTCCGCGGCGGTGTTCTTCGCCAGCGCGCGCTCGGAGTCCTGGTGCAGGTGATGGCCGGTACGGGCCTTCTTGGCCATGATCGTCCTCCTTGGGCTACGGATTCCACTGTGCGCCCGTTCGGAGCAGTCGGCATCCCGGCCGCCACCCCGGCAACAATGGCCCCATGACCAGCGACAGCGAGATCACCCCGGACGCCGGGCCGGACGCGAGCACCGACGGGATGCCCGACTGGGAGAAGCGGTTCCGGGCACCGCGCGTCGGGCTGCCCGACTGGGCGGAGGACGCCCCGGACCGTTCGCTCTTCGTCTCCAACGCGACCGGAACCTTCGAGATCTACGCCTGGGACCGCGCCACCGGCACCCAGCGGCAGGCCACCGACCGCCCCAACGGCACCACCGACGGCACCCTCTCCCCCGACGGCGCGTGGATCTGGTGGTTCTCCGACACCGACGGCGACGAGTTCGGCACGTGGGTGCGCCAGCCCTTCGCGGGCGGCCCCGACGAGCCGGCCACCCCGGGCCTGGAGCCCTCGTACCCGGCGGGGCTGGCCATCGGCCGCGACGGCACCGCGGTCGTCGGCCGGTCCACCGACGAGGACGGCTCGACCGTGCACGTGGTCCGCCCGGACGGCTCCGCGCCGACGGTGATCTACCGCCACCGGGAGTCGGCGGGCGTCGGGGACCTCTCCCGCGACGGCACCCTCGTCGCGATCGAGCACACCGAGCACGGCGACGCCATGCACTCCGCGCTGCGCGTCCTCACCCTCGACGGGACCACGGTCGCCGACCTGGACGACTCGCACGGCGGCACCGAGGAGCTGGGCCTGGAGGTGCTGGGCTTCGCACCCGTCGAGGGCGACACCCGGCTGCTCATCGGCCACCAGCGGCGCGGCCGCTGGGAGCCGCTGGTGTGGGACGTGGCGACCGGCGCCGAGCAGGAGCTCGCGATCGACCTGCCGGGCGACGTCAGCGCCGAGTGGTATCCGGACGGCTCGGCGCTGCTGGTCGCGCACAGCTTCGAGGCGCGCAGCGAGCTGTGGCGCTACGACCTGGCCGCGCGGGAGCTCGTACGGGTGGACACGCCCCCAGGGTCGGTCTCGGGGGCCACGGCGCGCCCCGACGGGACGGTGGAGTACCTGTGGTCCTCGGCGGCCGAGCCCTCGGCGGTACGGTCCACCGCGGGCGGGATCGTGCTCGACCCGCCGGGCTTCCGCCCGCCGGGGTCGCTGCCGGTGGAGGACGCCTGGGTGGAGGGCCCGGGGGGCCGGATCCACGCGCTGGTCCAGCGCCCGGCGGGGCACGGCGACGGCCCGTTCCCCACGGTGTTCGAGGTGCACGGCGGCCCGACCTGGCACGACAGCGACGCCTTCGCGGCGGCCCCGGCGGCCTGGCTGGACCACGGCTTCGCGGTGGTGCGGGTCAACTACCGCGGCTCGACGGGCTACGGCCGGGAGTGGACGGACGCCCTCAAGCACCGCGTCGGCCTGATCGAGCTGGAGGACATCGGGGCGGTCCGGGAGTGGGCCGTCGCCTCGGGCCTCGCGGACCCGCAGCGCCTGGTGCTGTCGGGCGGTTCCTGGGGCGGCTACCTGGCGCTGCTGGGCCTGGGCACGCAGCCGGAGGCGTGGGCGGTGGGCCTGGCGGCCGTACCGGTCGCGGACTATGTGACGGCCTACCACGACGAGATGGAGGCGCTCAAGGCGCTGGACCGGACCCTCTTCGGCGGGACGCCGGAGGAGGTGCCGGAGCGCTTCGAGGCGTCCTCGCCGCTGACCTACGTGGACCGGGTGACGGCGCCCGTCCACATCGCGGCGGGCGTCAACGACCCGCGCTGCCCGATCCGGCAGATCGACAACTACGTGGACCGGCTCGCGGCGCGCGGGGCGGTGCACGAGGTGTACCGGTACGACGCGGGGCACGGTTCGCTGGTGGTCGAGGAGCGGATCAAGCAAGTCCGGATGGAGCTGGAGTTCGTACTCAAGCACCTGCCGCGCTGAGCGGCCGCAGGTAAAGCCCGCCCCAAGAGACGCGGCCCGGTGCACCCCCCGTACGGTGGTGGGGTGCACCGGTTTCTCCTGACCCCGCGGTGGTGGGGGATCAACGTCTTCGTCGTGCTCGGCGTCCCCTTCTGCCTGTTCATGGGGAGCTGGCAGCTCGGCCGGTTCGAGGACCGCGTCGACACCCACCGGGAGGCGACCGCCGAGCGGCCCGCCGATCAGGCGGCCGAGCCGCTGGACGCGCTGCTGCCCGTGGACAAGAAGACCTCGGGGCGACTGGCCGCCACCGCCGGTGAGTACCGCGAGCAGCTGCTCGTACCCGAGCGGCGGCTCGACGGGGCCTCCGGCTTCTATGTGCTGACCCTGCTCAGGACCGATTCCGGCAAGGTCGTCCCGGTGGTCCGGGGCTGGCTTCCGGGCCCGGCGGACCCCGCGAAGGCCCCGGCGCCGCCGGCCGGGCGGGTCGAGGTCACGGGGGCCCTCCAGGCGTCCGAGAACTCGGGGACGAAGGGCGTGCACTCCCAGGGCGGGCTGCCCGCCGGACAGCTCGGCATGATCGGGGCCGCCTCGCTGGTCAACCTGGTCCCCTACGACCTGTACGACGCCTGGCTGACGGTGCAGACCCCGGCGGACGGGATGGTTCCGGTCCCCGCGCAGGCGCCGAGCAACACCGGGCTCGACCTCAAGGCGTTCCAGAATCTGGGCTACACCGGCGAGTGGTTCGTCTTCGCCGCCTTCGTGCTGTTCATGTGGTTCCGGCTCTACCGCCGTGAGGTGGAGACCCTGCGCGACGCCGAGGCGGGGCTGCTGGAGCCGGCGGCCCCGGTCTCGGAACCGGAAGCTCCGCAGGCCCCGGCTCCCGGGGGTCAGTCGTCGAGCGGGATCGCGCCCGTCCGGTAGACCGTGCCCCCGCAGGCGTCCGGGATCGTCGTCCGGGTGGTGGGCCCGCCCGTGCTCCGGGGGGTGTGGGACACCTCCACGGTGGTGGGCGCCGGGGCCGGGCCGCTCTGCGGCTCGGAGGCGGCGCCGGTGCCCAGGGCGCCCGAGCCGCCCTCGGAGCCGTTCTGCTGCGGCTTGCCGCCGCTGTCCCCGCCGCCCGCCGCACAGGGCTCGCCCGGCGGTACCCAGGCGAAGCGGACCTCGTAGGACTTGTTCGGCGGGAGCACCACCAGCGAAGCCTCGGCCGAGGTGTCACCCAGCAGTTTGCTCGCGGGACCGCCCGCCGTGTGGCCGACCACGGCGACGGAGGAGCCCGCGCCGAGCGCGGCCACGGAGGCGGAGGCGGCGGTGACCGTGTCCTGGCCGGCCACCGCGCAACCCTGGCCGGAGACGTTGGTGACCCGGAATCCGCCGTACACCTTGCCGTCGGTCTCCGGGGTGCGGGCGAAGCCGACCACCCCGAGCTGTTCCGCGCCGCAGCCGGGCACGCCGGGGGCGGAGACGGGCGGGACGGGGCCCGCGGAGCCGCCGGTCGCGGCGGAGGTGCCGGGGATGCCGGCCGAGGGGCCCGCGGTGAGGCCGCCGTCCGGCTGGTCGCCCGGGGTGGCGTCCGGGTGCCCGGTGGCGCCGCCCGTCGCGGGGGTGCCGCCGGAGGAGCGGCTGGACTTCGGGTAGGCCCCGTGGCCGTTCTGGTGCGGGTCCGAGAAGCCCGGGTGGGCCTCCTGCCCGGCGTGCGTGCCGTGTCCGGCCATCGCCGGACGGTCGGCGTCCGGGTCCTCGGCGCCCGCCAGGTGCAGGGCCGCCGGGACGGCACCGCCCGCGAGGAGGACGGCCGCGGCGGCGCCCACGAGGGCCCGGCGCCTGCGGATGCGGCGCGCGGGGACGGCGTACCGCAGGCGGTCCAGCGCGTCCGGGGCGGGCTCCAGGCCCTCGACGGCCCCGCGCAGCAGGACGCGCAGTTCGTCCTCGCCCTCGGCTCCGGCTCCGGCTCCGGCGGCCGGTGTGTTCTCGTCCCTCATGACTGCGCAGCCTCCATCGCCACCCGCAGCGCGGCAATGCCCCGCGATCCGTACGCCTTGACCGAGCCGAGCGATATCCCCAGCGTCTCGGCGACCTGGGCCTCCGTCATGTCCGCGAAGTAGCGCAGCACCAGGACCTCGCGCTGGCGGCGCTGGAGCCCGCGCATCGCCTTGATCAGGTCGTCGCGCTCCAGCTGGTCGTAGGCGCCCTCCTCGGCGCTCGCCATGTCCGGCATCGGCTTCGACAGCAGCTTGAGGCCGAGGATGCGCCGGCGCAGGGCCGACCGGGAGAGGTTGACGACGGTCTGGCGCAGGTACGCCAGGGTCTTCTCGCGGTCGCGGACCCGGTTGCGGGCGGAGTGGACGCGGATGAACGCCTCCTGGACCACGTCCTCGCAGGAGGCGGTGTCGTCGAGGAGGAGGGCCGCGAGGCCGAGGAGCGAGCGGTAGTGCGCCTGGTACGTCGCCGTGAGGTGGTCCACGGTGGTGCCGGCGACGACCTCGGGAGCCGTGTGCGGCGGGGCCTCGGCCCCGGCCGCCGCGTCCGTGCTGCTGCTCCCCGTCGCCTCAGCGCCGTCGCGCTGCGCGGGCACGAGGCCGCTCCGGACCGGTACGACAGGCAGGACGGGCACCGGCGAGGGCTCCGTCGGCGGGACGGGAACGATCACGGGAAGACCGCCGCCGGACGCGCGGACGCCCCGGCGCGGCGGGATGGTCCCGGTGCGCGCCGGCGGGACGGCCAGTTCTGGGACGGCCAGTTCGAGGAGTGCCTCTGCCACGCCTGTAGGACACGCGTCCCCCCGTCAGGGTTGTACGCGTGAGGCAGCCCCACATGCAGAATCCCTCTTGTCCTCATGCGTACCCGCTCTTCCCGATTGCCCCGTCTTATCGAGACGGCAGTCGGGCCATCACCTTGATCAAGGGACCGGCACCGATCCTACAAAGCGAATTACGCAAATTCACCTGCGATCAGTTCCGCGATCTGTGTGGCATTCAGAGCGGCGCCCTTGCGCAGATTGTCGGCGCACACGAAGAACTCCAGGACGTACGGGTCGTCGAGCGAGGCCCGCACCCGCCCCACCCAGGCGGGATCCGTCCCCGCCGCGTCCACGGGGGTGGGGAACTCGCCCGCCCCGGGGTCGTCCACGAGCACCACGCCGGGCGCCGCCTCCAGGACCTCCCGGGCGCGCGCGGCCTTCACCGGGCTGTCGAACCGGGCCCGTACGGTCAGGGACTCCCCCGTCAGCACCGGCACCTGTACGCAGGTCACGGAGACCGGGAGCTGTCCGAGCCCGAGGATGCGCCGGGTCTGCGCCCGGACGGCCAGCTCCTGCGAGGACCAGCCGTCCTCGCGCAGCTCGCCGCACCACGGCACGACGTTGAGGGCGAGCGGCGCCGCGAAGGGGCCGGTGTCCTCGCCCACGGCACGGCGTACGTCGCCGGGCTGCTCGCCCAGCGAGGTCCCGGCGACGAGCGACAGCTGGCGGAGCAGGGTCTCGGAGCCGGCCCGTCCGGCGGCGCTCGCCGCCTGGTACGTGGAGACCGCCAGCTCGGTCAGGCAGTACTCGGCGTGCAGCGCGCCGAGCGAGGTGATCATCGCGGCGGTCACGGTGTCCGGCGCGGCGACGATCCCGCGCGGCCGGTTCCGTACGGCGTGGGCGTTGATCTCGGGCACCACGAGCGGCACCTCGGGATCCTCGCGGAAGGCGGCCGACTGGTCGACGACGACCGCGCCGCGCGCGGTGACGACGGGGGCCCAGCGGGCCGAGACGGCGTCCGGGGTGAGGAAGAGCGCGACGTCGCCCGGCCCGAGGCCGTCGAAGGCGTCCTCGGTGAGGGGCAGGACCTCGCACTCCCGCGCGCGCACGGTCAGCATGCGGCCGGCCGAGCGCGTGGAGGCGATCAGGCGGATGTCGCCCCAGACGTCCGCCCGCTCGGACAGCATCCGGAGCACGACGGAGCCGACCGCTCCGGTCGCCCCGACGACGGCGAGTGCCGGAGCCGGGGTCGACCGGGCGGGCGTCATCGTCCGGTGCCTCCGTAGACGACGGCCTCGTCGCTGTCGGAGTCGAGGCCGAAGGCGGTGTGCACGGCGCGCACGGCCTCGTTGACGTCGTCCTGGCGGGTCACGACCGAGATGCGGATCTCGGAGGTGGAGATCAGCTCGATGTTGACGCCCGCGTCGGACAGCGCCTGGAAGAAGGAGGCGGTGACGCCCGGGTTCGTCTTCATGCCGGCGCCGACCAGGGAGATCTTGCCGATCTGGTCGTCGTAGCGCAGGGAGTCGAAGCCGATGGCGCCCTTCGCCTTCTCCAGGGCGTCGATGGCCTTGTGGCCCTCGGCCTTGGGGAGGGTGAAGGAGATGTCCGTGAGGCCCGTGGAGGCCGCGGAGACGTTCTGCACGATCATGTCGATGTTGATCTCGGCGTCCGCGATGGCGCGGAAGATCGCCGCGGCCTCGCCCGGCTTGTCCGGGACGCCGACGACCGTGATCTTGGCTTCGGAGACGTCGTGGGCGACTCCGGAGATGATGGCGTGCTCCACCTGCTGGTCCCCTTGCGGATTCTCGTTGCTGACCCAGGTGCCCGGCAGTCCCGAGAAGGACGAGCGGACGTGGATCGGGATGTTGTAGCGGCGTGCGTACTCGACGCAGCGGTGCAGCAGCACCTTGGAACCGGAGGCTGCCAGCTCCAGCATGTCCTCGGAGGAGATCCAGTCGATCTTCTGTGCCTTCTTCACGACGCGGGGGTCCGCGGTGAAGACGCCGTCGACATCGGTGTAGATCTCGCAGACCTCGGCGTCCAGCGCCGCGGCCAGCGCGACGGCGGTGGTGTCCGAGCCGCCGCGGCCGAGGGTGGTGATGTCCTTGGAGTCCGCGGACACCCCCTGGAAGCCCGCGACGATGGCGATGTTGCCCTGGTCCAGCGCGGTGCGGATCCGGCCCGGCGTGACATCGATGATGCGCGCCTTGTTGTGGACCGAGTCGGTGATGACGCCTGCCTGGCTGCCGGTGAACGACTGGGCCTCGTGGCCCAGGTTTTTGATCGCCATGGCCAGCAGGGCCATGGAGATCCGCTCTCCCGCCGTCAGCAGCATGTCGAATTCGCGACCGGCAGGCATGGGGGATACCTGCTCGGCGAGATCGATCAGCTCGTCCGTCGTGTCGCCCATCGCGGAGACCACGACGACCACTTGGTGGCCGTTCTGCTTGGCATCCACGATCCGCTTGGCGACGCGCTTGATGCCCTCGGCATCGGCTACGGAGGAGCCTCCGTACTTCTGCACGACAAGGCCCACGTGCGCTCCTCGCTCAGTCCGTCTCATTGCGGGTGCAGTCTAACGAGCGGCCGGGATCCGACCGCCTCGTGCCACATCATGAGACGAACGGATCAGATCCCGGGTTCCCGGCTGACGCGGACCCTCGTGCGGCCGATGCCGCCCAGCTCCTGCGCCATCACCTGTCCGGCCTGCTCCGCGAGGTCGTCCTCGCTCAGGTCCTCGTCGATGTCGAGGCCGTCCAGGGCCGCCAGCGGCTGGTCCAGGCGCACATGCGCGATCAGCGACTGGAGGGCGCGCAGTGTGGCCGAGGCGGTGGGGCCCCAGTTGGTGAAGTACGAGAACTGCCACCACCACAGGGCCTCGGTGATCCGGCCGGCCTGGTGGTGGATGAGCCCGTGCCGCAGGTCCGCGACGACGTCCGCCAGGTCGTCGGAGATCCGGTGCGCGACGGGGGCCTTGCGCGGCTCGTAGGGGTCGAAGACCTCCGAGTACACGTCGACGGGCTCCAGCATGTACGCGAAGCGCTCGCGCAGCTCGTCCACATCCGGCTCCGGGCCGAGGTCCGGCTCGTAGCGCTCCTCGGGCAGCACGTCCTGGTACGCGCCCAGCCGGCCGCCCGCGAGCAGCAGCTGGGACACCTCCAGGAGGAGGAAGGGCACCGCGCTGTCCGGGTCCTCGCCCTTGGCCACCTCGGTGACCGCGACGATGAAGGACTCGATCTGGTCCGCGATCTGGACGGCGAAGTCGTCCGGATCCTGGGCCAGGGCGTGCAGCGTTGCGTCAGACATCGAGAAGTCGCCTTCCTTCAAAGGCCCGCCCGAGCGTGACCTCGTCCGCGTACTCCAGATCTCCCCCGACGGGGAGCCCGCTGGCCAGGCGGGTGACCTTCAGGCCCATGGGCTTGATCATGCGGGCGAGGTAGGTGGCGGTGGCCTCGCCCTCCAGGTTCGGGTCGGTGGCGAGGATCAGCTCGGTCACCTCGCCGTCCGCCAGGCGCGCGAGCAGTTCGCGGATGCGCAGATCGTCCGGGCCGACGCCCTCGATGGGGCTGATCGCCCCGCCGAGCACGTGGTACTTGCCCCGGAACTCGCGCGTCCGCTCGATCGCGACGACGTCCTTCGGCTCCTCCACGACGCAGATGACCGCCGGGTCCCGGCGCGGGTCGCGGCAGATGCCGCACCGCTCCTCCTGCGCGACGTTGCCGCACACCGCGCAGAAGCGGACCTTGTCCTTGACCTCCAGCAGCGCGTGCGCGAGGCGCCGGACGTCGGTGGGCTCGGCCTGCAGGATGTGGAAGGCGATCCGCTGCGCGCTCTTGGGCCCGACGCCGGGCAGCCTGCCCAGTTCGTCGATCAGGTCCTGGACCACGCCTTCGTACAACGGACTGCCTTCTTTCGTCTTCGGTCGGGGAGGGACCGGCGGGTGCGGGAACCGCGTGCGCGCGGGGAACGCGTACGCACGCGGCCTCCGCGCGCACCGGTACTAGAACGGCAGGCCGGGGATGCCGCTGCCGCCGCCCAGGCCCTGGGCGAGGGGGCCCAGCTTCTGCTGCTGGAGCGCCTGGGCATTCTCGTTGGCGGCCTGCACGGCCGCCACCACCAGGTCGGCGAGGGTCTCGGTGTCCTCCGGGTCCACGGCCTTCGGGTCGATCACCAGGGCGCGCAGGTCGCCGGAGCCGGTGACGGTCGCCTTGACCAGACCGCCGCCGGACTGCCCCTCGACCTCGGTCCGCGCCAGCTCCTCCTGCGCGGCCGCGAGATCCTGCTGCATCTTCTGGGCCTGCTGGAGCAGCTGCTGCATGTTGGGCTGGCCACCACCGGGAATCACTGGGCACTCACTCCTACGTCGATTGCGTCGCGACCTTCGGAACGCTTGGTCAATCCGAGCCTACGTGCTCCCCGCGCGCCGCGCCCTACGCCGTGAGGACCAACTCTTTCGAGTGAGAGGCGGGGCGTGCGCGTACCTGATGGAGACCTCCTTGCGAGCGGAAAACGCGGGATTCGTTGTCCATCGCCCGACATTCGAAGGTAGGAAGAGCATGCGCATCATTGCGCACACGCGCACCACCACACGTCAGCGCAGGCAGAGGGAGCGCCGGGTGAGCCAGCCGGAGATGCAGCCCGAGGGGCCACCCCGGGATCCCCGGGATGCCCGCGAGGAGGGCGGCGTACCGATTGCGGGGGGCGGCGATCTGACCGGGCGGCCCTTCCCCCTCGGCGACTGGGGCGAGCCCGCCGAGCGGCTGGACGAGCTCTACCGGCGGGTGGAGGCGGACGCGCTGCGCACCGCCGAGTGGTACCTGTCCGACCGGGCGTGGAAGCGGCGCGGGGCGCGCGTCCTGCGGGTGGGCGCGGCCCTGGGCGCGATCACGGGCGCCGCGATGCCGGTGCTGGAACTGACGGGCTCGGCGCCGGGCGGGTCGACGTACGGGTACCTGGCGCTGCTGCTGGGCGCGGCGGCGCTGGCGTGCGACCGGTTCTTCGGGCTGACCTCGGGGTGGATGCGGGACGTGGCGACGGCGCAGGCGGTGCAGAGGCGGCTCCAGACGCTCCAGTTCGACTGGGCCTCGGAGAACGTGCGGGAGGTGCTCGGGCCCACCGAGGGCACGGCCAGTGAGGCCGCCGAGCGGTGCCTGATGGTGCTGCGGCGCTTCTCCGAGGACATCACGGAGCTGGTGCGGTCGGAGACGGCGGACTGGATGGTGGAGTTCCGGGCGGGCCCGGCGCCGCTGGTGATGCAGTCGCTGGGGGCCGGGGGGCGTGCGGACGCCTACATCCCGCCGGCCCGCTTCCCCCTGCCGCCGGGCACCCGCCCGAACATGCCCCGCCAGCGGCCTCCGGAGCAGCCGCGCTGAGGGCGCGGCGGGGCTCGGCGGGACCGGTCGGCGCGGACGGGGCGGCACCGACGGGGCGGCGCGAACCGGCTGGCGCGACGCCGGCGCGAACCGGCCGGAGCGAATCGGCTGATACGAATCGGTCAGCTGAAAATGATCATTGAGCCTTGGCCGAGGCTCCGCGTAGCCGCCGCGTGCAGCCCCAGCCATACGTGCCGCTCCCGCGCGAACGGGCTGTCGTCGTGCGGAATCGGACCCGCCGGCTCCTCCAACGCGGTGGGCCTGCCCGGCGGCGCCGGGGCCGCGGGCGGGTTCCCGGGGTCTATCCCGATGGCCGGCGCCACGAACATCAGCTCCCGCAGCAGCCCCTGCGCGGAGCCCAGCGGGCCGCCCCCGGCCAGCAGTTCCTCGTTCGCCAGCGGAACGGGGAAGTCCACCGGGACGTAGGCCCCGGCGTGGTCGTAGTGCCAGACCAGGTGCGATTGCTGGGCCGTCGGCTCGAACATCTCCAGGAGCTGCTCGTAGTCCCCGCCGAGCTCGTCCACCGGGGTCACCGGCAGCCCGCAGAGCTGGAGCAGGTAGGCGCGTCTGAGGAAGTGCAGGGCGTCGTAGTCGAATCCGGCGACCGGGGCGACGTCCCCGCTCAGACCCGGCATGTACGCGAACACGGGCACGGGCGGCAGCCCGGCCGCGCCCAGCGCCTTGTCGTACGAGGCGATCTCTTCCGCGAAGGGGTTGTCGGGGCTGTGGCACAGCACGTCGACAAGGGGGACCAGCCACAGGTCACAGGCCATTCGGCCTCCGATCAGTCGATGCCGCCGATCGGGCCAGAGTAGTGGCCCGGACACCCTCCGCGAAGGGGTGCGCGGAACCTCGGGGGCTCCCCCGGCCGTTCAGAGACCGGCGGCCCAGGCCAGGGCGTGCTCGTTGTAGCCGCGCACGATGCGGCGCACGGCGTCGGCGTCGGAGAGGGTCACGGCGTCGACCAGCTCGCTGTGCCCGTTCCACAGGGCGTCGCGCAGCCGCGGCTCGCGCTGGAGGTGGGGAACGGCGAAGACCCAGCACTGCACGCGGATGCGGTGCAGGAACTCGGTGATGTAGGTGTTGGCGACCAGCCCGCTCAGCTCCCGCCAGAAGCGCAGGTCATAACCGATCAGCACTTCGAGCGAACCGCTCTCGGCGGCCCGCCGCGCCTCCTCGCCCCGGCGGCGTACGGAGACCAGCATCTCGGCGCCACCGGGGGCCACACCGCGCTCCGCGAGCCGGCGGAAGATCCCGTCGACGACGAGCGCGCGGGCCTCGATCATCCCGCGGAAGTCGTCCACGGAGAGGACCCGAACGCGGAAGCCGCGGTGCTGGACGAGCTCCAGCAGGCCCTGCGCGGAGAGGTCCACCAGGGCCTCGCGCACCGGGGTCGCGGAGACCTCGTACTGCTCGGCGATCTGCTTGACGGTGAACTCGGTCCCCGGAGGCAGGCGGCCGGCCAGCACCTCGTCACGCAGCGCGTCCGCGATCTGCTGGCGCAGTGTGTTGCGGGTGACAGCTCCGCTGCCTGGCATAGGGGTCCGTCTCCTGTCGTTGGACTCCGGACACCATAGGCCAGGCAGCGCGGCCGAAACCGAGCGGTCTGTGATCGTTATGCGGACGCAAGTCCCCGGGACCCGGACCGGGGCGGGGCCGGGGCCCGGGGCGGGCACGGGCCGGGGACCGGCCGGGAACGGCCGGCGGTCTCAGGCGGAGGTGGTGTGCCGGTCCGCGACCGTCAGCGCCTCGTCCAGCAGGGCCAGGCCCTCCTTGGCCTCCGCCTCCGTGATGGTGCACGGCGGGACCACGTGGGTGCGGTTCATGTTCACGAAGGGCCACAGGCCGGACGCCTTGCAGGCCGCCGCGAACTCGGCCATGGGCGCGTTCGCCGCACCGGCCGCGTTGTACGGGACCAGGGGCTCGCGGGTCTCCTTGTCCCGTACGAGCTCCAGGGCCCAGAAGGCGCCGAGGCCGCGGACCTCGCCCACGGAGGGGTGGCGCTCGGCCAGCTCCGCGAGGGCCGGGCCGAGCACGTTCTCCCCGAGGTGCGCGGCGTGCTCCACGACGCCCTCCTCCTCCATGGCGGTGATCGTGGCGACGGCGGCGGCGCAGGCCAGGGGGTGGCCGGAGTACGTCAGTCCGCCCGGGTAGGGGCGGGTCGCGAAGGTGTCCGCGATCGCGGCCGAGATGGCCACGCCGCCGAGCGGCACGTAGCCGCTGTTGACGCCCTTGGCGAAGGTGATCAGGTCGGGGGTGACGTCCCAGTGCTCGGCGGCGAACCACTTGCCCGTGCGGCCGAATCCGGCCATGACCTCGTCGAGGATGAAGACGATCCCGTGGCGGTCGCAGAGCTCGCGGACGCCCGCGAGGTAGCCGGCGGGCGGGACCATGATCCCGGCGGTGCCGGGCACGGTCTCCAGGATGATCGCGGCGATGGACTGCGGGCCCTCGAAGGCGATGGTGTCGGCGAGGTGGGCGAGGGCGCGCTCGCACTCCTCGGCCTCGGTGGTGGCGTGGAAGGCGGAGCGGTAGAGGTAGGGCCCCCAGAAGTGCACGACGCCGGCGGCGGCCGTGTCGGAGGGCCAGCGGCGCGGGTCGCCGGTGAGGTTGATCGCCGCGGCGGTGGCCCCGTGGTAGGAGCGGTAGGTGGAGAGCACCTTGGCGCGGCCCGTGTGCAAACGGGCCATGCGGACGGCGTTCTCGACGGCCTCGGCGCCGCCGTTCGTGAAGAAGATCTTGTCCAGGTCGCCCGGGGTCCGCTCGGCGATGAGGCGTGCGGCCTCGGAGCGGACGTCGACGGCGAAGCCGGGGGCGAGGGTGCAGAGCCGGGCGGCCTGCTCCTGGATCGCGGCGACGACCTTGGGGTGCTGGTGGCCGATGTTGGTGTTCACCAGCTGGGAGGAGAAGTCGAGGTAGCGCGTGCCGTCGTAGTCCCAGAAGTACGAGCCCTCGGCCCCCGCGACGGCGAGCGGGTCGATCAGGGCCTGTGCGGACCAGGAGTGGAAGACATGCTTCCGGTCTGCGTCCTTCACGGCGGCGAGGGTGTGCGGGGTGGCATGAGGGGTCATGGCGCCACGCTAGAAGTGCGCAGGTGGGGCGGGATATCGGCGGACTGTACGGGAGTGGCGGGCGGGTCTCGGCAGTCTGTCTGCGCGGCGTGCGCGGCCGGAACCCGACTTGACAGCATCCTGTCGTCATGACAGTCTCTTGTCATAGAGCTTTTCGTGGAACGCCTCTCTCCGGCGGACCCGAAAAGCCCGGATCGCACCGATTCGTCGCTGGAGGCGAAGCACCATGAGCGAGACCCCCCGCAAGCCCGTCCACCTCGCCGTCTACGACACGTACGCGGACTGGGAGACCGGCCACACCACCGCTCACCTCACCCAGCGCGGCCACGCCGTCCGCACGGTCGGCCTCGCCGCCGGAGAGCCCGTCACCACCATGGGCGGCATCCGCATCCAGCCTGACCTGAGCCTCGACGACCTGCGACCGGAAGACTCCTCGCTGCTGATCCTCACCGGGGCCTCCCTGTGGGACGAAGGGGACACTCTGGCGCCGTTCGCCGCGAAGGCACGGGAGTTCCTGGCGGCCGGGGTGCCGGTCGCGGCGATCTGCGGGGCCACGGCGGGCCTCGCCCGCGAGGGCCTGCTGGACGGGCGGGCGCACACCAGCGCCGTCTCCTTCTACCTGGCGGAGCAGCCGGGCTACGGCGGCGCGGCGCACTACGTCGAGGCCGACGCGGTGACGGACGGCGACCTGATCACGGCGGGCCCGACGGAGCCGGTCGCCTTCGCCCGCGAGGTCTTCGCCCGCCTGGACGTCTACAAGCCGGACGTGCTGGGCGCCTGGTACGACCTCTTCCACGACTCGGACCCGAACGCGTACCCGGTCCTGATGGCGGCATCGGCGGCGGGCGATGCGTGAGGGGGCGGGGCCTGAGGTGGGGTCTGAGGCGGGGGCGGGACGCTCCGGTGGGGACGGCTCCGGTTTTCCGGCGTCGGCGGATCCCGGTGCTGGTGTCCGGCAGGACCTGCTGAGCCGTACCGCGCTCGGGGTGTTCCGGCTGAACGGCCAGTTCCTCTCCCTCTCCGAGGAACTGGCCCGCCCGGCCGGGCTGACGGCGGCCTGGTGGCAGGTCCTGGGCGCGGTGCTGCGGGAGCCGCTGCCGGTCGCGGGGATAGCCCGCACGATGGGCATCACCCGGCAGAGCGTCCAGCGCATCGCGGATCTGCTGGTGGCGAAGGACCTCGCGGAGTACGTCCCGAACCCGGCCCACCGCAGGGCGAAACTGCTCCGCCCGACGGAACAGGGCCGCACGGCGGTGGACCGGATCGGTCCGGGCCACGCGGCGATGGCGGCCCGGCTGGCGGCGGAACTGGGCGACTCCGCTTTCGCGGAGACGGTCCGCGTCCTGGAACGCCTGGCGGAGGCCCTGGACACCCTCCCCCAACCGGAACCGGCCCGGCTCCCGGGAGCGGAGGGGGCACTGGCCGCGGGGGCTTGAGGGGCCGGGGGCCGGCCGGGTGGCAGCCCGGCGGCGGCTTGAGGGGGGGGCCGACCGGGTGGCAGCCCGGCGGCGGCGGGCGGATGCACGTGTCACCCCGGCGGGAGGCAACCGGGCCGGGCCGGGTCCCGTCCTTCCCAGCGGAGCTGTTCGGCAGCAGGGGGAGGGATCACCCGGCCATGGAACAACTGCATCCGCACGACCCGCACCGCATAGGCCCCTACCGCCTCCTGTCCCGGCTCGGGGCCGGTGGCACGGGCGCCAGCGGCACGGGTGGCCTCGGCGGAAGGGGCGGGGCGGGCGGTGCGGGCCAGGTCTTCCTCGCGCATTCCGACCGCGGCCGCACCGTCGCCGTCAAGCTCCTGCACCCCGAGCTGGCCGCCCACGAGGCATTCCGCTTCCGGTTCCGCCAGGGGGTCGCCGCAGCCCGTGGTGTCGGCGGCGAGTGGACCGCTCCGGTCCTCGACGCCGACACCGAGGCGGCGATCTCCTGGGTGGCCACCGCCTACATCGCCGGGCCGAGCCTGCGCCAGGTCGTGGCACACGACTTCGGGCCGCTGCCGCCCCGTACCGTACGGGTCCTGGGCGCGGGCCTCGCGTACGCCCTCCAGGACCTCCACCGCGCCGGCCTCGCCCACGGCGATCTGAAGCCGTCGCACATCCTGCTCACCCTCGACGGCCCGCGGGTCATCGACCTCGGCATCGCCCGTGCCGCCGCCGGAACCGGCCTGATGCGGAACGGCTCCTCCGGTTTTCTCGGCTCCCCCGGCTTCCTGGCCCCGGGGCGGCTTGGCGGTGAGCCCGCCTCCGCGTCCGTGTCCGCCGCTTGCGATGTATACCGCCTCGGCGCGGTCCTCGCCTACGCGGCCACCGGCCGGCTCCCCGCCGAAGTGGAACCTGACCTGGACGGCGTACCGCCCGATCTGCACGACCTCGTACGGGACTGCCTGGAGCGGGACGCGACCTCCCGGCCGGAGCCCGCCGAGGTGCTGGCACGGCTCGGCGCCGACGATGCCGTGGCCGACGGCAGGGCCCTGGAACCCTGGCTCCCCGAGCCCTTGGTGGCGCAGCTCGGCCGGCACGCCGTACGGCTGCTGGACCGCGAGGAGGCCGGGCCGGACCGCGCCGACCTCCCGCCGCCACCTCCCGTACCGCCCTCCTACTCCGCGTACACGCCGCCTCAAGCGGAATCTCCGGTCCGGCCGCCCTGGTCGGCGTCCACCGCGCTGCTCCTGGCCGTGGCCGCGGTCGTCGCCGTCCTCTCCGCGGGCACGGTGTACGCGGTCATGAGCGGGGCGGAGGATCCCCGTCCGCCGACCGGGGGCACCGCCCGTCCAGGGCCGGTGAGTTCTTCCGCTTCTACTTCCGCTTCTGCTTCTGCTTCCGCTTCGGGCTTGGCCGGTGGGCTCCCCGAGGCGTACCTCGGCACCTGGCAGGCCGTCCGCGGCAGCCAGACCTGGCAGCTGACGCTCGCCCGCGGCGCGCCCGGCGAGGAGGTGATGACCCTCTCCGTCCAGGACCCCGGTTTCTCCTGCGCCTGGACCGCGCCCCTGCACGGCGCCGCCACCGGCCCGGTGGAGCTCGGCCCCTCCGCCGTCACCTCCGGCACCCCGCCGACCTGCACACCAGGCGCCGGGAGCCGCCTGTTCCTCCAGCCGGACGGGACCCTCCGGAGGGAGCTGACGGGCGGTGACGCACCCCCGCTCGACTACACCCGACAGTGAGCCGCAACCGATTGTGTCGAAGTCAATAAGCATGCAAACAAAGCTTGTTGCCTCTCGTGACGCTGGCGGACACTGCGGCACATGGAGCCGGTGGAGGTAGTGGCACGCCTGTGGGAGCGGATCGAGGCACGCGACTGGGACGGCGTGGCCGGGCTGATCGCCGAGGACGCGGTCATCGAGTGGCCCGTGAGCGGTGAGCGCATCGTCGGGCGCGCCAACTTCATCGCCGTGACCAGCGACGACGACTACTCGGACGAGAGGCCCGTGGAGGTGCTGCGGGTCCTGACGGACGGGGACCACGTCGTCACGGAGGTCGAGATGTCGCAGGACCACGTCGTCTACCGGGCCGTCTCGCTGTGGACCGTGCGCGCCGGGGAGATCGTGGAGGCGAGGGAGTACTGGACCTGCCCCGGCCAGGACCCGGCGCCGCGCTGGCGGGCGGGCTTGGTGGAGCCGTTGGGCGGGGACCGGTCCGCCCTTTCGGGGTAGCTGCTGCGGCGGCTCGGGGAGTCTCGGCTCGCGGGACCTCGGCTCAGGGGGCGTCGGCCAGGGCCAGGCGGTCGAGTTCGGCTCCGATGGCGGTCCGCAGGGCATCGTGGCGGGTGCCCAGCGCGTGCTGTTCGGCGCGCCAGTACTCCTCTTCGTACAGCCAGACCGGCCGGGGGAGGCGGTGGGCGGGCTCCCAGTCGTAGCGGGGCCAGATGTGGGTGTGGAGGTAGGGGTCGGTGTTGCCGAGGATCTCGATGTTGACCCGCCGGAAGGCCGGGTCGAGGCGGGCGCAGGCCCGCTCGACGGCTTCGGCGAGGCGGTCGACCTCCGCGAGGTACGTGGCCCTGCGCGCGCGGGGCAGGTCCGAGAGCCGGGTGACGGCGGGGTCGTCGGTCAGCAGGACGGAGTAGCCGGGCAGGAACTGCCGGTCTCCGATGACCGCGAATCCGGCGTCGAGGCGACGTATCACGGTCGGGTTGGCTCCGCGGTGGGCACTGCCGATGCGGTCGTGACGCCAGTCTTCTTCGTCCATCTGCTGACCGTAACGGGTGCGTGTGGAGCGGGCGTTAGGGGAGGAGCTGCCTCTCAGGTATGTCCTGTCATACCTGAGAGCTACGCGCGGACACCGCTCCGCGGCGGGACGCGGACCACGGGCTCGGATTCCTAACTTCGGTAGCAGAGAGGGGCGGTGAGGGCCCTTCCGGACGAACCGAAGGAACAGGTCATGACGGGGACGGGGACAGGGCCAGGGACGACAGAAGCGGTACGGACGGCAGTAGCGGACACCACGGCGGGCGCGTCCGGCTCGGCGTCGGCCCGAGGCGGGGCGGGCGGGGGCCGGCTGCGCCGGACCCTGCTGGCCTCGCTGGTGGCCGCGGCGGTGGTGTTCCCCGTCTCGGCGGCCGCTTCCGCGGAGGTCCCCGCCCCCGCGCCCGTGATATTCGCCGACGACACCGAGCCCCACGCCCGGTACGCCGCCCAGCGCACCGCCATAGCGGAGGCGGCCCGCGTGGCCGAGGAGGCCGGCCGGAGCGGGCGGGCCGACCGGCTGCGGGCCATGGGCGCGGGCGGCACCGCGCAGTTCCTCGCCTTCGACGGCCGGGGCAAGGGCCGGGCCGTCGAGGTGTTCGGCGAGCTGGAGAGCGCCGACCGGATAGCCGTCCTGGTGCCCGGCTCCGACACCACCCTCGACACGTACGAGAGATTCCGCGCCGGGGCCGTCGCCCTCCAGCAGCGCCTGCGCGCCCAGTACCCGCGCTCCGCCGTGGTGGCGTGGCTCGGGTACGACACCCCGGGCACGGTCAGCCCGGCCGTCGTCACGGTCGGCCGCGCCGACGACGCCGCAGCCGAACTGGGCCCGTTCCTTGACCGGTTGTCCTCCATAGCCGGGCCGGGCGCGCGGCTCACGCTGCTCTGCCATTCGTACGGCTCGGTGGTCTGCGCCCGTACCGGTACGGGGCCCGCCGTCGGCGACATGGTCCTGTACGGCAGCCCGGGCACGGGCGCCGGCTCCGTCCGGGAGCTGTCGTCCACGGCCCGGGTGTGGGCCGGGCGGGGCAGCGGCGACTGGATAGCCGACGTGCCGCATGTCCGCCTCGGCGGGCTCGGCTTCGGCACCGATCCGGTCGACCCCGCCTTCGGGGCGCTGTCCTTCGCAGCCGGGGACGTCGGCCACAGCGACTACCTCAAGCCGGGGACGCGGTCCCTCGACAGCCTGGCGGCCATCGTCCTCGGCGCCGCCCCCGGCACCGACTCCGCGCCGGAGGCCATCCATGGCTGAGCCGCGCACCCGCTGGTCCGCCCTGGCGGCAGGCATCGAGGCGGCCACCCCGGCCGAGCGGGACCGCGCGGTGGACGCCCTGCGGGCCCTGGCGATCCTCGGGGTGGTGCTGGGGCATTGGCTGGTCACCGCGCTGACCTGGTACGACGGCGACCTGCACGGCAGCAGCCCGCTGGTCCGGATGCCCTGGCTGACACCGGTCTCCTGGGTGTTCCAGACGCTGGCGGTGTTCTTCCTCGTCGGCGGACAGGTCGCGGCCACGGGGTACGCGTCGGCGCGCGGGCGGGGCGTCCCGTACGGCACCTGGGTGGGGCTGCGGCTGCGGCGGCTGTTCCGTCCGGTCGGCGCGGTGCTCACGCTGTGGACCGTCGTGGCGGGCGGGATGCTCATCGGCGGCGCGGAAGGGGAGACAGTGCGGACGCTGGTCCGGCTGGTGCTGTCGCCGCTGTGGTTCCTGCTGGTGTTCGCGGCCCTCACCGCCGCGACTCCGCTCGTGGCCCGGATCGGCCCGCTGTGGCCGCTGGCCGTGGTGGCCGGGGTCGACCTGTGGCGCTTCGGCCTCGGCGGGCCGGAGTGGATCGGCTGGGTCAATGTGGCGGCGGGCTGGCTGGTCCCCTTCACTCTGGGCGCCGCCTGGTCCCGTGGGGCGTTCGCCCGGCGCGGCCCGCAACTGCTGCTCGTCGGGGCAGGTGCTGTGGCCGCCGTCGCGCTGGTGCTCCGGGGCGGGTATCCGGCGGCCATGGTGGGGGTGCCGGGGGCGGCGGTCTCCAATCTGAATCCGCCGACTCTCGCCGCCGTCGCCTTCGGGCTGGCGCAGTGCGGGCTCGCCCTGCTGGTGCGCGAGCGGCTGGGCCGGGCCCTGCGCAGGCCCGCCGCCTGGGCCGCCGTTGCCCTCGTCAACCTGTCCGCCATGACGGTCTTTCTGTGGCACCAGACCGCCATGATGGCCGTCACCGCGCTCGGCCTGCTGGTCTCGACGGACCTTCCCGGGCTGCACACCGCGCCCGTCTCGGCGGGATGGATGGCGGCCCGGCTGCTGTGGCTGCCGGTGTTCGCGGCCGCGCTGGGGCTCTGCTGGGCCGCGTTCCGCGTCCACGAGCGGGCGGCGGTCCGCCTCCGGTCCCCCGCAGGGTCAACCACCCGTCCCGCGCAGCGCGCTTCCGGCAAGGAGATCACCCATGCATAGGCTGACCGACGTGAACGAGCAGCGTGCGCCCCAGGCCGAGCCCGCGCCCGGGCCAGCACGGGAGGCCGCAGGGTCCGGCGCGGGCCGGCTCTGGCGTCAGCCGCTGGTCCTGGCGCTGTGCTCCCCGGGACGTGACCCCCTGCCGCCGATGGCCCGGCCCCGGTGGCTGGCCCGGCTGCCGCATGCCGCCGTGCTCTACGCGGCCATATTCTTCGGCTTCCTCACCACGGAGCAGCTCCAGGACCACTACGACGTCACGGGCGGCGGTCCGCTGGTCCTGGCGCTGATGACCGGGCTGTCCATCGGGCTCGCGATGTTCCGCCCGATGCTCGCCTGGTGGCTCGGGCTGCTGGCCGCGGGCCTGGTCGCCGCGTCGATCCACGACAGCGTGGGGCCGGGCCAGACCTGGCCCTGGACTCCCGGCGGGATGTTCGCCTTCGCCCCCCTGGTGCTTCTGGTCGCCCTGCGGGTGCCGCCGCTGGTCACCGTGTGGGTGGTGGGCATCTCCGTCACCTGCACCGGGCTGGCCGAGCTGGCCTTCGCGCCCGACCGCAGTTCGACCACGGTCCTGGAGGTGCTGCTCCTCTTCGGCTTCGTGGGGCTCCTCGGGTACGCGCTGCGCGCGCTGCGGCTGGCCCGCGGGGAACTCGTCGAGCAGGAGACGCTGACCGCGGAGGAACGGGCCCGGCGGACCGTGCTGGAGGAGCGCAGCCGGATCGCCCGCGAGCTGCACGATGTCGTCGCCCATCACATGTCGGTGATCTCCATCCAGGCGCAGGTCGCCCCCCACCTCGTGGAGAACCCCTCCGAGGAGCTGAGGGAGAACCTGGCCGGCATCCGGGAGAACGCGCTGGAGGCCCTGACGGAGCTGCGGCGGGTGCTGGGCGTGCTGCGCTCCGAGCACGCCCCGGATCCCGCCGCCCCGAAGCATCCCCAGCCGACGCTGGCCGAGCTGGACGGGCTCGTCGCGAATGTGCGCGGGGCGGGCCTGGAGGTCACCACGGCGGTCGCGGGGATCCGGCGGACGCTGTCACCGGGGATGGAGCTGACCGCGTACCGGATCGTGCAGGAGGCGCTGAGCAACTGCCTGCGCCATGCGCCCGGTTCCCGGGTGGAGGTCGGCATCGCGTACGGGCCCCGGGATCTGCACCTGTGCGTCGCGAACTCCGCGCCCACCCGGGCGGTGCCGGGCTCGCCCGGTGCGGGGCACGGGCTGCTCGGGATGCGGGAGCGGGCGGGCATGCTGGCGGGCGAGCTGGTGGCCGGACCGCGTCCCGACGGTGGTTACGAGGTCAGCGCCGTGCTGCCGATGGGCCCGCAGGACCTGCCGGCGGGTCCGGCTCCCGAGACGAGGAAGGTCCCATGAACAGCCCGATCAAGGTGATGATCGCCGACGACCAGATGATGGTCCGGCAGGGCTTCACCGTGCTCCTCGACACACAGCCCGACATCCAGGTCGTGGGGCAGGCGGTGGACGGCGCCGACGCGGTGGCGAAGGTCGCGGAACTGGCCCCGGACGTGGTGCTCATGGACATCCGCATGCCGGGGATGGGCGGCATCGAGGCGACGGGCCTGATCACCGGCGCCCCGGAAGCCACCGCGAAGGTGCTGGTGCTGACCACCTTCGACCTCGACGAGTACGTGTACGAGGCGCTGCGGGCCGGGGCCTCCGGCTTCCTGCTCAAGGACGCCTCGGCGGACCAACTCGCGGAGGCGGTGCGGGTGATCGCGGCCGGCGAGGCCCTGCTCTCGCCGAACATCACCAAGCGGCTGATCACGGAGTTCTCCCGGCTGGGGGCGCCGCGCGCGCCCTCGCGGGCACGTATCGACGCGCTGACCGAGCGGGAGACGGAGGTGCTGTCGCTGATCGCCCAGGGGCTGTCCAACGCGGAGATCTCCGCGCATCTGGTCGTGGCCGAGCAGACGGTGAAGACCCATGTGAGCCGGGTCCTGGTGAAGCTGGGCCTGCGGGACCGGACCCAGGCGGCGGTGTTCGCGTACGAGACGGGTCTGGTCCGTCCGACGGGCTACTGACGGGCCCGTGTAGTACTTGAGAGGGACCCCGGAAAATCCCCATCGGCGGCGACGCGAACCACACCGGCGCAGACCTACCGTGGTGTACATGACCGAGACGACCGCCGGGGGGACAGCCCGGACGCCCGAATTCCGACTGGCATCGGATGTGATCGCGACCCTGCGCGCGGACCTTGTGACCGACGCTTTCGCCTACCGGCCGATGCCGCTGGCGGATGCCCCCGGCCGGGTGCTGCGCCTTCTTCCCAAGGTGATACGCCAGTACGCGCCGTGGCGGCGCTATGCGGCGGTGGGGGTGCTGGCCTTCATCGCGGTGCTGTTCGCCGCCGAGATGCGCTCGGCCTACCTGGGGGATGTCGGTCAGCTCATCATGGGGCTGATAGCGGCGGCGCCGATCCTGATGACGCTGGTGCGGCCGGTGGGAGCGTGGTGGGCGTCCGTCGCGATGACGGTGGTGCTGACGGCGTTCGGCGGCGGCGACTACTGGCCCTGGCCGCCGGCGGCCTTCTTCGCCCACATCACCGTCATGGTCCTGGTGACCCTGCGGACCGGGCCCCGGGTGGCGGCCTGGATGTGGGCCCTGACCCTCGCGCTGGGCAGCGTCATCTCCCTGGTGTTCAACGACCAGTGGGGGTCGAACCTGCCGGAGATGGCGGTGACCTCGGCCTTCGCCCTGGCGATCGCGAGCAGCATCCAGATACGGCGGGCCGCGAGGGCGGAGGTCAGCGCGCAGCAGGAGGTCACGGCCGTCGAGCGGGACAAGCGGACGCTCCTGGAGGAGCGGACCACGATCGCCCGGGAGCTGCACGACGTCGTGGCGCACCACATGTCGGTGGTGGCGATCCAGGCGGAGGCCGCGCCGTACCGGGTGAAGAACCCGCCGCCGGAGCTGGAGGCGGCGTTCGCCACCATCCGGGAGAACGCGGTGGCGGCCCTGACGGAGCTGCGGCGGGTGCTGGGCGTGGTGCGCTCCGCGGACTACGAGGCCCCGGACGCCCCGCAGCCGACGCTGGCCTCGCTGGACGGCCTGCTGGCCAATGTGCGGGAGGCCGGGCTGAGCGTGGAGAAGACCATCACGGGCGCGGTGCGGGAGCTGCCGCAGGGGGTGGAGCTGTCGGCCTACCGGATCGTCCAGGAGGCCCTGAGCAACACCCTGCGGCACGCGCCGGGCGCGACGGCCGGCGTGGAGGTGTCGTATGTGCTGGGCGGCCTGGGGATACGGGTCGTCAATGCGGCCCCGACCGGGGATGTGCGGCCCTCGCCGGGAGCCGGGCACGGGATCACGGGGATGCGGGAGCGGGTGGCCATGCTGGAGGGGGAGATGACGGCCGGCGCGACGGAGTCCGGCGGGTACGAGGTGGCAGTGTTCATCCCGGTGCGCGGCCGGGTGGAGCCGGAGGCACGGGAGGGGGCCGCATGACGATCAGAGTGCTGATCGTCGACGACCAGATGATGGTGCGGGAGGGCTTCTCGGTCCTGCTGAACGCCATGGACGGCATCGAGGTGGTGGGCGAGGCGGTCGACGGCCGGGAGGCCATCGCCCAGGTGGCGGCGCTGCGGCCGGACGTGGTGCTGATGGACATCCGGATGCCGCAGATGAACGGCCTGGAGGCGACGCGGGAGATCGTCGCCTCGGAGACGGACGCGAAGGTGCTGGTCCTGACGACCTTCGACCTCGACGAGTACGTCTACCAGGCCCTGCGGGCCGGGGCCTCCGGGTTCCTGCTCAAGGACGCGTCGGCCCGTCAGCTGGCGGACGGGGTACGGGTGGTGGCGGCGGGCGAGGCGCTGCTGGCGCCGTCGGTGACGAAGCGGCTGATCGCGGAGTTCTCGAAGATCTCCGAGGCGCGCAGGCTGGCGGATCCGGCGGGGGTGGGTGAACTGACGGAACGGGAGACGGAGGTGCTGATCCTGATCGCGCAGGGGCTGTCCAACGGGGAGATAGCCGCCCGGCTGGTGGTCGCGGAGTCCACGATCAAGACCCATGTGAGCCGGATCCTGGTGAAGCTGGGCCTGCGGGACCGCACCCAGGCCGCGGTGTTCGCCTGGGAGACCCGCCTGGTGACCCCGGCCTGACGGTCCGGGCCCGGGACGGGCTGGATCGCCGGACCGCGCCGACCGACTCAGGCCGCACCGGCACGGACCGGCCGCGCACCGGCCCGGACCGGATCACCCGGACCCGGGTGCGGAGCGGCCGGCCACCGGTCCGGATCGTGGCCCGATTCGCCGCCGCATGATCCCCGTTGACCGGTGGGGCAGCGCCTAGGGTGCGGGGATGGGCTTTGATCCGTGGGATGCCGAGTTCGTCGCCGATCCGTATCCGGCGTACCGGGAGTTGCGCGAGCAGGGGCGGGCCGTGTGGTGGGAGGCCACCGGGCAGTGGCTGGTGCCGCACTACGCCGATGTGAGTGCGCTGCTGCGGGACCGGCGGCTGGGGCGGACCTACCTCCACCGGTTCTCGCACGAGGAGTTCGGGCGGGAGGCGCCGCCGCCGGAGCACGAACCGTTCCACGTGCTCAACGGCAACGGGCTGCTCGACCTGGAGGATCCGGCGCACGCGCGGGTGCGGCGGCTGGTGGCGAAGGCGTTCACCCCGCGGACGGTGGAGCGGCTGGTGCCGGCCGTGCGGCGGATGGCGGGGGAGCTCGTCGGGCGGCTGCTGGCGGACGGGGGCGGGGACCTGCTGGCCACCGTCGCCGAACCGCTGCCGGTGGCGGTGATCGCGGAGCTGCTGGGGGTGCCGGAGGAGGACCGGGGACTGCTGCGGCCCTGGTCGGCGGACATCTGCGGGATGTTCGAGCTCCGGCCGGACGAGGAGACGGCGCGGCGGGCGGTGCGGGCGAGCGTCGAGTTCAGCGCCTACCTGCGGGAGCTGATCACCGAGCGGCGCGCCCGGCCCGGGGAGGACCTGATCTCCGGGCTGATCGCCGCACACGACGAGGAGGGGAGGCTCAGCGAGCAGGAGATGATCTCCACCTGCGTGCTCCTGCTGAACGCCGGACACGAGGCGACCGTCAACACGACCGTGAACGGCTGGTGGGCCCTGTTCCGCAACCCCGGACAGCTCGCGGCGCTCCGCGCGAGCCGCGATCCGGAAAAGTTGTCCACAGCTGTGGATGAACTGATGCGGTACGACACTCCCCTCCAGATGTTCGAGCGCTGGGTACTGGACGACATCGAGGTCGGGGACACCGCCATCCCCCGCGGGGCCGAGGTGGCGCTGCTGTTCGGGTCCGCGAACCGGGATCCCGCGCGGTTCGCGGATCCCGACACCCTGGACCTCACCCGGGCCGACAACCCGCACCTGAGCTTCGGGGCCGGGATCCACTACTGCCTGGGGGCGCCGCTGGCCCGCCGGGAGCTGGAGTCCTCCTTCGGGGCGCTGCTGGCGGACGGGGTCCCGCCACTGCGGCTGGTCGAGGAGCCGCAGTGGCAGGACGGGTATGTCATCCGCGGGTTGAAGCGGCTGCTGGTGGAGTTCTAGCCGCCACCGAACCAGCCCCCTACGCCGCCAGGTCGCGGTGGCGTAGGGCGGCGAGGCCCGCCGCCGTCAGGGCCACCGCCAGCGCGGTCAGGGTGAGGAGCGGGGACCAGGACAGGGTCTCGGCCGCCGGGAGCCTCGGCAGGTGGGCGAAGGGCGAGAGGTCCAGGGCCGCCTGAGGGAGGCTCAGCGCCGGGCCGATCCAGCCCAGGGCCAGGGCGCCACCGGCCACCGCCCAGGCGGCCGCCGCGTACCGGGGAGCCGCGCCGTACAGCAGCGCGGCCAGCGCCGCGATCACCCACACCGCCGGGAGCTGCGCCAGCGTGGCGCCCACCGCAGCCGGCACCTCCCGGCCGTGCCCGAGGCCGAGACCCAGCCCGGCCAGCAGCAGGATCAGCGCCGAGCCGCCGAAGGCCATCACCAGGTGGCCGGCGGCCCAGCGGAGCCGGCCCACCGCGTTCGCCAGCAGCGGCTCCGCCCGCTGCCCCGTCTCCTCGCCGCTCAGGCGCAGCACCGCCGAGACCGCGTACAGGGCGGCGACCATCCCGAACAGGCCGGCCACCGTCGCGAGGAAGGCGTCCGTGAGCCCGCCCGCACCGCCCACACCCCCGGCCGCGCCGCCCATCCGCTCGATGATCTCGCGGGTCCGGTCGTTGCCGCCGACCACCTCGGCCGCGCCGTCCGCCATCCCGCCGAAGACGGCCCCGGCGACGAGGAAGCCCGCGCCCCAGCCCAGTACGGCTCCCCGGTGCAGGCGCAGCGCCAGCGCGCCCGCCGTACCGAGCCGGCCCTCGGCGGGCCCCGGCCGGGACGGCAGGAAGCCCAGGCCCAGGTCACGGCGGCGCGCCAGGACGTACGCCGCCCCCGCCTGCGCCGGCGCGGCGGCGGCCAGGAAAAGGAGAATCCACCAGCGTTCGGCGGCGAAGGCGCGTACGTTCTCCACCCATCCGAGCGGCGAGGCCCAGGTCAGGGCCGAGGTGCCACCGGGCGCCCCGGCGTCGCCCGCCGCCCTCAGGGCGAAGGCCGCGCCCAGCACCCCGGCCGTGATGCCCTTCGCCGCGCGGGCGCTCTCGGTCAACTGGGCCGCGACAGCGGCCGTTCCCGCGAACAGCATTCCACTGCCGCCCACGGCCAGTCCCAGCGCGACCGCCCCCGGCACACCCTGTGCGGCGAGGCCGCCCGCGATGAGCAGGGCGATACAGGCATTGGCGGTGAGGGCGGCGAGCAGGGCCGCCGTGAGCGGGGCGCCCCGCCCCACCACGCCCGAGGAAAGCAGTTCCTGACGGCCCGTCTCCTCTTCCTCCCGCGTATGCCGGATCACGATAATCAGGCTCATGACACCCGCCAGTACCGCCGCGAACACCCCCGCCCGCCAGGCCGTCAGACCGCCGAGGGAATCGGCGAAGACGGGTCCGTACAGGGCCCGCATCGAGCCGTTGGCGTTCATGGAGGCCGCGACCTGGGCCCGTTCGGCGGCGGTCGTGTACACCCCGCCGAGCGAGCCGGGCATGCTGACCACCAGCAGCGCGGTGGCGAGGATCCACGCCGGCATCATCAAGCGGTCCCGTCGCATCGCCAGCCGCAGCAGGGCCCCCGTACCCGTGAGTTGACCCGTCAGCCGGCCCTTCATCGGACGCTCGCCCCGCCCTCGTCCGCGAGCCGGTCCTCGGCGTAGTGGGAGAGCTCTTCGAGGGTGGGCGGGGCCGAGGTCCAGCGAGCGCACGCCCGCCGCGAGCAGGGAGCGCAGTACGGCCGTGTCGGCCTGGAGGCGCACCTTCGTCCCGCGCACCTGCACCTCATGGACGCCCGGCAGGTGGGCGATCCCGTTCGGCGGGCCGGCCAGCTCGGCGCTGATCGACGTACGGGTGAGGTGGCGCAGTTCGGCCAGGGTGCCGGTCTCCACGGTGCGGCCCTTGCGGACGATGCTGACGCGGTCGCAGAGGGCTTCGACCTCGCTGAGGAGATGCGAGCTGAGCAGGACCGTGCGCCCCGCGGCGCGGGCCTCGGCGACGCAGCGCTGGAAGACCTCCTCCATCAGCGGATCGAGGCCGGAGGTCGGTTCGTCGAGGACGAGGAGTTCGGCGTCGGAGGCGAAGGCGGCGACGAGCGCGACCTTCTGCCGGTTGCCCTTGGAGTACGTACGCCCCTTCTTGGTGGGGTCCAGCTCGAAGCGTTCGACCAGCTCGGCGCGGCGGGCCCGGTCCAGGCCGCCGCGCAGCCGCCCGTACAGGTCGATGACCTCGCCGCCGGAGAGGTTCCGCCAGAGGGTGACGTCTCCGGGGACGTAGGCGATGCGGCGGTGGAGGGCGACGGCGTCGGCCCAGGGGTCGCCGCCGAGGAGTTCCGCCCGGCCGGAGTCGGCGCGCAGCAGTCCGAGCAGGACCCGGATGGCCGTGGACTTGCCGGCGCCGTTGGGGCCGAGGAAACCGTGGACCTCGCCGGTGGTGACCGCGAGGTCGAGTCCGTCCAGTGCGCGTGTGCGGCCGAATGCCTTGTGGAGGCCGACGACGCTGATTGCCTTCGTCATGCTTCCGAACGTACGCTTCTTTCATAAATTTGTGAAGGTTGAGAATGTCGGGAATCCCGTAAAGTTCGGAGGGTGGCGAACGACATGCGGAACCAGGAACCCGGCCCCGGCCCCGACGACGACCCGGAGCGGGCGCGCGAGCGCGACCCGGAGGCCGTCTCGCGCTTCGTGGAGCGGTTCGCCGCGCAGCTGACCGAGGCGGGCATGCAGCGCATGGCGGCCCGGGTCTTCGCGCAGCTGCTCGCGAGCGACGGCGGCGCGATGACCTCGGCGGAGCTGGGCGAGGCCCTGCGGATCAGCCCGGCGGCGGTCTCGGGCGCCGTCTCGTACCTGACGCAGGTCAACATGGTCAGCCGCGAGCGCGAACCGGGGTCGCGGCGCGACCGCTACGTCTTGCACAACGAGCTCTGGTACGAGACCTTCACCCGCCGCGACCAGGTCCTTTCCCTCTGGGAGAAGACCCTGCGCGAGGGCGCGGCCGGGCTGGGCACCGGCTCACCGGCGGGGGCGCGGATCGCGGAGACGGCGGCGTTCTTCGCGTTCATGCAGGGCGAGCTGCTGGGCCTGATGGACCGCTGGCGGACCTACCGCGCCACCCTCGACCTCGGCTGACCCGGCACCCGGCACCCGGCCCCGGACCGGCGGCCCCGACGCCCGCCGCCCCGCTTCACGCCGCCCGGATCCTCCCCGCCCCGGTCCCCTCCGCCCCGATCCTCCCCGCCCCGGTCCCCTCCGCCCGTCACCGGGGCAGCGTCAGCGTCCAGGCCCCCGGCCGCAGGGTCCACGTACGGCGGCGGACCGGGCCGCTCATCGCGCCGTCCGCGCGGTAGCGGAAGTCCGTGCCCGACACCGTGACCGTCTTCGCCAGCGCCGTCACCGTCGTCGCCGCCGCTCCGGCGCCCGAGCGCACCACCACCTCCAGCGGATCCCCGTCCCCGCCCGGCCGCACCGAGACGTCCGCCACCGGCCGGTCCACATCGGCCAGCAGCACCCCGTCCGCCTCCACCCGCAGCCGGTGGTGCTGTCCCGCCGCGCCGCCGGCTACCACCACCGGCCGGACCAGCGTCCGTACCAGCGAGCGGTACGCGCTCCACACCGCCGGCCCCGCGATCCGCGCCGCGCCGCCCCGCTCCGGCCCGCGCACCGGCGGGATCCGCAGCGCGCCCAGCACCACCCCGTCGCTGTCGTCGACCAGCAGGTCCCGGGTGCGCGCCACCCCGTCGAGCACCGCCCGGGCCGCGGCCACCGCCGACTGCGGCACTCCGAGCGACCTCGCCAGCCCCAGGGACCCCGCCGGCCCCACCGGAACCAGCGCCAGGGCGCCCTCGCCCAGCCCCCGCTCCCGGTGCAGCAGCCCCACCGCCCGGACCAGAGCCCGGTCGTCGCCCACGATCACCGGCTGCCGGTGACCCCGGCGGGCGAGCGCCCGCGCGAACTCCTCCGGAGAGTCCGGGAGGCAGATTTTCGCCACCGCGCCCGCTGACAGCACATCCTTCGCGATCCGCACGGACTCGCCGTCGAGACGGCGCGCGACCGGGTCGACGAGCACGAGCAGGCCGCCTACCGGCGCGCCCGCGTGGCTCATGGTGGGCTCTGGAGCCGACACCTCGGTCCTTCCTCGGGTAGCATCTTTGTGCAAGAGGCCCTTGCGCTATTGCGCCAGGGCCTTCGTCTATTCCGGGGCATCCGGTCCGACGGCTCAGCCCGCGTACATCGTCGTACGCCCCCCTGACCTTGGACATGCCCCATCCGGAAGAGGTGTACGCCTGTGCCCGCTCTTGTGCTGCTCGGAGCTCAGTGGGGTGACGAGGGCAAGGGAAAGGCCACCGACCTGCTCGGTGGTTCCGTTGACTATGTAGTGCGCTACCAGGGCGGCAACAACGCCGGCCACACGGTCGTCGTCGGCGACCAGAAGTACGCCCTGCACCTTCTCCCTTCCGGCATCCTCTCCCCCGGATGCACCCCGGTCATCGGTAACGGCGTCGTCGTCGACCCGGCCGTCCTGCTGTCCGAGCTGCGCGGGCTCAACGAGCGCGGCATCGACACCTCCAAGCTGCTCATCAGCGGCAACGCGCATCTGATCACGCCGTACAACGTCACCCTCGACAAGGTCGGCGAGCGCTTCCTCGGCAAGCGCAAGATCGGCACCACCGGCCGCGGCATCGGCCCGACGTACGCGGACAAGATCAACCGTGTCGGCATCCGCGTCCAGGACCTCTACGACGAGTCGATCCTCACGCAGAAGGTCGAGGCGGCGCTGGAGGGCAAGAACCAGCTCCTCGCCAAGCTGTACAACCGCCGGGCCATCGAGTCCGCGGCCATCGTCGAGGAGATGCTCCAGTACGCGGAGCAGATCAAGCCCTTCGTCGCCGACACCACCCTGATCCTCAACAACGCGCTGGACGAGGACAAGGTCGTGCTCTTCGAGGGCGGCCAGGGCACCCTGCTCGACGTCGACCACGGCACGTACCCCTTCGTCACCTCCTCGAACCCGACCGCGGGCGGCGCCTGCACCGGTACCGGCGTGGGCCCGACGAAGATCAGCCGGGTCATCGGCATCCTCAAGGCGTACACCACCCGCGTCGGCGCGGGCCCGTTCCCGACCGAGCTGTTCGACGAGGACGGCGAGGCGCTGCGCCGCATCGGCGGCGAGCGCGGTGTGACCACCGGCCGTGACCGGCGCTGCGGCTGGTTCGACGCCCCGATCGCCCGCTACGCCACCCGCGTGAACGGCCTCACCGACTTCTTCCTCACCAAGCTGGACGTGCTGACCGGCTGGGAGGAGATCCCGGTCTGCGTCGCGTACGAGATCGACGGCAAGCGCGTCGAGGAGCTGCCCTACTCGCAGACCGACTTCCACCACGCGAAGCCGATCTACGAAACCCTCCCCGGCTGGTCCGAGGACATCACCAAGGCGAAGACCTTCGCCGACCTGCCGAAGAACGCGCAGAACTACGTGAAGGCGCTGGAGGAGATGTCGGGCGCCCCGATCTCCGCGATCGGCGTCGGCCCGGGCCGTACCGAGACGATCGAGATCAACTCGTTCCTCTAGGGCACAGCAGCGGGATCCCGCAAGGAGGGGCGGTGGGCGCCGGACGGCGCGCACCGCCCCTCCGGCGTTCCCGGAGGCCGGCCACCGCCGTCGGGGGGCGGCTTCCGGGGCCCGGAAATATGATGTGCACGGGCCTTCGCGGAGCGGTCGGGAGCAGGGACGGATGGACGATCATCGGAGGTTCGCGTGACCCCGCGCCGCCATCCGCGGGCGGACAGCGCCGACCTGCTGAGCATGCTCGGGCGGCTGACCGCCCAGGCACGCCAGGGGGTGGAGCTCCAGCAGGCCAGGGTGGAACTGGCCGAGGCGCTCCAGCGCGAGATGCTGCCCGCCACCCTGCCCGCCCTGCCGGGCCTGCGCTCGGCGGCCCGGTACGCGCCCGCCCGGCACGGGCTCGACATCGGCGGTGACTGGTACGACGGCTTCCCGTTGCCCGAGGGCGGGCTCGCGTTCTGCATCGGCGACGTCCAGGGGCACGATGTGGAAGCGGCCTCCTTCATGGGGCAGGTACGGATCTGCCTGCGGGCGGTGGCCTCCGTCGTCATGGACCCCGGCGAGGTGCTGAGCCGGGCGAACGAGGTCCTGCTCTCCATGGACCGCGATCTCTTCGCGACCTGCAGCCTGCTCCGCTTCGACCCGCGCACCCAGGAGCTGGAGACCGCGCGGGCCGGTCATGTCCCCTCCGTGTGGGCCACCGTCGACGGGCGGTACGGCATCACGGACGACGACGGCGGGCTGCCGCTGAACGTGCGCCCCGGGGCCGGCTACGGGGTGACCCGCCGCCGGCTGACCACGGCCGGATCGATCGTCCTCCTCACCGACGGGGTGGTGGAGGGGCCGCGGTTCCCCATCGAGACGGGCCTGGAGCGGGTGGCCGCGGTGGTCCGGGAGGGCGCGGGCAGCGACCCGGACGAGCTGGCCGCCGAGGTGATGAAGGTGGCCGACTCCACGGGCCACGCCGACGACGCCGCCGTGCTCGTCATCAGCCACGAGGCGACCGTACCGCCGCCACCGCAGCCGCCGCAGGCGCCTCCACCGCCGCCTCCGGCCGCCCCCGCGCCGTGACCGGCTCCCCCGGGGTATCGCCGGCTCGCGCGTGTCATGCCCCGGCCGGGCGCGGGCCTGTTGTCTGATGCTGTGGTGCGCATCGAGGAATGGCGACGTCTGCCCGCGGCCCTGCTCGCGATCCTCGCCGTGGCCTTCGCCTACTACCTGGCCGGATGGATCGGCCTGCACCAGCGCGTGGTCGTCGAGGGCGCCGAGGTCACCCCGCTGTGGCTGCCCACCGGCATCGCCCTCACCGCGCTGCTGTGGCTGGGCCTGCCGGCCTGGCCGGGGATCGCGCTGGGCACGTACCTGAGCATCGAGTACCTCGGTACGTTCGACCTCACCGACCTCGGCATCGCCGCGGGCAACACCCTCGCGCCGGTGTGCGCGTACCTGATGCTCCGGAAGGTCGGCTTCCGCACCGAGGTGGACCGGCTGCGGGACGGGCTGGCGCTGGTGTTCCTCGGCGGCCTGCTGCCGATGCTGATCAGCGCGACGGCGGGCGTGTGGACCCTCGTCCTCACCGGCGACCTGCCCGGCTCCGAGTTCTGGCCGGTCTGGGCGGCCTGGTGGGCGGGGGACGCGATGGGGGTGCTCGTGGGGACACCGGTGCTGCTGGTGCTGCCGCGCTTCCACGTGTCCCGGGACATCTACCGGGCCGCGGAGGCCGCCGCCCTGCTGGCCACCTGCGTCATCGTCACGCTCCTGGCCACGCGCAGCAGCCTGTCCCTGCTCTTCCTGGTCTTCCCCGTACTGATCTGGGCGGCCGTACGCTTCCAGCTCGCCGGGAGCGCGCCGTGCAGCCTGCTGGTCTCCGTGCTGGCCATCTCGGCGGCGACCGACCACGCGGGGCAGTTCGCCGACCACAGCCTCCTGGAGGTCATGGTCACCCTCCAGGCCCTCAACGGCGCGGCCGCGCTGACCGGGCTGCTGCTCTCGGCGCTCGTCACGGAGCACAACAACATCCGCATCAAGATCGAGCAGGTCTGCGAGGACCTGGCCGACCTGGTGGAGCACCTCTCCCCGGGCCACCGGGACCTGGACCGCTGACGGCGGCGGCTACCACGCCAGCTGGGCGATCTCCTCCGCCACCACCGCGCACGCGTCCGCCGCCGGGTCGATCAGGGGGAAGTGGCCCACCGCGTCGAGGAGGGTGAGGCCCACCGTCTCGCCCGCGTTCGCGGCCGCGTCCACGTACGACTCGGCGACCTGCTGCGGGACCACGATGTCGTCACGGCCCTGGACCACCGCTGTGGCGATGCCCGTCGGGAGGAGGGCGGCCGGGTCCGCGGAGGGGAGGCGGGCCTCCCAGTGCTCCGGGCCGCCCAGCAGCTGCGCGCTCGCGCCGCCGCACACGCCCAGCTCCTCCGCCACAGCGAAGTCCGCGATCGGGGCCAGCGCCACCACCCCGCGCAGCTCCGGCGGTGCGGGCAGCCGCCAGGGGGCGTCGTACGGGAGGACGTGGCGGGCCGCGGCCCACAGCGCGAGGTGGCCGCCCGCGGAGTGGCCGGTGATCACGGTGCGGCGGAGGTCGGCCTGCGGGAGCGCGGTCGCGGCGAGGGCCGGGAGGGCGTCCAGGGCGGCGGCGACATCGTCGAAGGTCTCCGGCCAGCGCCCCGCGACCGGGCCCCCGGCGCCCTGGTGCGGCAGCGAACTCCCGCGGCGGTATTCGACGTTGGCCACGGCGAAACCGCGCCGGGCCAGGAAGTCCGCGAAGGGGGTGATGTGCTGCCGGTCGTACGGGGCCCGCCACGCGCCGCCGTGCAGGACGACCACCAGCGGGACCGGGCCGCGGGGTTCACCGCGCGGGGCGTAGAAGTCGACGACCTGGTCGGGGTGTTCCCCGTAGGCGGCCGTCGCGTCCGGTGCGACCGCCGGATGGGCGAAGGCCGAGGCGGCCTCGGCGGCGTCCCGTTCCACGGCGGCGGGGTCCGTCATCGGGTCAACCTTTCGGTAACGCGTGGGACAGCGGGGACTGGTGTTCCGGTGTCTCGGCAGAGCGGGACCGTATCAGTCCGGAAGGGGAACTTCCGTGCGGGGGCGGAAATATGCCGGGGCGGACGGAGCCATGGCCCCGTCCGCCCCGCGATGTGACGTTTCGCTACCGCGTCACCCGAAAATGTGACCCAGGGTGCGCGCGGCGCGCTCGGCGTCGGCGAACCCGACGTAGAGCGGGGTGAAGCCGAAGCGCAGCACGTCGGGCGCGCGGAAGTCCCCGATCACGCCCCGGGAGATCAGCTCCCGCATGACCTCGCGGGCGTTCTCCGTGCGCAGCGAGACCTGGCTGCCGCGCCGCTCGTGCTCCGCCGGGGTGACCGACTCGACCCGGCCCGGCGGGACGTACGCCGCCACGCAGTCGAGGAAGAAGTCGGTCAGGGCGAGCGACTTGGCCCGTACGGCCTCGACCGCCACCCCGTCCCAGGCGCCGAGCGCCGCCTCCAGCGCCAGCATGGACAGGATGTCCGGGGTGCCGACGCGGCCGCGGCGCACGTCCCCGGCCGCCTCGAACTCCGGGGTCATCGCGAAGGGGTCCGCGTGGCCGTTCCAGCCGGGCAGCGGCGAATCGAAGGCGGCCTGGTGGCGGGAGGCGATGTAGAGGTACGCGGGGGCGCCGGGGCCCCCGTTGAGGTACTTGTACGTACATCCCACCGCGAGGTCCACCGCGTGCGCGTCCAGGTCCACCGGCAGGGCGCCGGCGGAGTGGCACAGGTCCCAGACGACGACCGCCCCGGCGGCGCGGGCCGCCGCCGTGAGGCCGGGCAGGTCGTGGAGCCGGCCGGTGCGGTAGTCGACGTGGTTGAGCAGGACCACCGCCGTGTCGGCGTCCATGGCCCGCGCCGCCTCCGAGGGGTCCACCGGGACCACCGTCAGGCCCGCCATCCGCGCCGCCGAGCGGGCGATGTACCCGTCGGTGGGGAAGGTGGCGGAGTCGACCAGCAGGGTGGTGCGGCCCGGCGCCGCGAGCCGGGCGGCGCCGACCAGGGCCTTGAAGAGGTTGACGCTGGTGGAGTCGCCGACGACCACCTGGCCGGGGGCCGCGCCGAGCAGCGGGGCGATCCGGTCGCCGATCCGCTCGGGCGCGGTCCACCAGTCGCTCTCGTCCCAGGAGCGGATCAGCAGCTCGCCCCACTGCCGGGTGACGACGTCGGTGGTGGCCCCGGCGACGTTCGCCGGGAGGGCGCCGAGCGAGTTGCCGTCCAGGTAGACGACCCCGTCGGGCAGGGTGAAGCGCTCGCGGAGCGGGCCGAGCCCGTCGGCGGCGTCGAGTTCGGCGGCCCGGGTCCGCAGGTCCGTCGCGGTGTCAGACATAGCTGCGGGCCGTCCAGAGCTCCGGGAAGACGTTCTTCGCCGCGCGCTTCTCCAGCCAGGTGACGCCGGCCGAGCCGCCGGTTCCGGTCTTGGCGCCCATCGCGCGGCGGGTGGCCACGAGGTGGTCGTTGCGCCAGCGCCAGACCAGCTCCGCGACATCGGTCAGGACCTCGCCGAGGCGGTGCAGGTCGTGGTGTTCGTCGGGGGTGGCGTACAGACCCGTCCAGACGGCCTCGACCTCGGGGGAAGCCTCGTAGCGCGCCGAGAGGTCCCGCTGGAGGACGGCCTCGGGGACGGCGAAGCCGCGGCGGGCCAGCAGGCGCAGCACCTCGTCGTAGAGGCTGGGCTCGTGCAGGGCCTTCTCCAGCTCCGCGTGGACGCGCGGGGCGCCGCGGTGCGGGACGAGCATGGAGGAGGACTTCTCACCGAGCAGGAACTCCATCCGGCGGTACATCGCCGACTGGAAGCCCGAGCCCTCGCCGAGGGCGCCGCGGTAGGCGTTGAACTGGGCCGGGGTGAGCTGGGCGAGCGGGCGCCAGGAGGCGTTGAGGGCCTCCAGCTCGCGGAGTGAACGTTTCAGCGCGTCCATCGCGACCGGGAGGTCGTCCTCGCGGACGGCCTTCGCGGCCGTCTCCCACTCGTGGACGATGACGGTGAACCACAGCTCCATCACCTGGGTGGTGACCAGGAAGACCATCTCGCCCGGATCGTCCGAGCGGAGCTGCTGGAGGTGGGTGAGGACGTCCGCCTGGACGTAGTCCTCGTAGGGGGTGGTGCCGTCGAAGTCGAGGTTCGGGGTGTCCGACCCGCCGACTCCGGAGGCATCAAGGGCGTTCGACATTTCTGTCTCCTCGACGCGTGCTTCCGGGTAGCGGTCCGCTCCTTCCGTGAGGTGAGTGGAGCCCCGGTCCCCTGCCCGCATCATAGGGCGCCCCCGCCCGAACGCTCCAGCGGGGAGTGACGCAGACCACACGACGTGCGAACCACACGACGTGCGGACCGCACGACGCGCGGTGCGCACGACGGGCGGTGCGCCCCTCCCCGCTGTACGGCGTCAGGCGCCCAGCGTGTCGGCCGCCGTCGGGGAGGAGTCCCGCAGGAACGTCGTGCAGCGCTCGAACTCCTCCTTCTCCCCGATCGCCTCGGCCGCGCGGGCCAGGGCGTACAGGGCGCGCAGGAAGCCGCGGTTCGGCTCGTGCTCCCACGGCACCGGGCCGTGGCCCTTCCAGCCGGCCCGGCGCAGGGCGTCGAGGCCGCGGTGGTAGCCCGTACGGGCGTAGGCGTACGACTCCACCGCGCGGCCCTCGGCGAAGGCACCGTCGGCGAGGACCGCCCAGGCCAGGGAGGAGGTGGGGTGCGCGGCGGCCACCTCGACGGCGGGGGTGCCGGCGGCGAGGGCCGCCCGGCCCGGCTCGTCGGGGAGGTGGGTGGGGGCGGGGCCCCCGAGCAGGTTCTGGTGAATGGACATGCCCCCAGTGTGACGGGAGCGGCGCGGCGGATCGATCCCGTACGGCGGCCGGGGCGCGGGCTCAGCCCGCGGCGACGGGCTCCCGGGCCTCCGGGCCGGGCGGTGCGGCGCAGCGGCAGGGGGCCTCCGGGGCGTGCAGGACCCGCGCCCCGCGGCCGGGGGCCAGGTCCAGGCGGTCCGCGACGGCGGGGACGACCAGGCCGGGCATCACGCTCGCGTAGAGCGCCGACACCTCGCGGTCCAGGTCGAGTCCGAGGGTCTGGGCCATGACGTTGAGCCCGGCGAAGGCCCCGACCACCAGCCGTGCGGGCTCCTCCGGCTCCACGTGCGGGAGCAGTTCGCCGCGCTCCTTCGCCTGCGCCAGCAGCGCGGTGTGCACGTCGATCCAGCCCCGGTAGGGCGCCGCCCGGTCCAGTTCGCGGCCGTTGTGCTCCAGGGTGAGCCGCGCGCTGCCGCGGATGAGCACGTCATGGCGGAGCCGGTGCGAGAAGACCATGCCGACGTCGACGAACTCCTGCGCCTTTAACTCCGGCGGGACCTCGGGCTCGTACAGGCTGACCTGGGCCTCGATCACGGCCTGGGCCAGGTGCTCCTTGGAGGCGAAGTGGAAGTAGAGGGCGCCCTTGGTGACCTTGGCGAGGCGGACGATCTCGGTGAGCCGGGCGGCGTCGTAGCCCCGCTCCTCGAAGACCACGGCGGCGGCTTCGAGGATGGCCCGGCGGGTGCGCACCGCGCGGTCCTGTTTCACCTGCGGTCGTCCAGCCCTCATGTGCACCGTCCTCACTCCCCACCGCGAACCGGATGCAGTCCACACCATCGCGAAGCGGCACGTCCACCGTCCACCGCCACCGCGCGCGGCGGCCCGCGGCGGCCCGCGGCGGGAAGGCCGAAGGGCCCGGCCGCCGTCGTGGGACGGCGGCCGGGCCCTTCGGTGGAGGTCCCGCTACTTGAGCCTGGTGCCGCTGGAGCGCAGGTTCGCGCACGCCTCGGCGACCCGCGCGGCCATGCCCGCCTCGGCGGCCTTGCCCCAGGTGCGCGGGTCGTACTGGGACTTGGTGCCGACCTCGCCGTCGACCTTCAGCACACCGGCGTAGTGGCTGAACATGTGGTCCACGACCGGGCGGGTGAAGGCGTACTGGGTGTCGGTGTCGAGGTTCATCTTCACGACGCCGTTCTCCAGCGCGGTCGCGATCTCCTCGGCGGTGGAGCCGGAGCCGCCGTGGAAGACGAAGTCGAACGGCGACGCCTTGCCGTACTTCTCGCCGACGCCCGCCTGGAGGTCCTTGAGCAGCTCGGGGCGCAGGACGACGTTGCCCGGCTTGTACACGCCGTGCACGTTGCCGAAGGAGGCGGCCAGCAGGTAGCGGCCCTTCTCGCCCAGGCCCAGGGCCTCGGCGGTGCGAATCGCGTCCTCGACGGTGGTGTACAGCTCGTCGTTGATCTCGTGGCTGACGCCGTCCTCCTCGCCGCCGGTCGGGGTGATCTCGACCTCAAGGATGATCTTCGCGGCGACGGCCTTGGCCAGCAGCTCCTGGCCGATGGCCAGGTTGTCGGCCAGGGTCTCGGCGGAGCCGTCCCACATGTGCGACTGGAAGAGCGGGTTCAGGCCGCGGGAGACGCGCTCGGCGGAGATGTCCAGGAGCGGGCGGACGTAGCCGTCGAGCTTGTCCTTCGGGCAGTGGTCCGTGTGCAGCGCGACGGTGATGTCGTACTTGGCGGCGACGATGTGCGCGAACTCGGCCAGGGCGACGGCGCCGGTGACCATGTCCTTGTTGTGCTGGCCACCCAGGAACTCCGCACCACCGGTGGAGATCTGGATGATGCCGTCGCTCTCGGCCTCCGCGAACCCGCGCAGCGCGGCGTGCAGGGTCTGGGACGAGGTCACGTTGATGGCCGGGTAGGCGAACTTGCCTGCCTTCGCCCGGTCGAGCATCTCGTTGTAGACCTCGGGGGTTGCGATGGGCATCTGTCCGCTCCTTGGTTGTGCGGGGAGTGTGCTTCTTGCGGGCCCTGACCTGGGGGCGACGTCATCGTCGCGCCTATCTTTCCAGACTCCGCGCGAGGGTCCAGCCCAGCGGTCCCACGACGTGGACGAACGGCCCGGGACGTTTCACGTGAAACATCCCGGGCCCTCGGGAAAGAGCAGGTCAGGCCACTCCCGGCGGCCGTACGAGGCCCTGCGCGGACCGCGGCCGCACTGGCCGGTAGCCGGTGTGCGGCCGCTCCGGCGGGCGCTGGGCTACGCCAGGCCGAGGTCCCCGAGGCGGTAGCCGGTGAGGTAGGGCAGGCCCGCCTCGGCGATGGCGTCGGCCGCGCCGCGGTCGACGATCGTGGCGACGGCGACGACCTCGCCGCCGGCCTCCCGGACCGCCTCGACGGCGGTCAGCGGGGAGCCGCCGGTCGTCGAGGTGTCCTCGACGACCAGGCAGCGCTTGCCCTTGACGTCGGTGCCCTCGATGCGGCGCTGCATGCCGTGCGCCTTCTGCGCCTTGCGGACGACGAAGGCGTCCAGGCGCTCACCGCGCGCGGCGGAGGCGTGCAGCATCGAGGTCGCGACCGGGTCGGCGCCCAGGGTCAGGCCGCCGACGCAGTCGTAGTCCAGCTCGGCGGTGAGGTCGAGCATGACCTGGCCCACCAGCGGGGCCGCCTCGCCGTCGAGGGTGATCCGGCGGAGGTCGATGTAGTAGTCCGCCTCGCGGCCGGAGGAGAGGATCACCTTGCCGTGCACGACGGCCTTGTCCTTGATCTGCTGCAGAAGCGCATCGCGTACGTCACTCATGACGACGAGCTTAGGGCCTGGCGGGGCGGCCTAGCCGAGCCGCCGCCAGGTCCAGGTGGTGGAGACCTCCAGCGGGTCCACGGGCGTGACCAGGCGCGGAAGGGTGTTCAGTCCGTTCGGCGGACCGGACTGCGGCTCCACGCAGACGGCCTCGGCCTCCTCGTCGTAGACCACCACCCACTCGGCGCGGCTGGTCACGCGCAGCTCCAGCTCGCCGGGCCAGGTGAGGGTGGCGTCGACGCCGTCGGGCATGCCGAAGCAGTCGTCCCACGGGCCGGGCCCGGGATCGATCCGCTTGCCGGTGGGCAGGTGGTCGGCGCCGCGCTCCTCCTGCCAGGCGGGGCTGAAACCGAGCCGCGCGTCCTCGCCGCCGGCGCCGAGGTTGCGCAGGAACCAGGGGTGCCAGCCGACCTGGGCCGGGAAGGAGTCCTCGTACGTCTCGACGCCCATGGTGAGCGTCAGCGCGTCCGGGGAGAGCTCGAAGACCTGGGTGACCCGGCCGGAGTACGGCCAGGGCTCGGTGAGGTCGTAGGTGAAGGCGGCCTCGGTGGCGGTGGCGCCGGCCGGGCGCCAGGGGGCGTCACGGCCGAAGCCGTGCAGGGCGTGCGGCGGGTGGTTGAGCGGCATCTGGTGCACGGCGCCGCCGTCGCGGAAGCGGCCGTCCTCCATCCGGCCGCACCAGGGCACCATCGGGAAGGCGCCGTAGCGGGGGCCCTGGCGGAGCAGTTCCGTCCCGTCGATACGCAGGCTGCTGATCCGGCAGCCGTTCTGCTGGTCGACCGTCACCTCGGCGCCGCCGGCGCTCAGTTGCGTACTCATGCGGTCGACCCTAAGGGCTGCCCGGCCGCCGGGGCCGGGTGTACTCGCGCAGGTGGCGGCCCGGACCGGGCCGTGCGGGCGGTCGCGGGCGGGCCGGCCGCTCTCAGCGGCGGCGGCGCAGGGCCCGGCCGATGACCACGGCCGAGGCGATGGCGAGGGCCGCGGCCGGGGCGATCCAGCGCATGCTGTCGCCGGAGACGGCGGCGGCCGGGGCGGGCACGGGGGCGTACCGGCCGCGCGGAGGCGCGTGGTCCACCTCCTCCGCGCTGCGGCCGATCATGGTCCGGCGGGCGTGGGCGGCCTCGGCCGGGGGCCGCGGGGCGCCGGACGCGGCCGCGCCGGGCTCCTCGAAGCCGCCGGCCAGGAAGGGGTCCACGGAAGGGTCCAGGGAGGGCGGCGGCACCTCGGTCTCGAAGACGGAGGCGCTGACCTCGGACGGTCCGCCCGCGTCGTCGTCCCCGTCCGCCGGGCCCTCCGCCTCCTCGGCCTCGGCCACGGGGTCCCCGGCGGCGGCGGCCGAGGCCGCTGAGGCCGCTCCACCGGACGACCCGGCCCCCGCACCCGCCGCCAGCCGGTCGGCGGCCCGGTCCAGCAGCCGGCGTACGGCGGTGGCCGCGGCCTCGGGGGTGAAGGCGGCGGCGCGGCCGTCGGCGGTGGCCGTGCCCGTGAAGTCCAGGCTGGTCCCGCCCTCGGCCGGGGTCAGCCGCAGCCCGAGGGAGAAGGTGACCGTGCCGCTGCCCCGTACCTCCGTGCCCTCACCCTCCAGGGTGAAGTGCCCGGGTTCCTGTTCGGTGACGGCGGCGGTGCCCCGGTAGGTGACGGTGCTCGCGCCCACGCGGACCTTGAGCCGGCCCGCGAGCGGTCCGCTCCCGGCGTCGGCGTCCTGCTGGAGTCCCGGTACGCACCGGGCGGCCCCGGCGGGGTCCCGCAGCACGGCGCGGAGGTCTTCTGCCGGTACCGGAACGAACACCTGATGCTCCATGCGGTCGAGCCTACGGCCTGGAGCGCACAGGGTCACGAATAGCGCGGGTGCGGCAGCGTCGACGGCGGAAGTCCCCCCAGCCGGGTGCGTTCCGCGTCCCGCGCCGCGTCCTGGAGGGAGCCCGTGGACAGCGAGCGCAGCGCGGGCGCGTCCCGGTCCACGCCCAGCCGGGGCACCGCCTCGCGGGCGGCCAGGACGAAGCCCCAGTCCTGCGGGGGCGCGGCGATCGTCCCGAGGGGGCTGCGGTCGGGCCCGGCGGCGAATCCGGTGAGGCGGCCGCCGGTGCTGTAGGGCGCGGTGTGCAGCCCGGCGGCGCGCAGGGTGGAGTCCACCGTCCAGTACGTACGCGGGCGCGTGGTCAGGGGCCCGGCGTGCACGGCCATCCGGCCCCCGGGGGCCAGGGCCCGCGCGGCCAGCCCGTAGAACTCCTGCGAGTACAGCTTCGTGCTCGGGGTGATGCCCGGGTCGGGGAGGTCGGAGACGATCACGTCGTAGCGCTCGTGGGCGGCGGGGCCGCGCAGCCAGCCGAAGACGTCCGCCGTGACGACGGCCGTGCGGGGGTCCTCGTAGGCGCGGGCGTTGAGGGCGGAGAGCATCGGGTCGGTGCGGGCGATCCGGACCACGCCCGGGTCCAGCTCCACGACGGTGACGGCGGTGACGTCGCGGTAGCGCAGCACCTCGCGGGCGGCGAGGCCGTCCCCGCCGCCGAGGACGAGGACGCGGGCGTGCGGGCCGGTCATCGCGGGGTGGACCAGGGCCTCGTGGTAGCGGTACTCGTCGTAGCCGCTGACCCGCAGCCGCCCGTCGAGGTAGAGGTCGAGGGAGCGCGGCGAGCCACTGGCGGGCCCGGTGAGCACCAGTTCCTGGACGTCGGTCCGGAGGGCGACCCGCACCTCCCCGCCGTAGACGGCGCGCCGGGCGATGCGCTCGAAGTCGTCGACGAGGAAGGTCGCGCAGGCCAGCACCGCCAGGACGGCCAGGTTCCCGGCGACCAGCAGCAGGCGGCAGCGGCGGCTCATGTCGCGGCGGAAGAGCCACAGGACCAGTCCGCCGCCGGCGATCGCGTTGACGGTGCCGGTCACCAGGGCGCCGGTGAGCTGCCCGAGCACCGGCAGCAGCAGGAAGGGGAAGGCGAGGCCGCCGACGAGGGCGCCCACGTAGTCGGCGGCGAAGAGATCGGCGACGGCGCCGCCCGCGTCCTGCCGGCGGATGCGCTGGATGAGGGACATCAGCAGCGGGATCTCCGCGCCGATGAGCACCCCGATGGCGAAGGAGAACGCGATGAGGGCCGGGCGGGACTCGCCCAGCCAGGCGAAACTCGCGTACAGCGCCATGGCGGAGAGGCCGCCGAGGAGCGCGAGCCCCGCCTCGACGGCCGCGAAGCCGAAGGCGGGCCGGTGCCGCAGGCGCTTGGCGAGCAGGGAGCCGACGCCCATGGCGAAGACCATGACGGACAGCACGACCGACGCCTGGGTGACGGAGTCACCGACGAGGTAGGTGCCCAGCGCGAGCAGTTCCAGCTCGTACACGAGCCCGCAGGCGGCGCAGACGAACACGGTGGCCAGGACCAGGAGTCGGCCGGTCCGGGGCTGTACGGGGAGGGCGGCCGGGACGGTCGCGGCGCCCCGCGGCTCCGGGGCCGGGAGCACCCGGCGCGGGACGGAACGGTCGATCATGAAGCGAACCGTACGTCACCGTCTCCGCACATCCGGTCACCCACATGGGTGCGACTGGCGTACTGACCGGCCCATTCGGTGTAAGCGCGGGCGCACCGCCCGCGCCCCCCGGAGCACGCACCGCGCGGGGGCACCCGTACGGCCTACAGCAGCGCGGGCGTCTCGCGCACCACCGCCGCCGGGACGTCCGCACGGGCCGCCCCGACCCTGGTCCGGGTGGCCACCAGCTGGCCCTCCTGGGGGTACGCGTGCCAGGTGCGCCAGCGGACCTGGCCCTCGTGGCGCTGCGCGAGCATGGCGGTGAAGGCGTGCGGGCTGCCGGGAAAGGTGCCCGCGAGCCCGTTCGGGTGATCGGCGACCAGCGCGAGCAGTTCCTGGGCCCGCCCGGCGAAGGACCCGCGCGACAGGGTCTCGACGCGCGCGGCGAACTCGTACTCCCAGTCGCCCACCCGCTTCGCGACGCCGAGCGGCAGCGGCGTGCTGCTGCCGGGCATGCAGGCGACCGTCTCCGAGCAGAGCACGTCCCGCTCCTCCAGCAGCACCTGGTGGGAGGCCCCGAGCAGGCGCAACTCGACCTTGGCACCCGAGAGTTCGAGGTTCAGTACGGCCAGGGCGGGCAGCCGGTCCCGCCCGAGGGCCCAGGCGAGATCGGCCGCACGCGTGTCGGTGTAGGTGGTCTGGAGGGTCGTGAGCATGAGTCGGCTCCGCAAACGCGCGAGGGAGAGGGGCCGGGGCCCGCCAGCGGTAGCAAGCACGGGTGGGGGGAAACCGGCACGGGTCCACAGGAAGTCCCGGGAGGTCCGGGGACTGGTCTACTCAACCGAGGGAATCATGGATGGCACGGCACTCACAGCGTTTTTACCCAACTTGACGGGGTTTACATCCCCCCGGGGGCTCGGCAGTTCACGTGTTCAACCAGGAGCCCCCGCGCGTCGCGATACGTGGTCACGGCACCGGTCGCCGCCCCCGCGTCAGCTGGAACCTCCGCACCCTCCCCCGCCCCCGCCCCCGCCCCCGCCCCCGCAGGAGGAGGACGAACCGCACGAGGACGAGGAGCCGCAGGAGGACGAGGAGCCGCAGCCCCCCGAGGAGCCCCCGTCCCCGGCCCACCAGCTGCCGCTCCTCCGGCGCGGGTGGTACGGCCGGCGCGAGCGCGCCCGCGCCGCCCGGGACCGGATCCGCCGGCCCAGCACGACGACCATCGCCAGAAACACCACGAGCGGTACGAAGACGAACTCCATGTCCGCCCCCCTCTCTGAGGCCCCGGTCCTCCCGGGGAGCGGGAATCCCCCTCCCGCGTGGAGGGGGGATTCCCAGAGCCCGCGCGGCCCAAAGCGCACTTGAGCAAGTCCAGAGGTTGCCCGCAGGATGACGCCCATGAGCGCACCCGTGAGCAGCGACCGCCCCTTCCTGAACCGCCGCCTGTCGGCCTTCGGCACGACGATCTTCGCGGAGATGTCGGCGCTGGCCGCACGCACCGGTTCGATCAACCTCGGCCAGGGCTTCCCCGACACCGACGGCCCCGCCGAGATCGCCGAGGCGGCCTCGCGCGCGGTCCTTTCGGGCCTCGGCAACCAGTACCCGCCCGGCCCCGGCGTACCGGAGCTGCGTACCGCGATCGCCGCGCACCAGCAGCGCTTCTACGGCCTCGGCTACGACCCCGACACCGAGGTCCTGGTCACCGCGGGCGCCACCGAGGCCATCGCCGCCTCCCTCCTCGCCCTGCTGGAACCGGGCGACGAGGTGATCGCCCTGGAGCCGTACTACGACTCCTACGCGGCCTGCATCGCGATGGCCGGCGCCACCCGCGTGCCCGTCACCCTGCGCCCGCACGCCGGCGCCTTCGTCCTCGACCTGGACGAGCTGCGCGCCGCCGTCACCCCGCGCACCCGGCTGCTCCTGCTGAACACCCCGCACAACCCGACGGGCACCGTGCTGAGCGCGGACGAGCTCGCGGCGGTCGCCGCGCTGGCGGTGGAGCGCGATCTGCTGGTGGTGACGGACGAGGTGTACGAGCACCTGGTCTTCGAGGGCTCCCACCGGCCCCTCGCGGGCTTCCCCGGCATGCGCGAACGCACCGTCACCATCTCCTCGGCCGGCAAGACCTTCTCGTTCACCGGCTGGAAGGTCGGCTGGATCACCGCCCCGCCGGCGCTGGTCGCGGCGGTCCGCTCGGCGAAGCAGTTCCTCACCTATGTCTCCTCGGGCCCCTTCCAGTACGCCGTCGCGGAGGCCCTGAACCTCCCCGACTCCTACTACGCGGACTTCCGCGCCGACCTCGCCGCCAAGCGCGACATCCTCGCGGACGGCCTGGCGGCGGCCGGCTTCGAGGTCTACCGCCCGCGGGGCACGTACTTCATCACCACCGACATCACCCCGCTCGGCGAGAAGGACGGCCTCGCCTTCTGCCGCACGCTGCCGGAACGCTGCGGGGTGGTCGCCATCCCCAACCAGGTCTTCTACGACGACAAGGCGGCGGGCGCCCCCCAGGTCCGCTGGGCCTTCTGCAAGCGGACGGAGGTCCTGGAGGAAGCGGCGCGGCGGCTGCGGGGGCTCGCACCCTGAGCCGCCGCAGCCGCCGCCCGCCGCCCAGCCCGTCAGCGCAGGGCTGCCGTGAAGAGGAAGTTGCGCGGCACGTCCGGCACCTGACGGGGCAGCACGGCGTACGGCCAGCGGCCCGAGCCCTCCTCGCCCGGCTGCTTGACCTCCTCGGCGGTCCACCCGCACGCCCGCAGGAGTTCCTCGGGCGCGTCGGTGCCGAAGAGCCAGGGAGCCCCGTCCTCCTCGAGGGCCTTGATGAACGGCCGGGCCACCGGGTTGCTGAGCGCGGCGACGCTGATGACGTCGCCGGCCACCCGTGCGCCGGGCGAGGAGAGCCGGGCGAGGGTGGTCAGGAGCCCGCGGGCGGCCTCCTCCTCCAGGTAGTACAGCAGGCCCTCCACGATCCAGAGCGTGCGCGACTCCGTACGGAACCCGGCGTCGCGCAGCGCCGTCTCCCAGGATCCGGCCAGGTCGACGGCGACGGTGGTGCGCGTCAGCTCCCCGGGCAGCGCCGCGCCGGCGAGCAGCTTCTCCTTGGCCTCCAGCAGCGGGGCACGGTCGAGCTCGAAGACGGCGACCTTGTGGCCCCACTCCAGCCGGTAGGGACGCGTGTCCATGCCGGCGGCCACCAGGACGACCTGTTCGACGCCGTGCTCCTCCAGCGCGGCGAGCAGCACCTGGTCGAGGTAGAGCGTGCGCAGTGCCAGGTAGTCGACGGTCACCGGGCTCGCGTACCGCTTGAGGAGGTCGAACCCCTTCTCCCCGGCCACGGCGCGGGCGTACGGATCGTCGAACAGGGCGTCCTCGCGCTCGGATTCCAGCGCGCGGGCGGCGGCGGTCCACTGGGCGGTGTGGGAAACGGCTTCCATGCGGGTGTGCTCCTCGTCAGGGGGCGGACCGGGTGTCACTGTGTACTGCGGGTTTCTGTCCTGGCCGGACGGCCCAGCAGCGTCGACAGCACCGCTGACAGGGCCGGTACGGGGTCCGGTACGGAGTGCCGCGCCCGCCAGGCCACGAAGCCGTCGGGCCGCACCAGCAGGGCGCCGTCCGGGCCGATGCCGGCCCGGCGGGGCCACTCCCCGGTGGGGTCCTCGGCCCCGGCTCCGGCGCCGCCGACGCGGTGCGCGGCGAGGCCGATGCCGGTGGCCCCGGCCGCCTGGGCCGCGGCCGCGCACCAGGCGCCGCCCTCGGGGCCGGTCAGCAGCGTCCAGCGGCCCGCGGCCAGGTCGAGGGTGGAGACGTACGCCTCGTCCCGGACCACCCAGTGGTGCGGCAGCCGGGAGCCGGGGGACCCGTCCAGGCAGGCGGTGATGTCCTCGGTGGAGGGCGGCTCCGGTACGGCGCCGAGGACGGCGGCCGAGTCGTAGCGGTACCCGAGGTGCACGACCGGGGTACCGGCCATGCCCGTCTCCTGGCGCTGCGCGCCGGCGAAGGGGTTCCAGTGCAGGGCGGGGTGCCGCAGCCGGAGCATCGCCTGGCGCAGGGTGAACCCGGCGACCGGGTGGCGTTCGGCGTGGTAGGTGTCGAGCAGCGCGTCCGGGGCGGTGCCCCGCAGCACCTCGGCCAGTTTCCAGGCGAGGTTGTGGGCGTCGGCCAGACCGGCGTTCATGCCGAAGGCGCCGAGCGGCGGAATGGTGTGCGCCGCGTCCCCGGCCAGGAGGACGCGGCCGTCGCGGAACCGCTCGGCGACCTGGCCCGTCAGCCGCCAGGGGGCGGTGCTGAGGATCTCCACCTCGACACCGGGGTCGCCGATGGCGGCGCGTACGAGATCCTCGCAGCGCCCGAGGGTGAAGTCCTCGGGGCCCTGACCGGCATCCGGGTCGAAGTCGACGTGCAGCATCCAGCGGTCCGCGGCGTCCACGGTGATCAGGACGGCCCATGCTCCGGGCGCCGTGATGTCCGTCATGAACGGGACGCTGCCGAACCGCTCGTACAGATCGGCGCGGAAGTGGATGTTCATCTTCGGCACCCCGAGCGGACCCGGCCCCTGGACCCCGATGCCCAGTCCCCGGCGCACCGTGCTGGAGGCCCCGTCGGCGGCCACGACGTACTCGGCGTGCACCGTGCCGCCGTCGGCGAACCGGACGACGGCGCCCTCGGCCGCGGACTCCACGGAGACGACCTCCGCACCGTGCCGCACGGTGGCACCGGCGGCCAGGGCCGCCGGGAGCAGGATCGCGTCGAGGCGGTCCTGGGGGCAGTTGCCCGCCACCTCCACCGGGGTCACGGCCGCGAGCGCGGGATTGCGGAAGTCCAGGGGGCCGCCGCCGGACGGGAACTCCGACTCCGCCAGGGTGGGCACGGAGTCCTTCCACACGGCGGTCCTGGGCCGCACCGAGGCCGCGTGGACGGCCTGCTCCAGGCCGGCCTCGCGGAAGAGCTCCATGGTGCGCTCGTTGACCCCGAGCGCGCGCGGGTGCGGCATCGGTCCGGGGCGCCGTTCCACGACGAGCGCGGGTACACCGTGCCGGCCGAGGAAGAGCGCGGTGGCGAGGCCGACGGTGCCGCCGCCGACGACGAGGACGGGCACGCGGTCAGGAATGTGCAGGTCGGTCACGAGGAATCCTCACTGGGGAGCCTTGGGGCCTGTGGGCGCCGGGCCCGCACCGGGGGCGGGCACACCGGCCGGCGGCATACCGGCCGGCGGCATGCCGGGCCGGACTCCGGGCGGCGGGCCCGGGCGGCGCATCTCCCTGGCCATCCGGGCGCTCACCAGGACGCCGATCACGCAGATCACGGCGGTGACCAGGAAGACGCTGGTCAGGGCCGAGCTGAGGCCCGAGCGGAGCAGTTCGACGAGGTCCGCGGGGAAGGAGGTCTCCTGGGAGAAGAGCATCTCGCTGACGCCGCGCGGACCGGCCTCCTCGGCGAGGTCCGCGGCCTGGCCCGTCAGTTCCCCGGTCGCGTTGATGAAGAGGTAGTACTGGAGCACCCCGAGCATGCTCACGCCGATCATGCCGCCGAACTCGCGGGCGAGCTGGGTCATGGACGAGCCGATGCCCATCAGGTGCGGCGGCAGGGCCGACTGGACCGCGATCAGCAGGACGGGCAGTCCGATGCCGGTGCCCAGACCGATGATCAGCGTGTACGACGCCGTGACCCACGCGGAGGTACCGGTGTCCATCGTCGTCATGGTGGCGAACCCGACGGCGAGAAGGCCCATGGAGAGCATGCCCATCGCCCGGATGCCGGCCTTGAAGATGACCCGGCCCGCGACGAGGCTGCCCGCGATGCTGGCGACCTGGAAGGGGAAGAGGGTCAGCCCGGTCTTCCCGATCGAACCGCCGGTCACCCCTTGCGCGAACACCGGTACGAAGAAGATCGCGCTGTACATCACCAGGCCGATGACGAAGTTGGCCACGAAGGCCGCGCTCAGCGCCCCGTTCGAGAACAGGGTCAGCGGGATGATCGGCGACTCGTGGCGCCGCTCGACGAAGAGGAAGACGACGAAGGCGGCGATGCCGGTCACCAGGGTCACCCAGACGGACCAGTCGCCCAGGTCCCGCTGCTCGCCCGCCTCGTAGAGGGCGTAGAGCACCGCCGCGATGGCGTAGGTGACGAGGATCGCCCCGAGGACGTCGACCTTCTGGCCGCTCGCCTCGGTCTCCTGCTCACGGTAGTTCCGGTGGATCAGCCAGGCGGCCAGGAGCAGCAGCGGCGGGTTGATGAAGAACGCCCACCGCCAGCCGACGTACTCGCCGATGCCGCTGCCCACGAGAGGGCCGAGCAGACTGCTCAGGCCGAACACCGAGGCGAAGACGCCCTGGAGCCGGGGGCGCAGCCGCGGGGGGAAGTGGAGGCCGATGGCCGCCATCCCGATCGGGAAGAGCGCGGCCGCGCCCAGCCCCTGGAACCCGCGGGCCGCCACCAGTTCGGGCATGCTCCGGGCGAGCCCGCACCACAGCGAGCCCGCCAGGAAGACGGCGATGCCGATGTAGATCATGCGCTTGCGCCCGAAGTGGTCGGACAGTTTGCCGTACAGCGGCAGCAGTGCGGTGAGCGCGAGCATATAGCTGCCGAAAACCCAGGCCGATAATTCGACGTGCCCGAATTCCGCGACAATGGTCGGAGTCACGGTTCCCGCAATGGTGGCGTCGAGTGCGGATACCGTCATCGCCAGAATGAATCCCCAGACAGGGGTCAGAAGATGGCCGATCGGTTCTTTCCCGGTCGCCGTTGACGCAGTCATCCGCACCGTTTCCCTTTCCCTGTAAAACGCCCGGACGGGCCTCCCCGCCAGCTTGTACGAGGTTTGCGGAGAGCTCAATTTCCCAAGGTGGCAAGGAAACCGGCCCGACTGCCCGGTTGGGCAGTCCCGCGGCGCACAGGGGCGACATCGGGCCCTCCGGCGCCGGCTGCCCCCCGGTCACCGCGGGGTCGGGGCGCCCGGTCCGGCCCTCCTCACCCTGACACGGGGTGCCGCCCTGCCGTGCTTCCCAATGACGCAACCCCGCGGATTTCCCGGCCAGAATGCGCAGCAGCTCCCTTTCGTATGCCGATCGATACTGGAACGCATCAGCCAGCGAAGGAGCAGGTTTCAGTGGATGTCATACGCGACCGGATGATTGCCGGGCAGTCATCCGTCCTCGGGGTCTACAACTTCCTGGAGGAGAACGAAAAACTGCCCGCGGAACAGCTTGCGGCGCGCCGGCGTCATCTCATGCAGGCCCAGCTCGAATACGCGCGGAAGGAGTCGCCGTATTTCGCGAACATCCTGCGGCACCACCGGACCGCCGATCTGCTGGACCGGCCGGAGCTCTGGGAGGAGCTGCCGCTGATGGACAAGTCCGTCCTGCTCGGTGACTTCGACATGATCAGGACGCGCTCGGACATCACGTTCCCGCAGGTCGACTCCTACCTGTCGGACCGCTCCTCGGTCGACGAGCCGTTCAACGACTCGGACCTCCTGGTGGTCAGTACGGCGGGGACGTCAGGCAAGCCCGGGTACTTCGTCTACGACCGGCAGGAGCAGGCCCATATCCGGGCCCAGTACTTCCGGTTCATGCGGGCGATTCTCGACACGGTGCGTCCGCAGGGGCCGTTGCGGTCCGCCGCCATCATCGTCACCGGCGCGCACATGATCGGGTACAAGATGCAGCGGCAGCTGCCGGCGGAGTTCTTCCGCATGATCCCCGTGCTGCGGGAGGGCCGCGCGGTCACCGTCGAGGAGACGGCCGCGGAGCTGGAGGAGTTCGCCCCGCACATCCTGACCTGCTTCGGTTCGACCCTGCGGATGCTCACCGAGTACAAGGAGGCCCACCCGGAGTTCGCCTGGCGTCCGCTGGCCCTGATCAACACGGGCGCGACGCTGGAACAGGACGTACGGCGCCGGGCGACGGCCGCCTTCGAGGGCGTACGCGTCTTCGACCTGTACGGCTCCACGGACACCGGATACATCGGCTGGACGTGCGAGGAGGGCCGGATGCACCTCAACACGGACTGCATGCGGATCGAGATCCTCGGCCCGGACGACCGGCCGGTGGCGGACGGCGAGTTCGGCTCGATCGTGATCAGCACCTACTGGCACCGGACGCTGCCGATCATCCGCTACCGGCTCGGCGACCTGATGTCGGTGAGTACGGAGTCCTGCCCCTGCGGCCGGAGCCTTCCCGTGGTCAAGGAGCTGCTGGGCCGGGAGAACACCCTGCTCTACCGCCGCTCGGGGACGGGCCTCGCCCCGGTGCCGCAGGGCGTGTTCATGGAGATGTTCGAAACCATCAGCGGGGTCAGGCGGTTCCGCCTGGTGCAGGAGTCGCCGGACCGCGTGACGGTGTCCGTGGTGCCGCTGGCGGACAGCCCGCCCGGCCTGGCCGAACGGGTGGCCGAGCGGGTCGCCCCGGTCTTCGGGGAGGGCGCCTCGGTGGAGGTGCGCCTGGTCGACGCACTCGTTCCGTCCGCCTCGGGGAAGCTCCTCCCCGTCGAACGCCTCTTCGATCCGACCGCCGGCCGCGCGACCGCGCGATGAGGCCGGTCACAGACACGGGACATCGCGGCTCCGGCACCCCGGAACCGCGCGACAGAGAGGGGAAGCAGCTGTGAGCGAGGGGAAGAGTCTTCGGGTCCGCCGGCTCATGTCGGAGTCGGGCCGGTCGCTGATCGTCCCGATGGACCACGGCATCAGCGTGGGGGCGACCCCCGGTCTGCGTGACATCGCGGGCACCGTCGCGCAGGTCAGCGAGGGCGGCGCCAACGGTGTGGTCCTGCACAAGGGCCTGGTGCCCACGGTCCGGGAGAGCCTGCGGCCCCGGACGGCGCTGATCGTCCACATGAGCGCCTCGACCTCACTGGGCGCCCACATCAACCGCAAGGTGGCGGTCTGCACCGTCGCCGAGGCCGTGCGGCTGGGCGCGGACGCGGTGAGCGTGCACCTCAACGCCGGCACCGAGACCGAGCCGGAGCAGATCGTGGACACTGCGAGGATCGCCGAGGAGTGCGCGCTGTGGGGCATGCCCCTGCTCGCCATGGTCTACGTCCGCAGCTCGCCCGAGGACGAGTACGACCCCGCGAAGGTCGGCCACGCCGCCCGGATGGCCGCCGAGCTCGGCGCCGACCTGGTCAAGTGCCACTACACCGGGGATCCGGAGTCCTTCTCCGAGGTCGTCGCGGGCTGCCCGGTTCCCGTACTCATCGCGGGCGGCGCCGCCCACGGCGACACCCGCAAGCTCTTCGGCACCGTGGCCGAGGCCCTGGAGGCCGGAGCGGCGGGCGTGTCCATGGGGCGCAACGTCTTCGAGGCCCCGGACGCCGCCGGCCTCACCCGGCACCTCGGCCTTCTGGTCCACGAGGGCTGGTCCGCGGACCGCGCCCACGCGGCCTACCAGGACCACACCGCGGCCGGGGTCCAGCTCGCGGCCGTCTGAGCACCCGTCCGTTTCCGGAACTTCCGTTCATCCGAGAGAAGGCGAACATGACCGACGTCATCCAGGACAAGCCCAAGGCCGCTGCCCCGAAGCAGCGGGCCCAGGAGCCGCCCCGCAAGGCCGCCGCCGCGGAGCCCGCCCCCGTACGGGCCCCGCTGCCTCCCGGCCAGAAGTACACCTGGCACGACTTCCGCAAGGTCTCCGGCCGCCCCGACACCGCCGAGATCGCCGAGGCCGTACGGCGCCTGCACGCCGGCGGCGGCGTGGTCGTGGACGAGGAGCAGCTCGCGCTGGTGCCGGCGGGGCTGCGCAAGATCAAGCTCTTCTCCGGAGTCCCCACGCCGGAGGAACTGGAGAGGATCCGCAAGGAGTACGACATCCTCGTCCTGGACGCGGACGTCGTGGCGGGCAACTGGTTCGTCGAGAACAAGGCGAGGATCGGCATCACGGTCGGCGCCTCGGTCGATGTCGTGGACCCGCCGTCGCTGGAGCGGGCGGTCGAGATGACCCGCCTGGTCGAGCTGCTGCTCGTCAGCTTCAAGGACTCCACCAAGATCCCGCTGGAGATCGTCCTCGCCGACGCCCAGAACCACGGCTGCCAGACGGTGATGGCCGTGCGCGACAGCGTCGAGGCCAACGTCGTCTTCGGCGTGCTGGAGATCGGCGCCGACGGCGTCCTCGTCGAGGTGGAGGACCTCACGGCCGTCCACCGCCTGCACGAGGTGCTCGTCGTCGCCCAGCGCACGCACGGCCAGCAGCTGCAGAAGCTGCGGATCGTGGAGACCCGCCACGTGGGCATGGGCGACCGGGCCTGCCTGGACTTCACCTCCTACCTCGGGCTCGACGAGGGTGTGCTGCTCGGCTGCTTCTCCGGCGGCGGCATCCTCGCCACCAGCGAGACCCACCCGCTGCCGTACATGCCCACGCGCCCGTTCCGCGTGAACGCGGGCGCCCTGCAGATGTACGTACTCGCCCCGGACAACCGCACCTGGTACCTGTCCGACCTGCGCGCCGGCATGGAAGTCCTCGCCGTCCGCACCGACGGCACCGCCCGGCCGGTCACCGTGGGCCGCGTGAAGATCGAGCGGCGCCCCATGCTGCAGATCATCGCGGAGGCACCGGACGGCACCCGGATCACCACGATCATGCAGGAGGACTGGCACGTCCGGGTCTTCGGCACCGACTCCGAGCCGCGCAACATCACCGAGCTCAAGCCCGGCGACGAGGTCTTCGGCTTCACCCAGGAGCCGGGACGGCACGTGGGGGTCAAGGTCGAGGAGCTCATCATTGAGCAGTGACCCATGGCAGGGCATGGAGGTGGTCGACGCCCATGCCCACGCCAACCAGGCACTCCTGCCCCCGCTGCTCGCCACCATGGCGGCGGAGCACATCGCGGCGGCCTTCCTGGTGGCCGGGGGCGTGGTCCCTCCCGCCGAGCTCTCCCACACCCTCGTCACCGGGGGACCGGGCCGGGACGTCGACGCCGACAACGAGGCCCTGCTGACCGCCGTCGCCGGCGAGGACGCACTCGCCGTCTTCTGCTTCGTCAACCCGCACCGGGCGGCCGGCGAGGCGGACGCCCGGCTGGCCGACCGGTGCGCCGGGATCAAGCTCGCCCCCGGCGTGCACGGCATCGGCCATCTGGACCCGCGGACCCAGTCGTACGTCGATCTCGCGGCGGAACGGCGGCTGCCGGTGTACTCGCACTGCGTCGGCACCGGCGCGCTGTCCGTCGAGCAGTACGCCCGGCTCGCCCGCCGCAACCCCGGGGTGACCTTCATCCTCGGCCACGCCGGACGCGGGAACTTCGACCTGGACGCCGCGCAGGAGATCCGGGCCACCGAGAACGTCCTGTTCGAGACCTCCGGCGGCTTCGACTACGTCGTCAAGGACGCGGTGCAGACCCTCGGGGCCGAACGCGTGGTGTTCGGCTCGGAGTTCCCCCTTCAGCACCCCCGGGTGGAACTCACCAAACTCGCGCTGGCCGTGCCCGAGCCGGATCTGCCCGCCGTACTCGGCGGCAACATCCGGCGCGTCACCGCCGCCAGGAAGGGAGGAAGCACGTGACCGACCGCCCCACGGTGACCGCCGCCGTGCTCCACGCCTACCGCAACGCGCCGTACCTGCGGGCGAAGTACCAGGCGGCCGGCGCCGATCCGGAGCTGTGGACGGACGGCCTCTTCGACCGGCTGCCGTTCACCACCAAGGAGGACCTCCGGCACGCCTACCCCTTCGGCATGCTCGCCGTGGACCGGTCCGAGGTCGCGGTCGTCCACGAGTCCAGCGGCACCACCGGGGAGCCCACCCCGGCGTACTTCACCGCCGCCGACGTCGACGAGTGGCTGGAGCGGATGCTGTTCAACGGCGTCGGCCTGTCCGGACGGGACACCGTCCTGGTCAAGACGCCGTACTCGATGCTCACCACCGCCCACCAGATGCACGGTGCGGCCCTGCGCGCCGGGGCCACGGTCGTCCCGGCGGGCAACCGCACCGAGCTGATGCCGTACAGCCGCGCCCTGCGGCTGCTGCGCGACTACCGGGTGACCGTGACCTACTGCATGCCCGTGGAGCTGATGCTCTTCGCCCGCCGCGCCCTCGCCGCGGGCCTGGACCCGGCCGAGGACTTCCCGGACCTGCGCGCCGCGATCGTCAACGGCGAGGTGCTCAGCCCCGCCAAGAAGCGCTTCCTGGAGGAGCTCTGGTCCATCACGCTCTACCCGGACTACGGCTCGACGGAGACCACCACCCTGGGCGGCACCTGCCCGGCCGGGACCCTCCACCTCTGGTCGGACCGCTTCCTCTTCGAGGTACTGGACGAGGAGACCGGGCGTACCGCCCCGGCCGGTACGGGCGAACTGGTCGCCACCTCCTTCCACCGCCGGGCCATGCCCGTCGTGCGCTACCGCATGGGCGACATCGTGACCGTGGACGACACGGACTGCCCCTGCGGCAGCGGCCGCCCCGCGGTCCGCGTGCACGGCCGGGCCGCCGACCGCTTCGCCGTCGGCGGACGGACGCTCTTCCCGGTCGACGTCGAGGACGTCGTGTACGGGGAACTGCCCGGCTGCGGCCCGGTCTTCTGGTCCGGGGAGGTGGCGGGCGACCGGCTGACGCTGGCGCTGGAGGCGACGGAGGCCGGCGCCGCGGAGGTCCGGCGGCGTACCGGCGGCCTCGCCGCGGCACTCGCCGGCCGCCTCGGACTACGGGCCGACATCGACGTGGTGCCGCCCGGCACCACCATGACGCTCGACCGGCGGCCCGAGCAGGAGGCCATGTTCAAGCCCGTCTACCTGCGCACACGCGGCCAGGACGGACGCGGCCTCGACTACACCCGCACTTCCCAGGAGAACGTGACATGACGGACATCAGCAACCGGCCGCCCCTGCCCGCCGAGGCCAAGGCCGAGATGTGGAAGGCCATGTACTTCCGCGCCCAGGCCGGTATGGAGCGGTACATGGTCTCCCACCACGGCTACGGAGCCATCGACGAGTGGATCGACTTCTCCGCCGAGGCCACCGCGAAGCAGTCCGACCGCTACAGGACCGAGGGGGCGATCCCCTTCACCGAGAACCTCTCCCGCATCCTCGGGGACTGCTGGGGCTCGGACGTGACCGTGCGCTCGGCCTCCGCCGAGGGGTCCGAGGTGGACATCGACGGCTGCGGGATCCTCTCCTACCGGCAGGACGCCGCGAAACTCGGCATCGAACTGACCTTCGACGACCCGTGCCGTGAGTACTGCACCAAGCTCCAGTCGGCCATCGCGGCGAAGCAGGACCTGACGGCCTCGTTCCGGCTCAAGCCGGGCGGCTGCACCTGGTCCTTCGCCCGGAACGCCGTCCCCGGACCGGAGGCGGCATGATCCCGGCGGCCCCGGCCCCGGCCCCAACCCCGGCCCTCGCCGATGCCCCGGCCGGTGACCTCGGCGCCGACCGGCTGCGGCTGCTGCGGACCACCCTGGTCCAGGCCGCCAAGTCGCCGTACTACGCCCCCCTGCTCTCCGGCTTCGGCCCGGGCGAGCTCGCCGGGGCCGGCTTCGGCATCCTGCGGCAGCTGCCGTTCACGGACAAGGAGCAGCTGCGCGAGGCCGGCCTGCGGATCCTGTCCGTACCCCTCGCCGAGACCGTCCGCTACTACGAGTCCTCCGGGACCACGGGCACACCCACACCGACGCCGAAGACGAAGAAGGACATCGAGGCCAACACCCGCGGGCTGCTGCTGAACTGGCGGCGCATCCTGCGCCCGCGCGAGGACAAGGCGATCCTGCTCGTCCCCTCCGACATCGCGCCGGTCGCCGACGCCATGGTCTACGGCCTGGAGGCGATGGACGTCCTCAGCGTCCGGGCGTTCCCCTTCACCCGGGGCGTGTCCGGCTGGGACCAGGTCGTCCGGATCTGCCGGCAGACCGGCATCACCACGGTGCTCACCACACCGGGGCTGAGCCTGCACTTCTACGCGGAGCTGAAGAACCGCGGGCTCGACCCCACCGCGTTCGGCATCCGCACGATCCTGCTGCTGGGAGAACTGCTCACCGAGCCCATGCGGGCCATGCTGGAGCGGATGTGGAACGCACAGGTCTACATCAACTCCTACGGCTCCTCCGAGACGGGCACCTCCGCCACCTCGTGCCCCGAGAAGCGCATGCACCTGCTGGAGCACATGTACCACTTCGAGTGGGTGGACCCGCGCACCGGTGACCCCACCACGGCGGAGACCGCGGAACTGGTGCTCACCACGCTCACCGCCGACGCCCGGCCCCTGCTGCGCTACCGCACCGGTGACCTGGTGCGCCGGCTGCCCGGCGGCTGCGCCTGCGGGCTCGGCCTGCCCGTGGTGGAGGTGCTGGGCCGGGCCTCGGACGAACTGGAGATCGCCGGCCGCGTCCTGCGGCCGTACGAGGTCGAGGAGATCGTCTACGCGATCCCGGGCCTGCTCGGCTACTGCATCCGCTTCGAGGAGGACGGCCGGGCGCTGCTCTGCCTGGAGGTGGAGCGCGACCACCAGGACGAGGCCCGGTGCCGGGAGATCACCCGGCTCGCCGAGGAGGCGCTGGCCGCGCGGAACCTCCCGCTCGACATCGAGCTGTCCTTCGACTTCAACGAACTCACCAAGAGGGGAGGAGGTTTCAAGAATTGGAAACTCACCCACATCGTGCGGAACTGACCGAGCGGGGCAGCTGGTCGCTGGGCGGCTGGGTGGGCACGGTGCGGCTGCGTGACGACCGGATCGCGGCGGCCGTGGCCCCCGGCCGGCTGGCCCTCGGCACCTGGGGCGGCGCCGGACCGGAGAGCGTGGTGGAGTTCGACAGCCCCGTCACCGACATCGCCGTCCACCCGGGCGGCTGGCTGCTCTCGCTGGAAGCGGGCGGCGTCGCCCTGGTCGACGACCGGGGCGAGGTGCTCCGGCGCCGGGACGGTGCCGGAGGCTGGCGGCTCGCGGCCGGCCCGCGGGGCCACTTCGCGGTCGACCGCAACGGCTCCGTGTCCCTGATCGACCACCGGCTGCGACCGCTGTGGACGCACACGGGGCCGTCCGCCTGGAGCATCTGCCCCGCTCCCGGGCTGATCGCCCTGCCCAGCACGGAGGGCTCCGTCGACTGCCGCGCGGCCGGTACCGGAGAGCTGCTGTGGCGGCACACCGAACCCCACCCGGTGTACGGCTGCGCGGCGGTGGACGACGGGTTCGCGGTGGGTACCGCCGAGGGCGCCCTGCTCCTCCTCGACCGCTCCGGCACCGTCCTGCGCCGCCGCGCCACGCACGCGGTGCGCCTGACGGCCTCCCACGCGGGCGGGCTGCTGGCCGCCTGCGTGGACGGCACGCTCCGCTCGTACGACACCGGCCTCACCGAGCGCTGGCGGTTCGCCACCGGCTCCTGGGCCAAGGGCGTCGAGGTCCGGGCGGGCACCGTCGCCGTCGCCTCGGCCGACCACCACCTCTACCTCCTGGACGACGACGGTCGCGAACTCGGCCGTCACCGGGCCGGCCACACCGTCCTGTCGGTGGCCCGGGACGAGCGTCGGCTCGCGGCGGGCTCGGCCGACGGGCGGCTCTACTTCCTGACCTCCGATCTGAGGAGTCCCACCCATGTCTGACCACTTCGCGGCCCAGGCCGACGTCTGCGTCGTCGGCGCCGGACCCCACGGCCTGGCCTTCGCCAAGTCCCTGCTCGACGCGGGCCACAGCGTCGCCGTCGTGGACCGGGAGACCGACCGCTCCGGCAAGCGCCAGACCATGCTGATCCAGCCGGGTGCCATCAAGGTGCTGGACGAGCTGGGCGTCCGTACCGCCGTGGAGGCGAGCACCCACCGGCTCGACGGCTACGACTACTACGTGGACGGCGACCGGATCGCCGCCCTGCGCTACTCCGACATCGAGGACGCCCCCTTCGGCTACGGCCTCGGCGTGCCGTACCGGGTCATGCAGCAGGCGTTCCTCGACGAGCTGCACCGCTACCCCGGCTTCCAGATCTTCGACGGATCGGTCCCCGCCTCCCTGCTCAAGGACGCCTACGGCACCCTCGACGGGCTGGCCTTCGTCCAGGACGGCACCGAGCGCGCCCTGAGGTGCCGGCTGGTGGTGGCCGCCGACGGCGAGGGCTCCCCGACCCGTGAACTGGCCGGCATCGCGACGCGGCCCGCCACCTGGGACTACGAGGCGATCACGTTCCTGGCGCCCCGTCCCGAGGGCTGGCCGTCGGTCCTGAGCAACTACCGGGCGGACGACAACCGCTACCTGGGCCTGGCCGCGTACTCCCCCGACGAGCTGAGCGTGCTGTGGGGCATCCGCAGCGGTTCCTTCGAGGAGGTGAAGGCCCAGGGCTTCGAGGCGTTCCTGGAGCGGATCCTGTCGGTGGAGCCCCGGCTGCGCCCGGCCCTCGAGGGGCTGGCGGGCTGGCAGGACGTACGCCACCACGCGTTCCCCGGGCACATCGCGGAGACCTGGGCCGCGGACGGCATCATGCTGATCGGCAGCACCGCGCACAGCCTGACCACGTTCGGCGGGCAGAACATGAACCTGGCGCTGTACGACGCCCGCTCGGCGGCGCGCACGGCCGTACGCGCCCTGGCCGGGAAGGACCTGTCGGCCGCCGCGCTGGCCGCGTACGAGAACGAGCGCCGGCCGCTGGTGGAGAGCATCGCCAGGTTCCAGACCCAGGCGGCCGCCCCGGACACCACCGGCGCGGGCGGCCCCGCGGCGGCGGCGGTCGCCGCGGGCCTGACGCAGATGTTCCGCTCCATGGCGCTCGGCCCGAGCGCCTGGACGGGCAACGCCGGCCCCTCCGGCACCCCGGCGGCGCCGGAGTCCGGGCGGGGTCCGGGAGCCTTCGACCCCTCCCGGGTCCCGGCCGAGATCTACCGCTTCGGCTTCCGCTACGACCAGGCGCTGAACTGGGCCTGGCAGAAGACCCCGAAGAACGACCCGGTGATGACCGAGATCGGCATGTACGCCTGGGAGAAGAGCGTGCCGATCATCGGCCCGCTGTCCGGCCGGCTGCTGTACCAGCTCGCGAAGATCTCCGGTGCCAAGCGGGTGTTCGAGTTCGGGTCGGCGGTCGGCTTCTCCACGATCTGGCTGGCCCGCGCCGTCGGCCCCGGGGGCACGGTGTACTACACCGAGTCGGATCCCGAGCTGGCCGCGAAGGCGACCGGGTTCATCGAGAAGGCGGGGGTCGCCGACCGGGTCGAGATCCTGGTCGGCGACGCGCTGGAGTCGTTCCGCTCGGTCGACGGGGACTTCGATCTCGTCCTGTGCGACATCGACAAGCGCCTCTACCCGGAGGTGTACGCCGAGGCCCTGCCCCGGCTGGTGAGCGGCGGACTCTTCATCGCGGACAACATCTTCTGGAACGGCGAGGCCCTCACCGGCTACGCGAAGGACCCGCTCGGCAAGGCGATCGGCGAGACCGTGGACGCCATGGTCTCCGAGGAGTCCCTCTTCACCACCCTGATCCCGCTCGGGGACGGGCTCGCGGTCGGGTACAAGGAATGAGCGTCCGGCTGGTCGCGCTCGGAGGCAGCCTCGGGGCGTCCGGCCGCACCTCCCGGACCGAGGCCGCGCTGCGGCGGGCGGCCACGGCAGCGGTCGTGGCCGGCGCCGAGGTGGAGTTCTTCGTCGGGGAGCAGCTGAGGATGCCGCTGTACGACCCCTCGTCCCCGGTCCGCGGGGAGCGGGCCCGGCGGCTCGTGGAGGCCGTGCGCCGGGCGGACGCGCTGCTGATCGCCTCGCCCGCCTACCACGGAGCGGTCTCCGGGGCGGTCAAGAACGCCCTGGACCACCTGGAGGACCTGCGCGACGACCCCCGCCCCTACCTGGAGCAGCGGGCGGTCGGCTGCATCGGGGTGGGAGCCGGGCCGCAGGGCCCGGCCGCCGCGCTGCGCGGCCTGCGGGACATCGTGCACGCGCTGCGCGGCTGGCCGACACCGCTCGGGGTGGTGATCGGCGCCGCCCCGGCCGACGGGCCGGGCGGGGCCGGGGACCGTACGGCGGCGCAACTGGACGCCATGGGCGCCGAGGTGACCGATTTCGCCCGCCTCCGGGCGGCGGCCCGGCAGACGGCCGGCTGACAGGCGACGACGGCGGCCACCGGCCACGGCCGGGCCGACACAGCGACAAGGAGGCTCGATGGAGCACCCCCTCTTCTACGGCGTGTGCCACGACACCGGCGTGGCACGGGTGACGGTCGCCGGGGTGCCGGCCCGGCCGGGCGTCGCCGCCGCGGTCTTCCGGTGCCTGGCCGTGGCCGGTGTCCCCTCCGACATGGCACAGAACACCAGCACACCCGGAGGCCGCGACGATCTCTTGCTCGTGGTCCCCGAGGGCGCGGTGGCGCACGCGACGGCCGCGCTGGACCGCGAGCGCGCGGCCATCGGCTTCGCGACCCTCCTGGTGGACGCGGGCATCGCCACGGTCGCCGTCGTCGGGGCCGGTCTGCGCTCCGACCCGCACGTCCTCGCACGGTACTTCGAGACGCTGCGCGACGGCGGCGTGACCGTGGAGGCCGTCTCCCTCACCGAGTCCCGTATCGCGGTGGTGACCCGGGAACGGGACGCGGAACGGGCCGCCCGCCATCTCAGGTCCGCCTTCCTGCCAGGAGATCCGGACCTGTTGCTCCACCAGGCTCCGGTGAAGTCCGTTATGTTGATCAACAGTGGTAAAAGGGCGGCCAGTTGAGCAGGAATCGACGAGGAGCGTGAATGCGAGTCCGACAGGGTCCCGAGCAGCAGGTCCGAGTCCTCGTCGTCGGGGGCAGCCTGAGCGGTCTGTCGGCCGCCCTGTTCCTGGCCGCGCGGGGAGTCGAATGCCTGGTGGTGGAACAGCGGCCCGGCACCTCGGCGCATCCGCGGGCGCGCCTGGTGACGGCCCGCTCCATGGAGCTGTTCCGCTCCGTGGGGATCGAGGAGCAGGTCCGCGAGGCGGGTGATCCCGGGCCCATCGGCTTCGTCGTGGTGGACACGCTGGCCGACGAGCACTACGTACCGACCGGCAACCACGACGACGAGACCCTGGGCATCAGCCCGACCGGCATGCGTCTGTGCGACCAGCAGCGGCTGGAGCCGCTCCTGCTCTCGCGCGCCCGGGAACTGGGTGCGGAGATCCGCTTCGGGACCCGGTTCGAGGGGCTGGAGCAGGACGCGGACGGGGTCACCGCGACCCTGGGCTCGGTGGACGGCGAGGAGCGCTGGACGGTCCGCTGCGACTACCTCCTGGCCGCGGACGGCATCCGCAGCCCGGTGCGCGAGGCGCTGGGCATCGGCCGGCACGGTCCCGGACCGCTCGGCCGCTCGGTCAGCGCGATCTTCGACGCGGATCTGGACCCTGTGATCCGGGGGCGCCGGGCCATGGCCGTGATCGTCAGGCGGGCCGGGGCCTTCCTGTTCGCCCGCGGCAACAGCGAGGCCCGGAAGTGGCAGCTCGGCTTCCCGCTGTCCGACGGTATCGACGCCTCGCCCGAGGGACTGCGGGAGCGGACCCGGGAGCTGGCGCGCGTGGCCGCCGACGACCCGGACCTGGAGATCACCGTCCACAGCGCCATGGCCTGGGAGAGCGCGGCGCTGGTCGCCGACCGCTTCCGGGACGGGCGGGTGTTCCTGGTGGGTGACTCGGCGCACGCGATGCCCCCGGCGGGCGGCTTCGGCGGGAACACCGGTGTCCAGGACGCCCACAACCTCGCCTGGAAGCTGGCCGCCGTACTGGACGGCTCCGCGGGCGGGGCGCTGCTCGACACCTATGACGCCGAGCGCCGGCCGGTCGCCGACTTCACGGTGCGGGAGACGATGGCGCGGATCGGGCAGTCCTCGGCCGAGACCCGGGCGACCGTACAACTCGGTTACCGCTACCCGTCGTTGGCGGAGGAGGTGCCGGACGGGGACGCCGGCGGGGCGGCGAAGGGCGAACCGCCCGTCGCGGAGAATCCGTTCGAGCCGTCGGGCCGCCCGGGCACCCGTGCCCCGCACGTGGTGCTGGAGCACGAGGGGAGGCGGATCTCCACACTGGACCTGTTCGGCGAGGGTTTCGTCCTGCTCGCCGACGCCGGTGCCACGACCTGGCGGACCGAGGTGCCCGGGGTGGCGCTGCGCAGGATCTCGGGCCCCGGCGAGCGGGTGCCCGGCGGCGATCCGGCGTACGTGGACGTGGACGGGATCTTCCGCACGGCGTACGGGGTCGGCCCCGACGGGGCCGCGCTGATCCGCCCGGACGGCTTCATCGGCTGGCGGACGGCGGACGGTTCCGCCGGGGCGCTGGACCGCCTGAGGTCGGCGGCACTCGCGCTCAGGGGCCACGGCTCCGCCGGCTGAGCCGCCCGGGGCCCGCAGGCCGAAGCCCCGCCGGCGGCCCCGTACGCGGGGCGGCCGGCGGGGCCGAAGGCTCTACAGAAGGCAGATCTGGTCCAGGTCGTACGCCGCGATGGCGAGGACGAACGCCAGGATCCCGCGCGTGCGCACGGGGTTGATCCCGGTCAGCTGTTCGATCCTCTCCAGCCGGTAGGTCAGTGTGCGACGTGCCACATTGAGCCGCCGGGCGGTCTTCGTGCGGTCCAGGTCCATCAGGTAGAGGGTGCGCAGTGTCTTGAGCAGTTCCGGGGCCTCCCGGAGCGGGGTGATCAGCGAGACCAGCACGCGGCGGTACTCGTCGTCGCGCGAGATGGCGAGTTCGCTGATCACCTGGTCGCTCCCGACCGTGTCCTCGCCGATTCCGGCCACCTTGGCCAGTCTCTCGATCTCGGCCGCCTTCTGCACGGCCGCCCCGAGTTCGGAGCGGGCCGCCGTGACCGTTCCGGCCGGTCCGGCCAGCGGGATGCCCGCCTTCTTGACCACGTCCATGACCTGGGTGACCCGCTCCATCGGGTTCTGCCGGCCGTGGATCGGTGCCAGGACACAGAGGTGCCGGCCGACCTGGCAGCTCAGCCCCAGGTCGTTGTTGGTCAGCGCCGCCGAGGCCCGCGCCACGGTCGCGGCACTCGGCACGGCCTCGTCCGCCACCTGGACGGCGACGACCGCGTACTCCTTCACCGGTGTGTGACGGGCCGCGGCCGCCAGTTCGTCGTTGGCGGAGCCGTTGAGCATGAGGTCCGCCAGGACCCGGCGCGAGGTGTCCAGCCCCGCCTGCTTCTGGGCGTGCAGATAGGCCAGGCTGATCGCGGCGGTGATCTCCTTCACCGTGGCCGACATCCACTGGGTGAGCGCCACCAGGTCATTCTGTTCACCCGGCTGCGCCGAATCCCAGAAAGACGCGATGACCGTCGAGCAGCCCACCTCCCAGGCATGCAGGAGCGGGGTGATGCGCCCGCCCCTCTCGGCCAGTTGCACCCCGACCGCGGTGCAGCTCGCGAGTACGTCCGCCGGCAGGTGACCGCCCTGCCGGTAGAGCTCCAGTGCGCGGTCCAACACGGTCCGTAACATTTCACTGCAGTTCTCCGGCGAAGCGGCCAGAGAGCCACTACGCTCCGCATACACTTGAATTTTCAGCCAGATTTCCTGGGCGATTTCCTCCGTCCGTCCCGCAAGACGACTCACCGAGCCGTCGCGAAAAGGTTCCAGCATGATCGTCAACGTGCCCCCGTTTCACGCAGAACGCGCCCCGGCGGCAAACCCGGCTGGCGGCCGGGCAGGCACGGAGCATCGAGCTGTACCTCATCAAGCTTCCATACATGCCGGTCGAGATCCAGCGCTAATTCTCGGCCAGACCCCCTGAATTTGACGTGATCTGCATCACGCACATCGATTCGCTAATTTTTTGGGAATCTCTTTACTCTGCCCGGGAACACGATCGCCGCGACCGGCGGCGGCTTCCCATGTGTGCACCGTCCCCTGCGCCGTTTCGACACTGAGCATGCGGCGGGCGGTCCGGGAGTGCCGATAGTGGAAGGGATACGGCGGCCACATTTGCCTAGGGGGGCCAGTGTTCCTGGACCATGTCACTCTCGCTGTGCACGATCTCCACGACGCGGTGGACCGCATGGAGGCGGCGCTCGGAATCGACTTCGAGACACCGACCGGGACCATTCCCGGTATCACCGGCCGCGTCGTCGCGCTCGACGGAACTTTCCTGGAGGTCATGGCCGTTTCCGACCCCGAGCAGGCCACCCTTTCCCCTTTCGGGAACAAATTCGTCCGCTACTTGGCGGAACGCGGTTCGGGAATCTTCTCCGCCACCCTGTGCATCTCGGATCTGGAGAAATTCCAGGAAAATCTCCCGGCAACCGTCAAGAACTGCGGCCCTATTTCCACCTGGGTACCCCAGCCCGACGGATCGAAAATTCACTTCTCCTCGCTCTTCTTCGGGCAGTACCACCTGATGCCGTGGGTCATCGAGTACGCGTCAGAACTGCCCGAGGTCGCCGTCGACACGCGGCTGCGCTCGGCCGTGATCCAGGTGCCCGACCTGCCCGCGGCCACCGCGCACTACCGCGAGGTGTACGGCATCCCCGAGGACCGCGTGGACCTCGGGGACGGCGCGGTACGGCTCGGCCTCGACGGCGGCTTCCTGCAGCTGGAGCAAGCCGCTCCGGAAGGTCTGTCCGCCGTCGACCTCGAAGGCCCGGACGGGGTTCTCCGGCTGACCCTGGAGGACGACCGGGTCCACTTCACCCGCGCCTCCTAGGACGCGGCAGCGCCGGGAACCACACCGGGGTGGCCCATGTCACCGGAGGTTCGGCGGGGAATCGGGGGCGGTGGGGCGGCCGGCGACTTATGGTGCCCGGGGTTCTCCATGTCCGGACGGGTGTCCGCGCGGCGGCGCAGGGAGTCGGGGGTAGATGACGGCGACGGGCAGTGCGTCGGTTTCCGTGCGGCCGCAGTACCCCGGGACGGCCGGTGTGCCCGCGGCCGTGCTCGCGCTCGGGGTGTTCGCCGCCGTGCGCGTGGCCGGGGCGGTGGTGCTGGCCGGGGCCGCCGCGTGGGCCGGGCGCAGCCCCGTACGGGTGCTGGGGCACTCCTGGGACTCCGTCTGGTACCTCGCCATCGCCCAGCACGGCTACGGCCGTACGCAGATCTGGCCGGTCACCGGGCTGGTGCAGAGCGACTACGCCTTCTTCCCGCTCTACCCGGTACTGGTGCGGCTGGCCGGCGGCGGGGAGTGGGGCGCGCTGCTGGTGTCCTGGACCGCCGCCGCGGTGGCCGCCGTCGGGGTGTACCGGGTCGGGGAGCTGGTCGCCGGGCGGCGGGTGGGGGTGCTGCTGGTCGCGCTGTGGGCGGTGGTCCCGCACGCGGTGGTGCTCACCCTCGCCTACACCGAGCCGCTGCTCGTCGCGCTGGCCGCCTGGTCGCTGTACGCGCTGCTGCGCGAGCGGTGGATGTGGGCGGCGGTGCTGGCCTCGGTGGCGGGGCTGACCCGGCCCAGCGGGATCGCCGTCGCCGCGGCCGTGTCCGTCGCCGCGCTGCACGCCCTGCTCGTACGCGGGTCCCGCGAGCCCGCCGTGTGGGCGGCCGGGGTGCTGGCCCCCGCGGGCTGGCTGGCGTACGTCCTGGCCGTGGGGGTGAAGCGGCGCGACCCGGCCGGGTACTTCGACGTGCAGCGGCAGTGGGGCTCGCGCTTCGACGGGGGCGGCTATGTGCTCTCCGCCGTCTGGCGGGTGCTCAGCGGCAGTCCGGTCGCGCTCGCCACCGCCGTCACCGCGGTACTGCTGGGGGCGGCCCTGCTGCTGGCGGTGCTGCTGCTCTTCCACCGGGTGCCGCTGCCGCTGCTGGTGTACACCGCGGTGCTGCTGGTGATCAGCGTGGGCGGGGCCGGCTACTTCGAGTCGAAGCCGCGCTTCCTGCTGCCCGCGTTCCCGCTGCTGCTGCCGCTGGCGGCTGCGATGGCAAAAGCCCGGCCCCGCTCCGCGGTCGTGGTGACCGCGGGGCTGGCCGGGCTCTCGTACGCCTACGGGGTCTACCTCCTGGTCATCGCCAGGACGCCCCTGTGACGGCGGCGGGGAGGGGCGGGATCAGCTCTCGCCGCCGTCCTTGTCCTCGCCGTCGCCGGAGTCGATGTCCTGCTCCAGGCCGAGCTGCTCCGTGAGCCACTTGTCGAACTCGATGGAGGCGCGGACCCAGCTGACCGTGGAGGACACGAAGTGCTCCAGGTTCACGCCGGTGCCGATCAGCATCTGCGCCTCACCGATCAGACGGACCGAGCCGTCGTCGTGGGTGTGGCTGTAGACCTTCGGCCAGAGGGTGCGGCGGTTCCAGTCGTCGATCGATTCGAGGAGCTGGGGCTTCTCCTCGATCTTGTGCGGACGGTCGTAGAAGGTCCGCACCGAGAAGACCTGCTGCTCCGCCTCGCCGCGGAACATGAAGTACGTCCGGAACTCCTCCCACGGCGCCGCGAGGTCACCCTCGTCGTCGACGACGTACTTGAGCTCCATCTGCTCCAGCAGCTGCTTGACCAGATCCTGGTCGGGGACGACGGGGCCCGCCGGTCCTGTGGCCTGCGGATCGGGCTGCTGCCCTCCGAAGTTCGGAATCGAGGCCGGGTCGATGCTCACCGTGTACTTCCCTTCGTGCGGATACCTTCATCCTCCACCATCCCGCCCACCCCCTGTCCAGCCCGACGGCCCCGGATCCGCTCCGGGCGGACAGGCGTACGCCCCGCGCACCGTGCGGTACGCGGGGCGCGCGGGGCGGATCCGGCCGGCGGGGCCGATCGGGTCAGAGGGCCTTGCCGACCAGCAGGTCCTCGCCCGCGGTGTCGACGCGGACGGTGTCCCCGTCGCGGATCTCGCCCGAGAGGATCTCCTTCGCCAGGCGGTCACCGACGGCCGTCTGGATCAGGCGGCGCAGCGGCCGGGCGCCGTAGGCCGGGTCGTTGCCCTTCTCCGCGAGCCAGGCCAGGGCCGCGGGGGTGACGTCCAGGGCCAGGCGCCGGTCGGCCAGCCGCCGGGCGAGGCGGCCGATCTGGAGCTCCGCGATGTGCGCCAGCTCGTCCTGGCTGAGCGCGGAGAAGACCACCAGGTCGTCCAGGCGGTTGAGGAACTCCGGCTTGAAGCTGGCCCGGACCACGTCCAGGACCTGCTGCTTCTTCTGCGCGGCCGGGGTGGAGCGGTCCATCAGGAACTGGCTGCCCAGGTTGGAGGTCAGGATCAGGATGGTGTTGCGGAAGTCGACGGTGCGGCCCTGCCCGTCGGTGAGCCGGCCGTCGTCGAGGACCTGGAGCAGGATGTCGAAGACCTCCGGGTGGGCCTTCTCCACCTCGTCCAGGAGCACCACGCTGTACGGGCGGCGGCGGACGGCCTCGGTGAGCTGGCCGCCCTCCTCGTAGCCCACGTAGCCGGGCGGGGCGCCGACGAGGCGGGCCACGCTGTGCTTCTCGCCGTACTCCGACATGTCGATACGGATCATGGCCCGCTCGTCGTCGAAGAGGAAGTCCGCGAGGGCCTTGGCCAGCTCCGTCTTGCCGACGCCGGTCGGGCCGAGGAAGAGGAAGGAACCGGTGGGCCGGTCGGGGTCCGCGATCCCGGCGCGGGTGCGGCGTACGGCGTCGGACACGGCCCGGACCGCCTCGCCCTGGCCGATCAGACGCCGGCCCAGCTCGTCCTCCATCCGCAGCAGCTTCTGCGTCTCGCCCTCCAGCAGGCGGCCGGCCGGGATACCGGTCCAGGCGCCCACCACGTCCGCGATGTCGTCCGGGCCGACCTCGTCCTTGACCATGGTGTCCTTCGCGGAGCCTGCCTTGGACGCCTCGGCCTCCTCCTCGGTGGCCTCCGCGAGCTCGCGCTCCAGGGCGGGGATCTCCCCGTAGAGCAGCTTGGAGGCGGAGTCGAAGTCGCCGTCGCGCTGGGCGCGCTCGGCCTGCCCGCGCAGGTCGTCCAGGCGCTCCTTGAGCTCACCGACCCGGTTGAGGGACTGCTTCTCCTTCTCCCAGCGGGCGGTCAGCCCGCGCAGGTCCTCCTCGCGGTCCGCGAGGTCCTTGCGCAGCTTCTCCAGGCGCTCCCGGGAAGCCGGGTCGGACTCGTTCTTCAGGGCCAGCTCCTCCATGCGCAGCCGGTCCACGGAGCGCTGGAGCTCGTCGATCTCCACCGGCGAGGAGTCGATCTCCATCCGCAGCCGGGAAGCGGCCTCGTCCACCAGGTCGATGGCCTTGTCCGGCAGGAAGCGGGAGGTGATGTAGCGGTCGGAGAGCGTCGCCGCCGCCACCAGCGCACTGTCGTTGATGACGACCTTGTGGTGCGCCTCGTAGCGGCCCTTGAGACCGCGCAGGATGGCGATGGTGTCCTCCACCGACGGCTCCGCGACCAGCACCTGCTGGAAGCGCCGCTCCAGCGCCGGGTCCTTCTCGATCCGCTCCCGGTACTCGTCCAGGGTGGTGGCGCCGACCATACGCAGCTCACCGCGGGCCAGCATCGGCTTGAGCATGTTGCCCGCGTCCATCGCGGAGTCCCCGCCGGCGCCCGCGCCGACGACGGTGTGCAGCTCGTCGATGAAGGTGATGATCTGGCCCTCGCTGGACTTGATCTCCGCGAGGACGGTCTTGAGGCGCTCCTCGAACTCGCCGCGGTACTTGGCGCCCGCGACCATCGCACCCAGGTCCAGGGAGACCAGCCGCTTGTTCTTCAGCGACTCGGGGACATCGCCCTTGACGATGCGCTGGGCCAGCCCCTCCACGACGGCGGTCTTGCCGACGCCGGGCTCACCGATCAGCACCGGGTTGTTCTTGGTGCGGCGCGAGAGCACCTGCACCACACGGCGGATCTCGTGGTCGCGGCCGATGACCGGGTCGAGCTTGCCGTCGCGCGCGGCGGCCGTGAAATCGGTGCCGAACTTCTCCAGGGCCTTGTACTGGCCCTCCGGGTCGGGGGTGGTCACCCGCCGTGCTCCTCGTGCGTTCTGGAAGGCGTCGAGCAGCTTCTTCGCCGTCGCGCCCTGGGCGGAAAGGACCTCACCGGCGGCGCCGCCCTTGGCGGCGATCGCGATGAGGAGGTGTTCGGTGGACAGGTACTCGTCGCCGAGCTTGCCCGCCTCGGCGTCGGCCTCCGCGAGGACGGCGAGCAGGTCGCGGGTGGGCTGCGGGGGCGCGACCGTGGAGCCGGTGACGCTGGGCAGCGCCGCGAGGATCCGCTCGGCGCCGACGCGCACGGCGGCCTGGTCGGCCTCCGTGGCGATCAGCAGGTCCACGACGTTCTCGTTGTCCTCGCCGGCGAGCAGCGCCAGCAGCAGGTGCGCGGGGGTCAGGTCCGCGTGGCCGTCCTTGACGGCCCTGCCGGTCGCCGCGTTCAGCGCGTCCCGGCTCTTGTTGGTCAGCTCGGCGTCCACTGCCTTTGCTCCTCTCCCGGAGGGTTACACCACCAGTCTGACAGAGTCAGCGTATGCAAAGTTGAGTCTATTCCACTCAATACAGCTGAGGGTACCTTTTCGAGGCCGTGCGGGCGGGGCCCGGCGGGGCCGGGCGGGCCCGGCGGGGCGCCCGCCCCGGCCGCCGTACGCTTCGCCCATGTCCCATGACGTACTCAACCCGACGCCCGAGTACCTCGCCTTCTGGCGGGAGCGGCACGTCTGCACGCTGACCACCCCCCGCCCCGACGGCACGCCGCACGTGGTGCCGGTGGGCGTGACCTACGACCCGGAGGCCGGCCTGGCCCGGGTGATCAGCAACCGGCACAGCAAGAAGGTCCGCAACGTCCTGGCGGCGCAGTCCGGGCCGGAGGGCGGGGCGCGGGTGGCGGTGTGCCAGATGGAGGGGCGCCGCTGGGCCACGCTGGAGGGGCGCGCGGTGGTCCGTACGGACGAGGCGTCGGTCGCCGACGCGGTGGCGCGCTACGCGGAGCGCTACGGGCGCACGCCCTCGCCCAATCCGGACCGGGTGGTCGTGGAGATCACGCTGGACCGGGCCATGGGGCGCGCGTAAGCCGTTGATCCTTCATCTTGTCCGGTTCCGGCACTGGACGCGGACATCACAACGGCGCCATCGTGGTCAGGTCCACGATGGCGCCGTTGTGTGGGGGTAGCACCTGAGCGATCTGCGACGAAGGGGGAATCGCTTCAGGCACTGCGGGGGGGTGGCGGTGGTGATGTCGGGTTCGAAGAGCTGGTGGTCGCGCTGATCGAGATTGACGAAGACCATCCCGTAGCGCACCTCGCAGCGGACGGGCTGCGGCGCGCCGCGCGGGCGGCGCAGGCACCGGTAGGCACGTACGTCCTCGTCCTCCTCGCGCACGATGACGATGGGCTGGCCGAACAGGGTGACCATCAGCGAGTCGCCGGGGTGGGGGACCGCGGTCGCGAGGTCGATGAACTGCCAGCCCGAGCGGTAGGCGGAGGCCATCTCGCGGCGGAAGCCGCGGTCGTCGGGGGTCATGCCGACACCGTCACAGGAGCGCTGGTCCAGCCGGTGTCGCCCTTACCGCCGAGCTCACCGCTGGTCCAGCCGGTGTCCGCGTACTTGCCCGCGGGCGCCGTGGTCCAGCCGGTGTCGAACTCCGTGCTCGTCAGGCTCGTGCCCTGACCGTCCCTAGCGCTCCCCGCGTCACTTTCGACGGCGCTGACTGCCCCAAAAACCGCAACGGCGGAGAAACCTATGGCAAGCACCGAGCGAAGCATTCTCTTGTACATGGTCGGCTTCGTCCTCACTTGATGGAATCCTCTCCCCCGCGTGTCAGACGATGGCTCATTCAGGCACGTCAATGCCATGGGGACGATGCATCATGTTCTTGCATGTTCAGGACCCTGGGGGGTGGAGATTTGACGCATAACCGGACAATGGCGACACATCCCCACCCCGTCACGTCCATGTGCCCCGAGGGGACGCGGCTCTACGCGGCGGCGCTGAGCACCGGCCGGATCGCCCGGGGAGAGATCAAGAACGCCCCCTGCCTGCTGGAACTCGCTCTTCTGCAGCCCGATCCGGACGACGCGAACCAGTTGCGACCGGTTCCCCCGTCGGTTGCCCTGGCCCAGCGGCTCCATCCGATTGAACGCGAGATCCAGGATCGCCGGCGCAGCGCTGTAGATCTCACCGACACTTTCGAGCCTTTCCTCGCCATCAGCGCACAGAGCCCGGCCGACACCCATGCCATCACGGTGCTGGAGGGTTTCGAAAGGATCAACGCCGCCCTGAACCTGGCGACGGCCGAATGTCATACGGAGGTGCTGACGGTCCAGCCGGGCGGAGCGCGCCCCTCCGAGGCCCTCACCCAGGCCCTGGAGCGCGACCAGCCGCTGATCGACCGCGGGGTCAGCATACGGACCCTCTACCAGCACACCGCACGGCACAGCCAGGGCACCCTCGCCTACGTGGACCGGATCTCCAACGGCAAGGTGGAGATCCGCACCCTCGAAGAGCTGATAGAGCGGCTGATCATCTTCGACCGCACGGTGGCCTTCATCCCCGTCAGCGACGACCGCCGGGTCGCCCTGGAACTGCGCCACCCGGGCCTCGTGGACTACCTCATCAAGGTGTTCGAGCAGCTGTGGCACCGGGCCGTGCCCCTCCAGGAGGAGGTGACCTACCGCAGCACCCCCGGCGGGATCACCGGCGTGCAGCGCAGCATCGCGCAGCTCCTCATCGAGGGCCATGTCGACGAGGCCATCGCCCGCCGCCTCGGCATGAACGTGCGCACCTGCCGCGCCCACATCGCCAAGCTCGCGACCACCCTCGGCAGCGGCAGCCGGGCCCAGCTCGGCTACCTCATCGCCCAGTCGGGCATCCTGGGCCGCCCGGCGCCCCCACGCCTGTGCGCCCCGCCCCACGGGGACTCCGAGGCGGAAACGGAGCCGGAGGGCCTGTAGCACGCCGTGAGGCCCCGCCCCGGGGAAGGGGCGGGGCCTCACGGCGTTCCTGTACGGCGGGCCGTACGGCGCGCTCGTACGGCCGGCGGCCGGCGGTCAGTCCCGCGGGCGCTTCGGCGTCGGGCGCCAGACGACCAGGGCGCTGCCCGGCTGCGGGGGCTGGTAGGGGACCAGGTCGCGGCGGTACGAGGCGTGCACCTGGGCCTCGCGGGCCCGCAGGGTGGCGGCCGCGCCGTCCACCGCCGCAGAGAGCTCGGCGACGCGCTGCTGGAGCGCGGCCACCTGGTTCTCCAGTTCGATGATCCGCTTGATGCCCGCCAGGTTGATGCCCTCGTCCTGCGACAGCGCCTGCACCGTGCGGAGCAGTTCGATGTCGCGGGCCGAATACCGCCGGCCGCGCCCGGCCGTACGGTCCGGGGAGACCAGGCCGAGGCGGTCGTACTGGCGGAGGGTCTGCGGATGCAGACCCGAGAGCTGGGCGGCCACCGAGATCACGTAGACCGGGGTCTCGTCGGTCAGCTGGTAAGCACCTGCGCCGGAACGGGACTGTCGTCGGCGGCCGTCCATGTCATGCTCCCTTCGCGGACTCGAACAGCGCGGTGCGCGGGTCCTGCGACTCCGTCGCCTCGCGGTACATCTCCAGCGCCTCGCGGGCCTGCTCCGACAGCTCGGTCGGAACCGCCACCTCCACGGTGACGAGGAGGTCGCCGCGGGTGCCGTCCTTGCGGACCGCCCCCTTGCCGCGAGCCCGCATCGTACGCCCGTTCGGGGTACCCGGGGGAAGCTTCAGCGTCACCGCGGGGCCGTTCAGGGTCGGAACCCTGATGTCGGCACCGAGCGCCGCCTCCGCGAACGTCACCGGGACGGTCACCGTGAGGTTGTCGTCGCGGCGGCCGAACACCGGGTGGGTGCCGACGTGCACGACCACGTAGAGGTCGCCCGCGGGACCGCCGCGCTCGCCCGGCGCGCCCTTGCCGCGCAGCCGGATCCGCTGGCCGTCGGAGACGCCCGCCGGGATCCGGACCTGCATGGTGCGGGAGCTGCGGGCCCGGCCGCTGCCCTTGCAGATGTCGCAGGGGGTCTCCGCGATCAGCCCGCGGCCCTTGCAGTCCGCGCAGGGGTCGGTCAGCGAGAAGCCGCCGCCGCTGCCCCGCGAGACCTGCCCGGTGCCGACGCAGGTCGGGCACACCCGGGGGGTGCCGTTCTTGTCGCCGGTGCCCGAACACGCCTTGCAGGGGGCCTGCGAGGACATCCGCAGCGGGACCGTGGCGCCGTCCACCGCCTCCGTGAAGGAGAGGGTGACCTCCGACTCCACGTCCTGGCCGCGGCGCGGCTGGGCGCGGGGACCCGTGCCGGGGCCGGCGCCGCGGTTGAACAGGCCGCCGAAGACATCGCCCAGGCCGCCGCCGAAGCCGCCGGCCTGGCCGCCCTGCTGGGTGCCGCCGAAGAGGTCGCCCAGGTCGAAGTTGAACGAGCCGCCGCCGCCCGGGCCGGGGCGGAAGCCCCCGTTCCCGAACAGCGCGCGCGCCTCGTCGTACTCCTTGCGCCGCTTGGCGTCGCCGAGGACGTCGTTCGCCTCGGAGATCTCCTTGAAGCGCTCCTCGGCCGAGGCGTCGCCCTTGTTGGCGTCCGGGTGGAACTCGCGCGCGAGCTTCCGGTACGCCTTCTTGATCTCGGCCTCGGTGGCGTCCTTCGGGACACCGAGGACCTTGTAGTAGTCCTTCTCGACGAAGTCCTTCGTGCTCATCCCCGGTGTCCCTCCTCCCGTGCTGCTCCTACGTGTGGTGCATCAGCCCTTGTCGGGGGCATCCGCGTCCTTGTCCGACGGCGTCTCGCCCTCCGCGGACTCGGACTTGGGGGCCGCGCCCGGCTGGGGCTCGGCCACCGCGACCCGCGCGGGACGGATCGTACGCTCGCCGATCCGGTACCCGGGCTGCAGGATCGCCACGCAGGTCGTCTCGGTGACGTCCGGCGCGTACGAGTGCATCAGGGCCTCGTGGACCGTCGGGTCGAAGGGCTCGCCCTCCTTGCCGAACTGCTGCAGGCCCATCTTGGCGGCGACGGTCTCCAGCGATTCGGCCACCGACTTGAAGCCGCCGACCAGCTCGCCGTGCTCCCGCGCCCGGCCGATGTCGTCCAGCGTGGGCAGCAGTTCCGTCAGGAGGGAGGCGACCGCGATCTCCTTGACGGTGATCCGGTCCCGCTCCACCCGGCGGCGGTAGTTCTGGTACTCCGCCTGGAGCCGCTGGAGGTCCGCGGTGCGCTCGTTGAGCGCGGTGCGGGCCTGGTCCAGCTGCGCCAGGAGGGCTACGTCCTGTCCCTCCCCGGCCGGGGCCGCCTCACCCTCCGCGGAGGGGTCGGCGGCCTTCGGCTCGGCGTCGTCCGAAGCGGCCTCGTCGGGGACTTCGGGCTTCTCGTCGAAGCCCGGGGTCTCCTCCGCCATCAGGCAGCGCCACCCTTCGGCTTCTCGTCGTCGACGATCTCGGCGTCGACGACGTCGTCGTCGGCCTTGGCCTGGCCCGCGTCACCCGCGGCGCCGGCGGCACCCTGGGCGCCCTGGGCGTCGGCGTAGATCGCCTGGCCGAGCTTCTGGCTGACCGCGGCGAGCTTCTCCGTCGCGGTGCGGATCTCGGCCGTGTCCTCGCCCTTGAGCTTGTCCTTGAGCTCGGTGACGGCGGCCTCGACCTCGGTCTTCACCTCGGCCGGAACCTTGTCCTCGTTGTCCTTGACGAACTTCTCCGTCTGGTAGACGAGCTGCTCGCCCTGGTTGCGGGACTCGGCGGCCTCCTTGCGGCGCAGGTCCTCGTCCGCGTACTGCTCCGCCTCCTGGCGCATGCGGTCGACCTCGTCCTTGCCGAGCGAGGAGCCGCCGGTGACGGTCATCTTCTGCTCCTTGCCCGTGCCGAGGTCCTTCGCGGTCACGTGCATGATGCCGTTGGCGTCGATGTCGAAGGAGACCTCGATCTGCGGGACGCCGCGCGGGGCCGGGGGCAGGCCGGTCAGCTCGAACATGCCGAGCTTCTTGTTGTACGCCGCGATCTCGCGCTCACCCTGGTAGACCTGGATCTGCACGGACGGCTGGTTGTCCTCGGCCGTCGTGAAGATCTCCGACCGCTTGGTCGGGATCGTGGTGTTGCGCTCGATGAGCTTGGTCATGATGCCGCCCTTGGTCTCGATACCGAGGGACAGCGGGGTCACGTCGAGGAGCAGGACGTCCTTGACCTCACCCTTGAGGACACCGGCCTGGAGGGTGGCGCCGATGGCGACGACCTCGTCCGGGTTGACGCCCTTGTTGGCGTCCTGGCCGCCGGTGAGCTCCTTGACGAGCTCGGCCACGGCCGGCATACGGGTGGAGCCGCCGACCAGGACCACGTGGTCGATCTCGGACAGCGCGATGCCGGCGTCCTTGATGACGTTGTGGAACGGGGTCTTGCAGCGCTCCAGGAGGTCCGCGGTCAGCTGCTGGAACTGGGCGCGCGTGAGCTTCTCGTCCAGGTGCAGCGGGCCCTCGGCGGAGGCCGTGATGTAGGGCAGGTTGATCGTGGTCTCCGTGGAGGAGGACAGCTCGATCTTCGCCTTCTCGGCGGCCTCGCGCAGGCGCTGGAGCGCCATCTTGTCCTTGGAGAGGTCCACGCCGTGGCCGTTGGCGAACTGCTTCACCAGGTAGTCGACGACGCGCTGGTCCCAGTCGTCACCACCGAGGTGGTTGTCACCGTTGGTGGCCTTGACCTCGACGACGCCGTCGCCGATCTCCAGCAGCGACACGTCGAAGGTGCCGCCACCGAGGTCGAAGACGAGAATGGTCTGGTCGTCCTTGTCGAGACCGTAGGCCAGGGCGGCGGCGGTGGGCTCGTTGACGATGCGCAGGACGTTCAGGCCCGCGATCTCACCGGCCTCCTTCGTCGCCTGGCGCTCGGAGTCGTTGAAGTAGGCCGGGACGGTGATGACCGCGTCCGTGACCTTCTCGCCCAGGTACGCCTCGGCGTCGCGCTTCAGCTTCTGCAGGATGAAGGCGCTCATCTGCTGCGGGTTGAAGTCCTTGCCGTCCAGGTTGATCTTCCAGTCAGTGCCCATGTGGCGCTTGACGGAGCGGATCGTCCGGTCGACGTTGGTGACCGCCTGGCGCTTGGCGACCTCGCCGACGAGGACCTCGCCGTTCTTGGCGAAGGCGACGACGGACGGCGTGGTCCTGGCGCCCTCGGCGTTGGTGATGACGGTGGGCTCGCCGCCTTCCAGAACGCTGACGACGGAGTTAGTGGTGCCCAGGTCGATGCCGACCGCACGTGCCATTTCGATTCCTCCAGCTGACTTGAGTGGAACAGACTCAACCATGCCTCATCGCCGCGTGTGCGTCAACAGAGCTGAGTCGGGTCGGCTCAACCTTTAGCCGCCCCTTACGCGCAATGCCAGCCGGGCGGGGCCGAACGGGTCACGGCGGCCGCGCGCCACCGCAAGCCACCGCAAGACCTCCACGGCCGTGCGGCAGCGTGCTGGCATGCCGCTCACACGCACCGCACCCCCCGCGCCGCGGGACCGGGTACCCGCCGCCCCGCCGGCCAAGCGGGTGCTCGACCTCCTCGGGGCGGCGCTCCTGCTCGCCGTGTTCGCCCTGCCCCTGGCCGCGGCGGCCGGGCTGCTGTACGTGACCCCGCGCGCGCGGGTCCTCGTACGGGAGCCGGCGCTCGGGCTGGGCGGGCGGCCGTTCCGGACCTGGCGGTTCGACACGGCCGGGGCGGGACGGGCCGGGGCGGCGGTGGAGCGCTGCGCCCTGGACGGACTGCCGCAGCTGGTCAACGTACTGCGGGGCGAGATGTCGCTGGTGGGGCCGCGGCCCGGGCCGGATGCGGACCGCCCGGAGCGGCTTCTCGTACGTCCGGGTATGACCGGGTTGTGGCAGGTGAGCGCGCGCTCCGACCTCCCCTGGGAGGAGATGGCGCTGCTGGACCGGCATTATGTGGAGAACCACTGGCTGGGGATGGACCTGGCGATCCTTGCCCGGACCCCGCGCGCGGCCTGCCGACAAAGGCTCGCCTGAGCGACACAGATCACCGCACGCTCCGCTACATTGCGGCGTCGGGAATGGGTAACCTCAAGCCTTGACTTCATAAGTTACCGCTTAGTAAGTGCCGCCCGAGGAGCCCTCCCATGCAACTCGCCGCGATCATCGTGTCGCTGGTCCTGACCGTGGTCGGCGTCGCGCTGCTCGCACGAGCCGTGGCGCAGATCTACCGCTTCGTGAGGATCGGCCAGCCCGTGCCGGCCGGCAGCCGCACGGACGACCCCAAGGCCCGGACGATGACCCTCGTCCGTGAATTCCTCGGCCACAGCCGGATGAACCGCTGGGGCATCGTCGGCTTCGCGCACTGGTTCGTCGCGATCGGCTTCCTGACGCTGCCTCCGACGCTGGCGCAGGCGTACGGCCAGCTCTTCCAGGCCGACTGGACGCTGCCGGTGCTGGGCGGCTTCCTGCCGTTCGAGCTCTACATCGAGTTCATCGGCCTGATGACGGTCCTCGGCATCCTGGTGCTCATCGGGATCCGGCTGCTGAGCCTGCCCTCGCGGGCCGGCCGCAAGTCCCGCTTCACCGGCTCGAAGGCGTGGCAGGCGTACTTCGTCGAGTACATCATCCTCACCATCGGCCTCGCGATCCTGTGCCTGCGCGGGCTTGAGGGCGCGATCCACCACGTGGACAGCTGGGAGCCGGCGTACTTCGTCTCGTACCCGCTGGTCCTGGCCTTCAAGGGGCTCTCGGCGAGCGCCCTGCAGAACGCCATCTACTTCACGGCGATGATCAAGATCGGCACCTCGCTGATCTGGATGATCGTGGTCTCGCTGAACACCAACATGGGTGTCGCCTGGCACCGCTTCCTCGGCTTCCCGAACATCTGGTTCAAGCGCAACGCCGACGGCGCGACCGCGCTCGGCGCGCTCCAGCCGATGACCAGCGGCGGCAAGGAGATCGACTTCGAGGACCCGGGCGAGGACGACAACTTCGGCGTCTCCCAGGTCGAGCAGTTCTCCTGGAAGGGCATCCTCGACTTCTCCACCTGCACCGAGTGCGGCCGCTGCCAGTCGCAGTGCCCCGCCTGGAACACCGGCAAGCCGCTCTCGCCGAAGCTCCTGATCATGTCGCTGCGCGACCACGCGCACGCCAAGGCCCCGTACCTGCTGGCCGGCGGCGGCAAGACCATGGAGGGCGAGGAGCGGGCCTCCGAGGAGCAGCTCAAGGACGTCCCGGCGGCGGCGCTGGCGGAGGCCGAGCGTCCGCTGATCGGCACCGCCGAGGAGAACGGCGTCATCGACCCGGACGTGCTGTGGTCCTGCACCACCTGCGGTGCGTGCGTGGAGCAGTGCCCGGTCGACATCGAGCACATCGACCACATCGTCGACATGCGGCGCTACCAGGTGATGATCGAGTCCGCGTTCCCGTCGGAGGCGGGCACGATGCTCAAGAACCTGGAGAAGAAGGGCAACCCCTGGGGTCTGGCCAAGAAGCAGCGCGTCGAGTGGACGAAGGAGGTGGACTTCGAGGTCCCGATCATCGGCAAGGACGCGGAGGACCTCTCCGAGTTCGACTACCTCTACTGGGTCGGCTGCGCCGGCGCGCTGGAGGACCGGGCCAAGAAGACCACGAAGGCGTTCGCGGAGCTGCTGAACATCGCGGGGGTCAAGTTCGCGATCATGGGCGGCGACGAGAAGTGCACCGGTGACTCGCCGCGCCGCCTGGGCAACGAGCCGCTGTTCCAGCAGCTGGGCCAGGAGAACGTGGCCATGCTGAACATGGCCTTCGGCGAGGACGACGAGGACCCCGCGACCCGCAAGCCGAAGTCGGCGAAGCGGATCGTCTCGACCTGCCCGCACTGCTTCAACACCATCGCGAACGAGTACCCGCAGCTGGGCGGCGAGTACGAGGTCATCCACCACACGCAGCTGCTCCAGCACCTGATCGACGAGGGCCGGCTGACGCCGGTGACGCCGGTCGACGGGCTGATCACCTACCACGACCCGTGCTACCTGGGCCGCCACAACAAGGTCTACACGCCGCCGCGCGAGATCATGTCGGCGGTGCCGGGGCTGCGCCAGCAGGAGATGCACCGCCACAAGGAGCGGGGCTTCTGCTGCGGCGCGGGCGGCGCGCGGATGTGGATGGAGGAGCGGATCGGCAAGCGCATCAACAACGAGCGCGTGGACGAGGCGCTGTCCCTCAACCCGGACATCGTGTCGACGGCGTGCCCGTTCTGCCTGGTGATGCTGACCGACTCGGTGAACGGCAAGAAGAACGACGGCAAGGCGAAGGAATCCGTCCAGGTGGTGGACGTGGCCCAGCTCCTCCTGGAGTCGGTGAAGACCCCGGGCCCGACGGAGTCGGAATTGGCGGCCGAGGCGGCGGAGGCCGAGGCCGAGGCGGCTGCCGCCGCGGAGGCGGAGGCCGCTGCTGCGGCGGAGGCGAAGGCCAAGGCGGAGGCTGCTGCTGCGGCGAAGGCCGAGGCGGAAGCGAAGGCCAAGGCCGACGCGGAGGCCAAGCCTGCGGCGGAGGCCGAATCAAAGGCCAAGGCCGACGCAGAGGCCAAGCCTGCGGCGGAGGCGGAAGCGAAGCCCGACGCGGAGGCGACTCCCGAGCCGAAGGCTGAAACCAAGGCCGAGGCGGGCACGGAGCCGAAGGCTCAGACCAAGCCCGTGGCTGCCGCTGAGCCGGTGACTGCTGCCGAGCCGAAGGCGGGCACCAAGCCCGTGGCCGACGCCGCGCCCGAGGCTGCCGCCGAGGCGAAGGCGGGCGCCAAGGCCGAACCGGTTACGGACGTCGAGCCCGAGGCTGTTGCCAAGCCGGAGGCTGAAACCAAGGCTGAGGCAGAGCCGAAGGCTGACGCCAAGCCGGAGGCGGACGCCGCGTCCGCGGAGGCCCCGGCTGCCGCCCCTGCGGCCGAGCCGAAGCCGAAGGCGGAAGCGGCCGACGCGAAGCCTGCGCCCGCGGCCGGTACCAAGGTCGAGGCAGACGCCGAGTCGAAGGCGGACGCCGCGTACGCGGAGGCCCCGGCCGCCGCCCCTGCGGCCGAGGCGAAGCCGAAGACGGAAGCGGCCGGCGAAGCCGACACCAAGCCGGAGACGGCTGCCCAGGCCGAGGCCAAGCCTGCGGCGGCTGAGCCCGAGGCCGACGCCGAGCCGGAGGCGGGCAGCGCGTCCGCCGAGGCCAAGCCGGAAGCGGACGCCCAGGCCGAGGCTGAGCCGAAGGCTGAGGCCGAGGCCAAGCCTGCGGGCGACGCCGATGGTGCGAAGGCCGAGAGTGCCAAGTAGGGCCTAGCCGGCAGGCCAGGCGGGCGGCGGAGCGGCCGGTTCCCACTCGGGGGCCGGCCGCTCCGGCGTTCCGCGGTGCTCAGCCGCGCTGCCCCGCGGCCCGGTACGTCTCGATCAGCCTGCCGTCGGTCCCGTACACCCAGCCGCTCCCGCCCCCCTTGGCGTCGATCGCGACGAACTTCACGCGCTGCCCGTCCTGGACCAGCCGGTACATCCACCCGTCGCTCCACGCACTCGGCCGCTTCGCGTCCACCACGGCCAGCACGCGCCCGTCCGGCGCCGCGATCTCGGCCCGCTCACCGCCCAGCCCCTCCACCAGCTTCGCGACACGCCCGTCCGGCAGGGCGACCCGCACCCCGCCCGCCGCCGGCCCAGGCTTCGGCTTCGGCGCGCCCTCCATCCACGACGTCACCGTCCCGTTCGGGTGGAGCACCACGTGCAGCCCGTTGCCCTGGCCGTACGCCACTCCCCCGGCCCCGCCCACCAGCCTGGCCGGCGCCCCGGAGCCCGTCCGTATGTCCGCCTCGAAGCGGTGGGCACCCGTCCGGTAGACCTCCGCGACGGAACCGTCCGCCAGCCGCACGGTCGTGACGTGCGCCCGCTCCACCCGCTCCGCCCGCGCCGACGGCTCGGCCCCGGCCGACGGGGCGGCGAACGCGGACCCGGCCGGCAGGGCCAGGACGGCGGCCGCGCCCGCGAGGACGGCGGCGGTGCGGAGGGTGGTGGTACGGCGAGTGCTGCGCATGATGTGACTCTTCCTCGTGTTCGGCCGTTCGGTCGTTCGGTCAGCCGGTCGGTCGGTCGGTCCGTCGCTCACGAAGCTACGGGCCCCACATCTCCGCATCCCATAGGGAATGTAACGAACCGCAACAATTAACAACACAGCCCCGTAAAACGGACACCGAACCGGCCCACCCCCGGGGTGGGGACAGCCCCACCGGGATCCCCTAGGGGATGTCACAGCTCAGCCGCAAAGGCCCCTTCTTCCGGCCGCCCGTTCACCGGAGCGCGCCGGACCAGGTACGTTCGATCACGTGGCTGGATTCAGGATCGGACGCGGCCGGGACAACAACCGCTCTCCGCAACAACCCCCGCAACAGCAGCAGTCGTACGGTCAGCAGCAACCGCCGCCGTACGGCCAGCAGCCCTACCCGCCCGCCGGCGGACCGCCACCGCAGCAGCAGTGGCCGCAGCAGGGCGGCCCCGGGGGCCACGGCGAGCCGGAGTACTTCGACCCGTACGGGCAGCAGCACCCGCAGGGCCACCACCCCCAGCAGCAGCCCCCGTACGGCCACGGCGGCGGCCAGGGTGGGCACGGCGGTGGTCACGGCGGCGGTCACGGGAACTACTCGAACGACAACCCGGGCCACACCCAGGTCTTCGCCGTCGGCGAGGACCCGTACGGCCAGGGCGCGACCTACCAGGCCGGCGCCGCCGCGGCCCCGGTCGGCCCGCGACTCCCCTGGAAGGAACTGCTCCGCGGCATCGTGACCCGCCCGGGCCAGACCTTCCTCCAGATGCGCGACTACCCCGTCTGGGGCCCCGCGCTGATCGTGACCTTCCTCTACGGCCTGCTCGCGGTCTTCGGCCTCGACGACGCCCGCCAGGACGTGATCAACGCGACCGTGCCGAAGGCGATCCCGATCGTCCTCTCGGCGGGCGTGGCCTTCGTCATCTGTGGCCTGCTGCTGGGCGCGGTCACGCACACCCTGGCCCGCCAGATGGGCGGCGACGGCACCTGGCAGCCGACGATCGGCCTGTCGATGCTGGTCATGTCCATCACGGACGCCCCGCGCCTGGTCTTCGCCGTGTTCCTCGGCGGCGACAACATGTTCGTCCAGATCCTCGGCTGGGCGACCTGGGTGGCCGCCGGCGCCCTCTTCACCTCGCTGATCAGCAAGTCGCACGACCTGCCCTGGCCGAAGGCCCTGGGCGCGTCCGCGATCCAGCTGATCGCCCTGCTGTCGATCATCAAGCTGGGCACCATCTGAGGACACTGCGCGCGGGCGCACACACGAAGGGCCCCCGGCCGCGGCCGGGGGCCCTTCGCACGCTCACGCACCGCGCGCTCGGTCAGGCGTCGAGGATCTGACCCTCGCGCACGACGACCGGCGGCTCGGTCGACCAGGGGAACTCGATCCAGTCGTCCGTCTTCTTCCACACGTACTCGCACTTCACGAGGGAGTGCGACTTCTCGTAGATGACGGCGGAGCGGACCTCGGCGACATGGCCGAGGCAGAAGTCGTGCACCAGCTTGAGCGTCTTGCCGGTGTCGGCGACGTCGTCCGCGATCAGCACCTTCTTGTCGGTGAAGTCGATCGCCTCGGGCACGGGCGCCAGCATGACCGGCATCTCCAGCGTGGTGCCGACGCCGGTGTAGAACTCCACGTTCACGAGGTGGATGTTCTTGCAGTCCAGCGCGTACGCCAGACCGCCCGCGACGAAGACCCCGCCGCGCGCGATGCTGAGGATGATGTCGGGCTCGTAGCCGTCGTCGGCGATGGTCTGCGCCAGCTCGCGCACGGCGCTGCCGAACGCCTCGTAGGTCAGGTTCTCGCGTACTGCGCTCATGCCTCGTGCCTCACCTGGGTGCGGTGGAAGTTCTGGAAGGAGCGCGAGGCGGTCGGCCCGCGCTGCCCCTGGTAACGGGAGCCGTACCGTTCGCTGCCGTACGGGAACTCCGCGGGCGAGCTGAGCCGGAACATGCAGAGCTGCCCGATCTTCATCCCGGGCCAGAGCTTGATCGGCAGCGTGGCGAGGTTCGACAGCTCCAGGGTCACGTGGCCCGAGAAGCCGGGGTCGATGAACCCGGCGGTCGAATGCGTCACGAGACCGAGGCGGCCCAGGCTGGACTTCCCCTCCAGCCGGGAGGCGATGTCGTCGGGCAGCGAGATGACCTCGTAGGTCGAGGCGAGGACGAACTCGCCCGGGTGCAGGATGAACGCCTCGTCCCCCTCCGGCTCGACGAGCCGGGTCAGATCCGGCTGCTCGATGGCGGGGTCGATGTGGGCGTAGCGGTGGTTCTCGAAGACCCGGAAGAACCGGTCGAGCCGCACATCGATGCTGGAGGGCTGCACCATCGATTCCTCGAACGGGTCGATGCGCACCCGTCCGCTGTCGATCTCGGCCCGGATGTCTTTGTCAGAGAGAAGCACGTCCCGAGGATACGCAGAGCGCGCGGACCTCCCCCAATCGAGAGGGCCCGCCCGCGCGCCCACACCTACGACGGCGGCCTGCTCCTCACCGCCACTACCACTAACGCTTGACGCTGCCCCCGACGGGCACGGCCTGCCGCAGCCGGGCACACCGCGGACACCGCAGCAGCCGTCCGGGCCCGATCCGGCCGGCACCGAGGTGCTGCAGCGGGAAGGAGGCGGTACTGAAAACGTGCCCTTCGGCACAGCGGACGACGGTGTGCTCCATCGAGTCCCTTTCCCCAACGAGCTGTACTGCGACGAATCGCCACATTAGGGGATGACCCACACCCACTCCAGCCGCCGCTCCGCCCCCACGGTACGCCCAACTCCCGCCCCCACACGCCCCCCTGCCCACCCCACACGACACCGCCCCCGCGGCGGATACGCCGGGGGTCGATCATGAGGTAGAGTGAGCGACGGTAGGACTCCAGGCAACTGGCCCACCGCGCGGATGTAGTTTAATGGTAGAACATGAGCTTCCCAAGCTTATAGCGCGGGTTCGATTCCCGTCATCCGCTCTTACAAGAAGGCCCAGGTCAACGACCTGGGCCTTCTTCGTTGTCTAGACCTCCTTAGGGGCCTTGCACCACCTCCGCACCACCTTGGCCCTTCCGCTGCTTCTTCCGCGCAGCCTGCCGCTGCGCCCTGGGTCACACCCCGGGCCCGCTACCGCCTCCGAGGCTGCCGTCGCGGATGGCGGCCCGCAGCACGTCCGCGATTCCCTCGGGCTTGAGGTCGATGCCGTCGAGCCCTTCCACGGTCAGCGGGATCTCCTCCAGCGCGTATGCGCCGCGGCCCTCGGCGCTGAACTCGGGGCCGGTGCGGTCCTCGAAGGACCAGGTGGTGACGCGGGCGAGGTAGAAGAGCTGGCGCTCGTCGTCGGACTCCATGGTGTGGAGGAGGCGCACGATGTCGGCCTTCCCCGCGATCTCCTCGTGGATCTCCCGGTGGAGGGCGGCCTCCCGGGACTCGTCAGTCGGCTCGACGCCGCCGCCGGGCAGCACCCAGTACACGGGAACACCGGGCTTGGTACGGCGGATGACCAGCATCGTGCCGTCGGCGGTGACGAGGACGGCGCGTACTCGCTCGTTCATTTGGCATGGCTCCTTGCCTGTTGTGGAGCCCCCAGTGCAGCAGCCGGCCGCGGTCGAGGGGGACGGATCGCCAGGAGAGAAGTGAAGACAACTCGCTTTGTACTGCAGCATTTTGGCCCGCATCCGCCTTTCCTGTGGCGAGGGCCCCTTTCGGGCGGGGACCGTGACCGACGGACGGAGACGGTGTGGGAACACTGACGGATGCGGTACCGATCGTTGCCGCCGCGGTGGCCGGTCTGGCAGCCGGGCGGGGCCGCGGTGCGCACGTGTGGCGGCTGCTGAGAGAGACCCTCCGCCAGCGCGAGGCCGCGCGCGCCGGCCGGGAACTGGTGGACCTGGTGGAACGGCTCCCTCCGGGCAGCAGCCTCGTCGTACGGCAGGAGCCGGGCGGCCGCCGCAGCCTGGAGGTACGCACCATCAAGCACGCCCCGCCACGCAGCCGGCGCGGCGCACGTTGACCGGGGAGCGCGCCCGCCCGCCGGCGCCCGGCTTCGAGCCGTTCTTCCTGCGCTACGAACCGCTCGTACGCCGCTACCTCTTCACCCGCGGCGCCCGTCATGACGTACTGGACGAAGCGGCTCAGGCGACGATGGAGGAGGCGCTGCGGTCCTGGGCCCGCCTCAGCGCTCATCCCAATCCGCAGGCATGGCTGTTCAAGGTGGCCGGACAGCGGTACGACACCGTCCGCAAGGAGCACCTGCGGCTGGGAGAGCGCACCGATCCCGCCGACTTCGACCGGCTTCCGCCCGACGACGCCGGCCTCAGCTGCGACGACCGTCTCGACCTGGTGCGCCGTATCGACGAGTTACCCGAACAGCAGCGTGAGGCCGTGATGTTGCGGTGCCTGTTCGATCTGCCCTACGACCAGGTGGCTCATGTCATGGGGGTACGAGCGAGCTCGGCCCGGGCCCATGTCTCCCGCGCGCTGTCCCGTCTCAGCCAGATGTACGCCGAAGAGGAAGGGGGAGCCGCATGAGCGTCGAAGAGCACCTGGAGCAGACGCGGAGCGCCCTCGCGCAGATGTGGTCCGATCCGGAGGAGACCGCCGAGCGCCTGCGGCAGTTCCTGGCACGCACGGACCCCGCCGCTCCCCCCACCCAGACGCATGCCGCCGCCCCGTCGCACGCGGCCGCTCACGCCCCCGGTGCTACGCCGGCCCACCGCGATGAACAGCGGCTCGCGCTCTGCCACGCGACCGCGCAGACCTCGACCGTCCGGGCATGGCCGGGAACCGGCGCCCCGGCTGATCCCCGTACCCCTGGAACTCCGGCGGACCGGGGCAGTGCTGCGGGCATGACGGACCTCGTCGAGCGGGCCCGGGCCGGCGAGACCGACGCCTTCGGGCGCCTCTACGACGAGCACAGCGACGCCGTCTACCGGTACATCTCCTTCCGCGTGGGCGGCGAGGCCCTGGCTGAGGACCTGACGAGCGAGACCTTCCTGCGCGCCCTGCGCCGGATCGGCACCTTCACCTGGCAGGGGCGCGACTTCCGCGCGTGGCTCATCGCCATCGCCCGCGACCTCGTCGCGGACCATTTCGCGTCCCGCCGCTTCCGGCTGGAGATCACCACCGCTGACCTGCTCGACGCCGCCGAGGTCGTGCCCTCCGCCGAGGACTGCGCCCTGGGCGCCGTTTCCGCCGCCGCCCTGCTGGAGGCCGTACGACTGCTCACGCCGAGGCAGCAGGAGTGCGTCACCCTGCGCTTCTTCCTGGACCTCTCCGTCGCCGAGACCGCGCGCGTGATGGGCAGGAGCGAGGCTGCCGTCAGGGTCCTCCAGTACCGGGCCGTCCGCGACCTTGCCCGGCTTCTGCCGGGCGGCGATGCATGACGTCCGGGCGGGTGGGCGGGTGGTCGTTCCGGCCCTTGACCGGGCTCGGTCGGGCCTGCGTGCGGCGGGCCCGGTCTCAGTCGGTGGCTGCGGTGAACTGGCCCGTGCCCAACACGCCCAGGAGGGCCAGGCGTTGCGCTGTGTCGGTGCCGGGGGGTGGGGTGTACATGACTACGCGTTGGTCGCCCTCCGGGGCCAGGAGGAGCTGGCAGTCCAGTTCCAGGGGGCCGATCAGCGGGTGGAGGACGCGCATGCGGGAGGTGCGGCGGACCGAGACCTCGTGCAGGTCCCACAGGGTCGTGAACTCCTCGCCGGTCGTCCTCAGCCGCTCCACCAGGCGTGTCGCCGCCGGGTCGCCGGCCCGGCGGCCCACGGCCGCGCGCAGGTCGGCGACGTGCAGGCGGCTGTAGTACGCGTGCTCCTCCGGCGGGTACGCGGTGCGCTGGGAGGGGTCGGCGAACCAGCGCCAGACCACGTTGCGGCCATGCTCCGACACCGTGCACACGCCGCCCAGCAGGGCCTCGGCCAGCGCGTTCTGGGCGAGGACGTCGCCGAGGTCGCCGAGCACCTGCACCGGTGTGGCGGGGAGGTGGTCCAGCAGGTGCAGCAGCCCGGGGCCGACGTGGTCGCCCGAGGTGCGGGCGGCGGGCGGGCGCCGGCCGGCCAGGAGGTGGAGGTGGTCGCGCTCATCGTCGGACAGGCGCAGGGCGCGGGCCAGGGCGGCGAGCATCTCCGGCGAGGGCTGGGGGCCGCGGGCCTGTTCGAGGCGGATGTAGTAGTCCGCCGACATGCCCGCGAGCTGGGCGACCTCCTCGCGGCGCAGCCCCGGAGTACGGCGCCGGGGCCCCACCGGCAGGCCCGCCTCCTGGGGGCGCACCCGCTCGCGGGAGCGGCGTAGGAAGTCGGCGAGGGCCGCGCGGTCGATCTTCATACGGGCATCCTGCCGGAGGGCGCCGGGCGCAGGGAGGGACTGGCGGTCCCAGGGTGGAGAGGGCTCTCCCGGGCGCGGCCGGGCGGCGGCACGGTGTGGACCGGGCCGGACGAGGAGACGAACGGCCGCCGGTCGGCACACATCAGCGAGGAGCTTCCCCCATGACTACGACCATGACCACTGCCGCGACCAGTGCCGCGACCAGTGCCGCGACGAGCGCCACCGCAACCAGCGCCACCGTCCGGGTCGACGGCGCGCGGGTCCGGTACGGGAAGGCAGGCGCGGGTCCCGCGCTGGTGCTCGTGCACGGCACCGGATCGGCCGGTTCCGCCGTCAACTGGGGTCAGACCGCGCCCCGGTTCACCCCGCACCGCACCGTCATCACCCCCGACCTGTCCGGCACCGACGCGACCGTCGACGACGGTGCGCCGCTGACCGCCGAGGGCCTGGCGGCGCAGGTCATCGCCGTCATCGAGGACGCGGTGGACCCGGCGGAGGGGCCGGTCGACCTGCTGGGGTTCTCGATGGGCGCGACCGTCGCCGCCACAGTGGCCGCCCTGCGGCCCGACCTGGTGCGGCGGCTGGTGCTCGTCGCCGGCTGGGCACACACCGACGGCGACGCGTACCTGCGCAGCCTGTTCACCCTCTGGCGGGACCTCGGCGCCTCGGACCCCGCCTCCTTCGGCCGCGCGGTGGCGATGACCGGGTTCAGCCGCGCCTTCCTCAACTCGATCGGCCACGAGGCGTTCGAGGCCCTGATCCCGAACATGCCGCCGACGGCGGGCACGCTGCGGCACATCGACTACGACCTGCGCGTGGACCTCCGCCCCCTGCTGCCCCGCGTCGAGGCCCGCACGCTGGTGATCGGCGGCACCCAGGACATCACGGTCCCGGTGGAACACAGCCGCGCGCTGCACGCGGCGATCGCGGGGAGCTCGTACGCGGAGCTGGACGCGGGGCATGTGATGTTCTTCGAGCAGGAGGACGCGTTCGTGAAGCTGGTGACGGCCTTCCTCGGGGACGCGGCCGCCGGGGCGTGCGGCTGAGCGGTGCCGGTGTTCAGCCGGATGCCCCCGCGAAGTTCGGACCGGGGGCCCTCGTGGGGCGCGGGCGGTATAGGTGCCGAGCGCCGTCTCCCCGGGCCCCTGGACCGCGTCACGGAGGCCCGGCCGGCGGCGGTGGTCGCGGTCGTCCCGCCGGGCAGGTCGGCCATCGGGCCGAGGCCGGTGACCGTCGCCGACGCGGGCAGGGCCGTCAGGGCCGCGATGGGCCGCCGCGCGCGGCGGGCGGTCCACCCTGCCGGACGCCGGACCGGCCCCGGAGCACCTTGCCGGGCACCGGCAGCGTGGGAGGAGGGGGGAAGACCGCGCGTACGGGGGTCGGGCGGTCGTCAGTCCTGGTGGGGGCGGGGGGTCAGGGTCGGGGTGGGGTGGGGGGTGAGGGCGAAGCCGTGGGTGGCGGCGAGGGCGCGGGTGTGGGCCGTGGAGAGGGAGCCGGGGCGTTCGAGGGTGAGGGCGGGGAGGCCCGAGCGGCCGGTGCCGGTGACGTGGTGGAAGGAGAGCACCGTGGTGGGGACGGGGGCCGGGGCGTGGTGGGGGTGGAGGGAGCCGGCCGCGGGTGCGTCGGGGGTGGGGAGGGCGAGGGTACGGAGGGACTGGCCGGGCGGGGTGGTCAGGTGGCGGGGGTGGGCGGTGGAGGCGACGGCGAGGTAGGTGCCGGCGGTACGGGTCAGGGCCTCGGCCAGGAAGGTGTGGGACGGGCAGTGGTGGCCGGGGGCGAGCAGGCGGACCGTGGTGACGCCGTCCTGGACGGACGTCAGGTGGTGCGGGATGTGCGGGGCGGCGGGGCCGCGGAAGCCGAAGGGGCCGAGGAGGAGCAGTTCCTGGATGAGCTCCTCGACCTGGCGGCGCGGGAAGCGGGCCGGCAGCCGGCTCCAGTCGAAGAGCGAGGCGATACGGGCGCGGGTGGTGGTGACGCTGCCGGGGCGGGTCGGGGGGCGGCCCTTGAGGTGGTTCAGGCGCTCGACGGCCGGCTGGTCGGGGAGGGCGGTGACGGCGTAGGCGGTGCCGAAGGGGTGGACGACGGGTGAGCCGTCCGCGAGCGCGTCGGCGGCGGTGCGGAGGTCGTCGGCGCCCTCCAGGGCCGGCTCTCGGGTCCTGCTCGTCTGCTGTCCGCCCACTGCCGGCCTCCAGGTTGTGATCGCTTAAGACGCCAAACGACGCGTCAGGGCGGGGGTCACCTGGGGTCCCTCGGGCGGCAGATGGCCGGCGGGGGTTGGGGCGGGGCCCGGGGCCCCACCCAGCCGCTCAGCGGCTTTGCCGGAAGCAGGCCGGCGGACCGTGTGCGCGGTGGCCGCAGGCCGCACCCCGGGACGGGGTGGGGAACGACGGCGCTCGCGCGCGCGGAGTTGTCGCGGTGGCTACGGGCCGCGCCCCGGTACAGGGTGCGGAACGGTCACGCCCATGCGCGGAGTTGTCGCGGCGACTCAGGCGCGCGTCGGCGCTTCGGGAGCCGCTTGGGCGGGCCGTACGCCCACTGCCCAGGGACTCGCCAGAGGCCGGGCGGCGAAGCCGACCTCCGGGACGGGGTGCAGAACGGCGGCGCCCGTGCCGGAGTTGTCGCGGCGGCCCAGGCCGCGCGCCGCCGCCTGGGCGGCCGGGCGCCCAGTGCCCCAGGGACTCGCCACGGGCCGGGCAGTGAACCGGGCCTTGTGAGTGCGGGAGTTGCCCGGCCGGTGCGGCTGCCGCACAGCGGCCTCGGCCGGGCGGAGACCGCACCGCGTGCACTGCCGCCGGGACCCGACCCCCTTGGGGGTCGGGTCCCGGCGGCAGGGGGGCTGGCTGGGTGTTACGCCAGGAGTTTGGATTTGGCCCTGTCGAATTCTTCCTGCGTGATGTCGCCCTTGTCCTTCAAGGCCGACAGTTTGCTCAGTTCCTCCGCCGAGCCGCCGCTCGTTCCCGCCGCCTGCTGGACGTACGAGCGGAAAGCCTCCTGGTTTTCCTGGTATTGCTTCGCGTCCCGTTCGTGCATGCTGTGGCCGCGCACGATGACGTAGATGAATACGCCGAGGAACGGCAGCAGCAGGACCAGGATGAGCCAGCCCGCCTTCGCCCAGCCGTGCAAGGTGTGGTCACGGAAGATATCCGTGATGATCTTGAACAGGAGGAAGAACCACATGACCCACAGGAAGAACCACAACATCGTCCAGAAGAGGTTGAGGAGGGGATAGTCGTCCATGCTCGACTCCGTTCACGACCTGGTTATTCATTGATACAGGCGGCTTCCCGGTTGCGCATGCCGAGCCGGAACCGGGCCCTCTCCGCTGGCCGGGCCCGCCCGCGGGCGTTCTGCTGAGGGCATGGAGCGCAGTGGTGGAGGGTGGCGGCATCGGCGGGTGGTGCTGGGGCACGTGACGCGGTCCCTGGGGTCCGTGGGGCTGCTCACCGCCGGGTACTACCTGTCGCCCCTCGATCATGGCTTCGGGGTGAAGACGCTGGTGACGCTCGTGCTCGGGCTGATCGCCTTCTGCCTGCTCGCGGCCTGGCAGGCGTCCGCCATCACCCGTTCGGCGTATCCGCGGCTGCGCGCCCTGGAGGCGCTGTGCACGGCCGTGCCCCTGTTCCTGGTGCTGTTCTCCGCGACCTATTACGTGCTCGCCGCGAACGTGCCCGGCTCCTTCAACGAGCCCCTGGACCGCACCGACGCCATCTATTTCACCGTCACCGTCTTCGCCACCGTCGGCTTCGGCGACATCGCCCCCGTCTCCGAGACCGGGCGCGTGCTCGTCACCGTGCAGATGATCGCCGACCTGGCCGTCGTCGGCGTGATCGCCAAGGCGCTGTTCGGGGCCATGCGGGTCGGAATGCGCAGGCGGGCGGGGGCCGCGCAGGTGCCGGACGAGGAATGAGGAGGGGATTCCCGCGCACCCCGCCCGGCGGCGGAGTGCGGGATCCGGGTGGACCATCGAGGGAGCGGAAAGGAAGTGAGCCATGCCGCAGACGCGACCCGGTCCCGAACCGTCCGCAGAACCGTCCGCGGGCCAGGAGCAGCCGCAGGAGGCCACTGTGCTCCGCCAGCTCCTGCGCAGTCCCGGCTACCTCAAACTGCTGTGCCTGAGCGCCCTCATCGGCATCCCGGTCTCCCTCGCCGCCTTCTGGTTCCTGGTCGCCATCCGCCAGATGGAGACCTCGCTGTGGACGGACCTCCCCAAGTCCCTCGGCTGGGACGCCCCGCCCTGGTGGTGGCCGCTCCCGCTGCTGCTGGTCGGCGGTGTCGTCGTCGGGCTGGTCGTCACTCATATGCGGGGCGCCGGCGGCCACATCCCCGCGGGCGGCATGCAGACCGGGGGTGCCTCCGCGGGCGCGCTGCCCGGGGTCGTGCTCGCCGCCGCGGCCAGTCTGCCGCTGGGCGCGGTGCTCGGTCCCGAGGCCCCGCTGATCGCGCTGGGCGGCGGACTCGCGCTGCTGCTGCGGGACATCGCCCAGGCCCCGGCCACCCCGCAGAGCACCGTGCTCGTCGGCGCGGCCGGCGCCGGGGCGGCCATCGCCGTCATCTTCGGCAGCCCGCTGATCGCGGCGGTGCTGCTGATCGAGGTGGCGGGCGTGGGCGGGCCGCAGCTGTTCGCGGTGATGCTGCCGGCGCTGCTGTCCACCGGCGTCGGATCGCTGGTGTTCACCGGACTCGGCCGCTGGACGGGCCTGCCGACCGGCGACCTGACGCTGAAACTCTCCGGCCCCGCGCCGCACCTGGACGCCGCCGACGTGGGCTGGGCCGTGCTCATCGGGGCGGCCGTGGCCCTCGCCCTGCACCCCGTCATGCACGGCGCGCGCCTGATCGCCCGCTACGTCGTCGCGCGGCCGCTCGTACGGACCGTGCAGTGCGCGCTGGCCGCCGCGGTCTGCATCGCCCTGTTCGCGCTGATCACCGGCCGTTCCCCCGCCGACGCCGCCGGCTCCGGGCAGCAGACCCTCGCCGAGCTGACGAAGGACCCGCACGCCTGGAGCGTGGGCGCGCTGATCGCCGTACTGCTCTTCAAGGGCGCCGCCTACGCCCTCTGCCTCGGCAGCATGCGCGGCGGTCCGATCTTCCCCGCGCTGTGCCTCGGCGGGATGGCGGGCGTGCTGCTCGCGCCGCTGCCGGGGCTCGGGCTCATCCCCGCGCTGGCCGCGTGCATGGCGGCGACGGCGGCGTCCGCGATGCGGCTGCCGGTGAGTTCCGTGGTGCTGGTCGTGGTGGTGCTCGGCGGGGCGGCGATGGTGCCGGTGGTGATCCTGGCGGCGGTGGTGGCCTTCGTCGTCACCGAACTGCTGCCCGCGGGGCCGACCGTACCCTCGCTGTCCGGCCCGCACGGCGCACCCGGCGCCCCCGGCACACCCGGAGCGCCCGCCGCGCCGGCGGCCCGCCCGTAGCGGGCGGCACCACCGGCCCGACGGGCGCCGGGGGTACGGGACTTCGGGCGCGCGGCACTCGGCCGTACGGGGGCTCCCCACGCGGGGCCGGTCGCCCGGCCCCCCATCAGCCGGACGGCGACGTCAGCACTTGAGGCCGGCCGAGGCCGTCGCCGTGGCGTCCTCCAGCTGCTGGATCTGGGGCTGGAGCTGGGTGAGCGCGTCCTTGCCGGTGGTGTCGCCGGGCAGGTTCTCGTAGCCCTTCTTGAGGTTCTCGGCGGCCTGCTGCACCGCCTGGCGCTCGGCGTCCTTCATCTTCTGGGTGTTCTCCTTGACGTTCTCCCAGTCGTCCTGGACCGCGTCGACCGCGTCCTTGATCTGGTCCTTCGTCGCGTTGGCGGGGCTCAGGGCCTTGAGCTTGGCGTTGTCGGCCTTGAGGGAGTTCAGATCGGTGCACAGGTCGGCGGCGGCCTGGGTGGCCTCCTCGGCGGGGGAGCTGCTGTCGTCGGAACAGGCGCTGAGGGCGAACACCGCACTGACGCAGAGCACACCGATCACCGGCAAACGCTTCATGGGACCTTCCTCCATCGGGCACACGACTACGACGGCCACTTCGGGCTGCTACGCACTACGACTGCTACGCCAAAATATGCAGATACCGGGACATTCCGCATCCGCGTGCTCGCGCGGCGTCAGGCGGCCGGCCTGATGTTCTGGTTCATGTGGAAGAGGTTGTCCGGGTCGTACGCCCGCTTCACCTTCGCCAGACGGTCGTAGTTGCCCTTGTAGTTGGCCCGGACGCGGCTCTGGTCGTCCTCCGCCATGAAGTTGACGTAGCCGCCCTCCTCCGAATGCGGGGCGACCGCCTCGTAGTAGTCGCGCACCCAGGCGGTGTTGGCCTCGTTGGCCGCCGCGTCGGGCCACATGCCGGCGATGACGGTCGCGAAGGAGGCGTCGCGGTAGGCGAAGGCCGTCGCGTCCGCGGGGACCCGGTGGCAGGCGCCGTCGACCGGGTAGATGTGCACCGTCGAGTTGACGGCGGGCAGCAGGGGGCCGTGCGCCAGGTGCGCCTCGATCGCGGCGTCGCTCAGCTCCGTCACGAAGTTGGCCTTCCAGTAGTGCTGGAGACCGGGCGGTACGAGCGCGTCGAAGGCGCTGTTCAGCGCCGGGTACGGCATCGGGCCGACGAGCTCGGCGACCACCGGGGCGAAGTCGTGGAAGGCCCGGAAGGCGTCCTCGCCCTGCTCCAGCGGCCCGGACCAGCAGCCCACGATCAGCACGAACGGCTGCCCGTGCCGGTCCGCCGGGATGAACGGCAGCGGCGGCGCCAGCTGGAAGGCGGGGAAGGCGCCCATCTGCTCCGGCGCGTCCGCGATGTACTCGGCGAAGGAGCGCAGCACGGTGGCCCCGTCGTCCGGCTCGAAGAGCATCGGCCCGCCGTACACGTCCTTGACCGGGGCGAGCCGGAACTCGAAGGAGGTCACCGCGCCGAAGTTCCCGCCTCCGCCGCGCAGCGCCCAGAAGAGGTCGGCGTTCTGCTCCTCGTCCGCGACGACCATCCGCCCGTCCGCGGTCACCACGTCGGCCGAGATCAGGTTGTCGCAGCTCAGGCCCAGCCCGCGGCAGAGGTAGCCGATGCCGCCGCCGAGGGTGAGCCCGCCGACGCCGGTGGTGGAGATGATCCCGCCGGTGGTGGCCAGCCCGAACGCGTACGTGGCCGCGTTGAAGTCGCCCCAGGTCGCACCGCCCTCCACGCGCGCCGTGCGGCGCGCGGGATCGACGCGGACCCCGCGCATCCCGGACAGGTCGGCCACCACCCCGTCGTCGCAGGTGCCGAAGCCGGGCACGCTGTGCCCGCCGCCGCGCACCGCGAGGTCCAGGCCGTTCTCCCGGGCGTGGTCGACGGCGGCCATGACATCGCCCGCGTGGGCGCAGCGCACCACGGCCGCCGGCTTCTTGTCGATCATGGCGTTGTGGACCGTGCGCGCCTCGTCGTAGAGGTCGTCGCCGGGCGTGAGCACCGCCCCGCGCGTCCGTTCGCGCAACCCGTCAACAGCGATCCTGCCCATGGCCATCGCTCCTCGTACCGCGTACTACTCGCCCTCTCCCCCCTCCCCCTGGGACCCGAGGTGGCTGAATCCCACCTCGAACCGCTCGACCGAGACGATGCTCTGGCCCTCGCGCCGGGCCGTCTCCTCGCGGATCCGGGTGCCGGTCTCCTCGCTCTCCAGCATGGCCCGCTCGTCCTCCCAGAGCGTCAGCGACCTGGCCTCGCCCGTGGACCGGTCGACGAGGTAGTACACGCCACGGAAGCCGGGTACGTCCTGCACCTGCCGGACGATCTCCTGCGCGTGCGCGCTCAGGTCCCCCTCGGCGGGGACGGGCGATCCCTGGTAGGTGCTCAGCCGTGCGAACATCTGCGGCCTTCCTTCCCTCGGCCGGTCCGCCGGTCGGGGGACAGGCGGCCTCACGACCAGCGTCCTCCGGCAGCCCGCGCGGCGCATGCCGGAGCGGCGCCACAATGGAGTCGGGGGACGCGACTCCCGTCGCCGCGGTGGTTGCCGCTGCCGCTGCCGCTGCCGTTGCTGTTGCCGTTGCTTTCGCGGAGAGGCGGTACGCCGAGGTGCCGTACATAGCTGTGACCGCCCTGAGCCATGTCGGGCTGGTCCGCGCGCACAACGAGGACAGCCTCGCCGTGGGGCCGTGGACGCTGTGCGGGACCGTGACCCAGAATCCGCAGACCCTGGTGTTCCCCTTCGGCCGGCCGCTGCTCGTGGCGGTCGCGGACGGGCTCGGCGGCCAGCCGGCAGGGGAGGTGGCCAGCGAGCTCGTGGTACGCCAGCTCTCCTCGCTCGGCGCCTCGCTGGACGGGGAGGAGGCCGTCGGGGACGCGCTGAACCTCTGCAACGAGGCCGTGTACGCGGCCGCCGAGGGCCGTCCGGACCTGGCGACCATGGGGACCACGGTCGCGGGGACCCTCGTCCTCGCGGAATCGCTGCTGGCCTTCAACGTCGGCGACAGCAAGGTGTTCCACGCGGCCCGGGAGGGCCTGCGCCAGCTGAGCGTGGACGACAGCCCGCCGCCCGCGCCCGGGCACCGTACGACCTCGGCGGTCACCCAGACGCTCGGCGGCAGCCGCGGCCGGCGGCCGATCGCGCCGCACATCGAGACCTTCGCGGTGTCCGAGGGCGACCGCTACCTGGTGTGCAGCGACGGGCTCACCGACCCGGTGCCCGGGGAGACCATCGCGGAGCTGCTGCGGGTGCACGACGACGGCCGGGCCGCCTTCGAACTGTGGAGGGCGGCGATCGACGCGGGCGGGCCGGACAACATCACGCTGGCGCTGGTCCGGATAGGCGTCTGACCCGGAAATTATTCATACGATATTCCTTTCGCCCCGCTCAGATATACCCATGACCGGAGCGGGAATTATCGGCACGGAATTGGTTCCGGGCCCGCCGGTTTTCCCTGTGCTACGGTGACGGACGTTGCAGTTGTAGTGCCAGAAAACTTACAAGTGCTCTTACCGGATGGGCCGGTGAGCTCACTTTTCCTTTCCCCAGAGGAGAACGCGCATGGCTTCCGGAACCGTGAAGTGGTTCAACGCGGAAAAGGGCTTCGGCTTCATCGAGCAGGAGGGCGGGGGCGCGGACGTCTTCGCCCACTACTCCAACATCGCCACTTCCGGCTACCGCGAGCTCCAGGAAGGCCAGAAGGTCACCTTCGACGTCACGCAGGGCCACAAGGGCCCGCAGGCCGAGAACATCGTTCCCGCCTGACGCGTCCGCCGACGGCAAGGGGCCGGTGCCCGCACTCTCCGTGCGGGCACCGGCCCCTTCGCGTGGGCCGTGGTCCGTCCGCCGCCGGCCGTCCTGCGCACAAGCACCGCCGGGGCCCGAGCGCGCTTGCTAGAGTCCCTGCCCATGTCGATCCCTGACGACCTGCTCGTCGACCTCGCCGCCACGGTCGAGTCGGAGCAGACCAATCAGATGTCCCTGACCGTCGTCGTCCACGGCGCCGTCATCACCGGCCGGCTCGCCCCCGAGAGCGTCTGGCGCCAGCGGGTGGCCGAGGTCCTCCAGGACTCCGAACGGCTCGGGCCGTTCGCCAAGGTGTTCAGCTCCCCGGAAGGCGGCGCCAGACCGCCCGCCGGACCACCCTCGCACCTGCACTTCCACGTGGCGCGCATCCTCCAGGGCACCCTGGGCATCCCCGAGACCGGCGGGATGTACCGGATCGCGCTGGCCGACGTCGACGCGTGGACCGTCGGAGATTTCAGCTACTCCGACAAGTAGCCCCGAGCCCCCGCCCAGCATCCCCGCCCGTCTGCCTCACCCGTATCCGGTGGGCGGCCCCGGCCGCCCACCGCCCGGGGCTGCGCGTTGGCGCACCCCGGCCGTGTCCACATGCCGGACGTCTACTCTCGTTCCATGAACGCAGCAGCCGATGCCCTCGCGACCGTGAAAGACGCTGACCGGAAGCACGTCTTCCACTCCTGGTCGGCACAGGAGCTCATCGACCCGCTCGCCGTGGCCGGCGCCGAGGGCTCGTACTTCTGGGACTACCAGGGCAACCGCTACCTCGACTTCTCCAGCGCCCTCGTCTACACCAACATCGGCTACCAGCACCCCAAGGTGACCGCCGCCGTCCAGGAGCAGGCCGCCCGGCTGACCACCGTCGCGCCCGGATTCGCCGTGGACGTGCGCTCCGAGGCGGCGCGGCTGATCGCCGAGCGCACCCCCGGCGACCTCGACAAGATCTTCTTCACCAACGCCGGCGCCGAGGCCGTCGAGAACGCCGTCCGCATGGCCCGGCTGCACACCGGCCGCCCCAAGGTGCTGTCCGCGTACCGCTCGTACCACGGCGCCACCTCCGCCGCGATCAACCTGACCGGCGACGCCCGCCGCTTCGGCAACGACTCCGCGACCGCCGGCGTCGTGCGCTTCTGGGGGCCCTTCGCCTACCGCTCGCCCTTCTACGCGGCGGACGAGGCCGAGGAGTGCGAGCGCGCGCTGCGCCATCTGGAGGACACCATCGTCTTCGAGGGCCCGCAGTCGGTGGCCGCGGTCATCCTGGAGACCGTCGGCGGAGCCCCCGGTGTGCTCGTCCCGCCGCCTGGCTACCTGCCCGGCGTACGGGAGATCTGCGACCGCCACGGCATCGTTCTGATCCTCGACGAGGTCATGGTCGGCTTCGGCCGGACGGGCAGGTGGTTCGCCGCCGAGCACTGGGGGGTGACCCCGGACCTGCTGTGCTTCGCCAAGGGCGTGACCAGCGGCTATGTCCCGCTCGGCGGGGTCGCCATCTCGGCGGAGATCGCCGCGACCTTCGCCCGCCGGCCCTACCCGGGCGGGCTGACGTACTCCGGGCACGTGCTGGCCTGCGCCGCGGCCGTCGCCACCATCGGGGTGATGGAGGAGGAAGGCATCGTCGAGCGGTCGGCCCGTACCGGCAGCGAGCTGCTGGGCCCCGGACTGCGCGCGCTCGCCGCGCGGCACCCCTCGGTCGGCGAGGTCCGCGGGCTGGGCACCTTCTGGGCGCTGGAACTCGTACGGAACAGGGAGACCCGCGAGCCGCTGGTGCCCTACAACGCCTCCGGCGCCGACAACGCCCCCATGGCCGAGTTCGGGGCGGCCTGCCGCAAGGGCGGGCTGTGGCCGCTGCTCGCGGGCAACCGGATCCACATCGCGCCGCCCTGCAACATCTCGGCCGAGGACGTGGCCAAGGGGCTCGCCGTCCTCGACGAGGCCCTGGCGGTGGCGGACACGCACACGGTCTGACCTGCGGTTCTGTGGGGTCGCCCAAGGTGTCGGTGCTGGTGTTCGGATGATTCGTCCGGTGATCGGGGCGCCGAACCCGTGCTGCAATCCGTGCAGGCCGTCCAGCACCACAAGGCCGAGCACCTACGGACCGGGATGCACGTCAGTCCCGGGGCGGCCCCTCGGGGCCGAACGGCGGGGAGCGGGCCCCACTCCACGGAGCGGACCGCTGGACGCCGGGCGTACGGGATCCAGATGAACGGACTCCGTGTTCCCGAGTACCCGAAGGAAGTCAGCATGAGCAAGCACGTCCTGGCCCAGAACCAGTACGGCAAGGCCGAGAACCGCATCGTGAAGGTCACCCGCAAGGGCAACGACGGGTCCTGGCACGAGATCCGCGACCTCAACGTCTCCGTCGCGCTGCGCGGTGAGTTCCGCGACGTCCACCTGACCGGCGACAACGCCAACTGCCTGCCGACCGACACCACCAAGAACACCGTGTACGCCTTCGCCAAGGAGCACGGCGTCGCCTCCCCCGAGGCGTTCGGCATCCTCCTCGCCAAGCACTTCGTCTCCTCCCAGCAGCCCATCCGCGAGGCGCAGATCCGCATCGAGGAGTTCGCCTGGGAGCGGATCCCCGTCCCCACCCGCAAGGAGCAGCACTCCTTCGCCCTCAAGGGCCAGGAGGTGCGCACCGCGCAGATCACCTACAGCGAGACCAGCGGCCTCCAGGTCATCTCGGGGCTCAAGGACCTGACGGTGATGAACTCGACGAACTCCGAGTTCCACGGCTACATCAAGGACCGGTACACCACCCTCAAGGAGGCGTACGACCGCATCCTGGCGACCAAGGTGACCGCGCGCTGGGCGCATTCGGCGCTCGCCGCCGACGACGCCGGCCACGACTGGGACCAGTCGTACAAGAAGGTCCGCAAGCACCTGCTGGAGGCGTTCGCCGAGACGTACTCCTACTCCCTCCAGCAGACCCTGAACCAGATGGCCGAGCGGGTGCTCGACCACTGCCCCAAGGTCAACGAGGTGCGCCTGAACCTCCCGAACAAGCACCACTTCCTCGTGGACCTGGAGCCCTTCGGCCTCAAGAACGAGAACGAGGTCTACTTCGCGGCCGACCGCATGTACGGCCTGATCGAGGGGACCATCCACCGGGACGGTGTGCGGCCGGTCATCGCGACCTCCGACTGGATCGTCGCCTGACCGGTACGCCGTCCCCCCGGCCTACGCCGTCCACGCGCCCTCCGGCCCCTCCTCGGGCCGGCCCACCAGCAGGTTCCAGCGGCCCGACCGGCCGGTGAGGGTGGTCACCGACTCCGGCCGCACGTCGAGCCGCCAGAACGCGGCCGAAGGCAGCTCCAGGGCGTGCACCACCGCCGCCCGTACGACGGCCTGCCCGACCACGAGCCGGTGCGTGCCCGGGGGCAGCGCGGCCAGCGCCGCGCCCGCCCGGGCGGTCAGCGCGGCCACGGACTCGCCGCCCGGCGGGGCGTAGCCGGGATCCGTCAGCCAGGCGTGGACCGCCTCCGGCTCCCGTGCCGCGACCTCGTCCAGGGTCAGCCCCGTCCAGGCGCCGTGGTCGAGGCCGCGCAGCCCGTCGTGGCCGGGGCAGGGCAGCGGGGCGGCGAAACGGCCCTGGCGGGCGGCCTCGTCCAGGGCGGGCCGGACGAGGTGGACACGGACCAGCGGGGTCTTCATGGGGGGAGCGTAGGCGCCGCGCTTCTCGCCGCTGTCGCGGGCCCCCTGGAGGGGACCGGGCCCGCCGTAGACGAGTTTCGGCCTGCTCCCCGGTTTTCTAGCCGAACGGGCCCTTGTGCCCGACCCCGCACCCAAGGAGGCTGTGCAGCCCACGAGTTGAGATGAAGGGGGCCGGTAGTCCATGGCGACGGCGATCAGGGAATGGCGGGGCTGGACGGGTGCCGCCCCGTTCTGGCTGAATTCGTTCCTGCTGCTCCTGGCCCCTTGCTGCGCCGTCACCCTGTTCGGCCAGATCGGCGTCATCGCCGCTCTGGCCGCGCTGGGCGGCCTGGCCCGCCACCTCTGGTACGGGGACTACGGGCACCCGGCCGTGCATCTCGCGGCCGCGCTGATGGGGGCGGGCACCGCCGCCGTCGTCCTGTAACCCTCGGGGCTCACCCGTTCGGGCGTAGCCCGGCCGCCGCCGGGCGGCCGCGCGCCGACCCGCCGCGAGCTGGGAAGACTCCGCGTTCGTGCGGGCGCGTCCCCGTGACCTGGGGGCCCTCCCCCGTGTTTCACGGGATGCCGATGGGCAGAGGAGGTGTCCACTGCTCACATGACCCGGCCGCCCGAGCCGGACAGGAGGGAATCCCATGCCCCGCGCCCAGTGGGTCGTCGCCTCGCTGACGGTGGCTCTGCTGTCCACCACCGTCGTGGCGTTGCAGCGCACGGAGGGGGCCGGACCCGCGGCCGCGACCACCGACGACGCGCTGCCCTCCCGGGCCCTGGGCCTGTCGGGGCACCGCCGGCTCGTCCGGGAACTGGAGCTGGGCGAGCAGGAGCGCGCCCGGACCGTCCGCCCGCCGCAGGGGGCCGGGGGCCCGCTGCGGACGGTCAGCGGGCCCCTGCGCTCCGCGCGGCCGCTGCGGCTGCGGATCCCGAGCCTCGGGGTGGACGTACCGCTGGGCGGCGGCCGCGAGGGGGTCTCCTGGGACGCCGACGGTCCGGCGCCCGGGGCGGCCGGGACCGCGGTGGTCACCGGGGACGGGCTGCCGCTGGGCGAGCTGCGGCGGGGCCGGACGATCGAGATCCCGCGCGCGGACCGCCGTACGGCCGTGTTCACCGTCGTACGGGTCTCCCCCGGGCCGGCGTCGGCGCCGGAGGAGCGGCCGGGGCGGGCCCAACTGCGGCTGATCGGCGGGGAGACCGCCGTACTGGCCCGGCTGACGGGGCATCGCGTCAGCGGCTGATCCGGGCGGCCGGGGTGCCCGGGGTGACGGGCTGTCAGCCGTCGGGGGTGTTTTCGTCCCCCGGTCGGGGGCTTCTCGGGCCCCGCCGGAGAGTCGCGCCGCGGAGCGGGGCACATCTGCCGCATGACCTGGAGGCGATCCGCACGGACGGCACTGACCAGGGCGCTGACCGCGGCCTGTGTCGTGCTGCTGTGCGTGTTCGGCGCCGGTCCGGCGGGCGCCGCGGCCGCGGCTGATCACCGGCCCGCCTCCGCGCTTCCCGCGGCCCCTGGCGGGCCGGGAGCGCCGGGCGCGCCGGGCGCGCCCGCGGCGCCCGCCGAGCCTGGGGCCCCGGCCGAACCGGCGGAGCCGCGGGTACCGGCCGAGCCCGCCGAGGGGCCGTCGGATCCGGCGGCCGATCCCGAGGCACGGGCGGCCGTCCGGGCGGCCGGGCGCGGGGTGAGCGGCGTACGCCGGGCCCCGCTGACGATGTTTCACGTGAAACACGAGGACGGCCCGCGGTGCGGGCCCTTCCCGGAGCCGGGCGCGCCGGGCGCGTCCGCGCGGGCGGTGCGGAGTGTGGTCCTGCGCTGCTGAGCGGCCCCGGGGCCCGGTTCGCGCAGCGAGCCCGGTCCCCCGCGCGCAGCCCCCACACCCCCCTGAGCACCGTGAGGTTCCGCCATGCCCATCGACCCGTACGCCGCACTGAACGCCATGCTCCGCGCCGAGGCCGCCCGCTTCTCCCCGCCGGTCCGGCAGACCGAGCCCGCCACCACGGCGAAGATCCCCGATACGGCCGCGGAGGAGGACGCCGAGCCGCAGCACGGCGCGGTGGCCGTCCGCCCGTAGCGCGGGGCCGTACGCATACGGGACCGGCCCGGCCGCATCGCGCGGCCGGGCCGGTCCCGTTGCTCCCGTCGGCCCTCCGGGTCAGTTCTCGTGGGTGTAGTAGCGGTAGAAGGCGGTGGCGCCGACGCCCACCGCGACCGCCAGGCCGATCACGACCGACTTGAGGATGGACTCGTCGGTCAGGCTGTGGAGGTAGCCCACGGCGATACCGCCGAAGGCCCCGTAGGCGGCGGCGTGCGCCTCGCGCATCAGCCGCGGCCCGATGCGCGCCAGTCCGAACATGATCCCGGCGAAGACCAGGCCGCACAGGATCCCGAAGAGGACATTGGCGACCGTCACCGGGCCCGTCTGCCGCTCGATGAAGGCCGCCCAGACTCCGTAGACCAGTCCGAGGAGCAGGGGCCGCACATAGGCGCCCTTGCTCAGGTGGGTCATGTCCGCAGACCGCCGGTGCCGCCCGGGGGCAGCGGGTGCCGCGTGTGCCATGGCGGGCTCCTCTCTCCCATCATCCAGGGCACACCCGCCGCCACCGCGCGGCAAGTGGATCAGCGGTGGTCGGAGGGGCGGACCGCCACGGCGTCGATCTCGAAGAGCATCCCGGGCAGGGCGAGGGAGGCCACGCCGATCAGGGTCTGGGCGGGCAGGTCGGTGCCCCAGGTGCCCTGCAGGTGCTTGAGGAGCACCGCCAGCTTCGCCTGGTCGTGGCCGACGACGTACGTGCCGATGCGGACCACGTCGGTGGGGCCGAGGCCGACCGAGGCGAGGGCCGTGCGGAGGTTGAGGAACGCCTGCTCGACCTGGGCGGCGAAGTCGTCGGAGACGACGTGGCCGCTCTCGTCGGAGCCGTACTGGCCGGCTATGAAGACCTGCTCGCCGGGGGCGGAGACGATATGGCTGTAGCCGAAGTTGGTCGGGTTGTGGAGACCTGCCGGGTTGATGATGCTGCGCGTCATGCCGAACTCCCTGTGTCCGTTGCGGTGTCGGTGTCGGTGCGTCTGCGTGCGTGTGCGTACGAGCGTCATGGCGCGGCGAGCCAGGCGCGCAGGCGGGCCGGGGCCTCGGGGGCCTGCCGTTCCGCCTGCCGCCGGATCTCGTCGAGGTTCTGCGCGGCCAGGGCCCTGCGCCAGGCCAGGTCCGCCCGGCCCATGGCGTGGGCGATGGCGCAGTCCGCCCCGCCGCCCTCCGGACCGCCGCCTTCCGGCCCGCCGCCTTCCAAGCCGTTGTCGGGCGCGTCCTCCGGGCCGGTGGCCGCGCCGGGGCCCTGGCGCCGGATCTCCAGGCACCGGAAGGCGTCCTCCGGTCCCTCGACGGCGGCGACCACGTCCATGAGGGAGATGGTGTCGAGCGGACGGGCCAGCCGGAACCCCCCGCGCGGGCCGGGGCTGGAGGTGAGGATGCCCGCCCTGGCCAGGGCCTGGAGCTGCTTGTTCAGGTAGGCCGCGGGCAGGTCGTGCCAGGCGGCGAGCCGCGCCGCCGGGACGGCCCGGTCCGGCCCGCTCCAGGCCAGGTTGACGCAGCTGTGCAGCGCCCACTCGACTCCCTCGCCCATCCTCATATCCTGGATATTAGATGTCCAGGATATTTCCCGGCAAGGAGGCGTCGGCCACCCGACCGCAGCAACCCCGCTCGCGCCCGCCCGCCTGCCCGCTTTCCCTGGTGACGTGCGCACCATCCTGTCGGCGGTACTCATCGTGCTCGTGACCCTGCTCGTGCCCGCGAGCGCCGTCGCGTACTGGGCCGACCGCGAACTGGGCGACGCCGACCGCTACACCGCGGCCATGGCCCCCCTCGCGGAGGACCCGGCCGTGCAGGAGGTCGTCGTCACCCAGACCGCGCGCGCCCTGTCCGGGCAGATCGACGTGGGCCCCTTCCAGTCCGGCGTGGACGCCCTGCTCGGCGATGCTCTGCGCTCCTTCGCCGGCACCCCCGCCTACCGCACCGCCTGGGACGCGGCCAACCGCGCCGCCCACGCGGCCTTCCTCGACGCGCTCACCACCGGCCACGGCAACGCCGTCACCATCGACCTCGCCCCCGTCGTGGCCAGCATCAAGAGCGAACTCGTCGCCGACGACGTGCCCTTCGCGGACCGCATCCCGGTGAGCGAGCGGCTGTCCGTGGAGGTCATGGAGTACGACAACCTCGGCGCCCTCCGGAAAGGCTTCCGCATGCTCCAGATCGCCGGCGTCTGGCTCCCCGTCCTGACCCTGCTCCTGGCCGCGACGGCCATCGCGGTCGCCGTCCACCGGCGGCGCGCCGTCCTGGCCACCGGGCTGGGGCTGGCGGTCGGGGCCGTGCTGCTGTGGATCACGGTGGCCGTGTGCCGCAGGCTGACCCTCGACGATCTGCCCGCCGACATCGACCGGGCCGCGGCCGGCGCCGTCTACGACGCCCTCACCGCCTTCCTGCGCACCACCGCCTGGGTGGTGCTGGTGGCGGGGCTCGTCGCGGCGCTGGCCGCATGGGTGAGCGGACGGGTGCGCCGCACCCCATAAGCTCGGAAGGTACCGACCCGCGTAGAACTGCGCGGAACAGACCGGAAGAACCGATTCGCGAGCAGCGGCACGGAAGCGGGAATGAGCACCGAACGCACCGAACACACGGCGGCGCGGCGCGCCCGGCACCATCCGCTGGCCCCGCCCGCCTGGCTGCTGCGGGGGCTGAAACCGACCACCGCCCCGGTCCCCTGGGCCGCCGCGGGGCGCGCGGCGGTGGCCATGGCCGTCCCGCTCGCCGTCGGCTTCGCCCTGGACGAGCCCGAGTACGGCGCCCTCGCCTCCATGGGCGCCCTGTCCGGGGTCATCGGGGACACCGCCGACGCCTACCGGATGCGCGTCCTCAACATCGCCGTCCCCCAGTGCTTCGGCGCGGTCGGCGTGGCCCTGGGCACCCTGGTCTACGGGCACGGCTGGCTGGCCGTCGGCGCGCTCACCCTGATCGCCCTGGTCTCCGGGATGATCTCCTCCATCGGCACGGTCGCCTCCGTCTCCGGGCTGCTGCTCCTGCTCAACGCCGTGGTCGGCGCCGGGCTGCCGCTCCCGCGGCCCTGGTGGACGGCGCCGCTGCTGCTGGCCGCGGGCGGGCTGTTCGTGCTCGCGCTGACCCTGCTCGGCTGGCCGCTGCGCGGACGCCGGCCCGAGCGCGCCGCCGTCGCCGCCACCTACCGGGCCCTCGCCGACACCCTGGAGGCCGCCGGGGGCCCCGCCGAGGTCTACGACGAGCGCCGCCGGGAGGTCACCCGGGCCCTCAACCAGGCGTACGACCTGATCCTGGGCCGCCGGGCGCGCGTGCACGGCCGCAGCCCCTCGCTGGTGCGGATGCTGTCCCAGCTCAATGTGGTGATCCCGCTGGTCGAGGCCGCGCCCGCCGCCCACCTGCGCGGACGGCCGCTGCCGCCCGGGATCCCGGCCGCCGTGCGGGAGCTGGCCGCCGCCGTCGAGGAGGGCCGCACCACCGCGCCCGTCCTGGACCTGCCGGAGGCGCACACCCCCGCCGAGCGGGCCGTGGACGCCGCGCTGCGGCACGCCGCCGCGACCGTGCCGCTGGCCGCGCCGGACCCGTACAACGTCGACGACCGCCTCGGCAGGCCCGCCGCGCTGCGGGTGCGGGCCCGGCGGATCGTGCGCGACATGATGCTGTCCGAGGCGTCCTGGCGGTACGGGCTGCGGCTCGCGCTGTGCATCGGGCTCGCGCAGGCCCTCGTATCGGTGGTCGAGGTGGAGCGCTCCTACTGGATCGCCCTCACGGTCACCTTCGTCCTCAAGCCGGACTTCGGCTCGGTGTTCTCCCGGGCGGTGCTGCGCGCCGTCGGCACCGCGCTGGGCCTGGTGGTGGCCGCCGCCGTGCTCGCCGAGGTGCCGCGCGGGTGGTGGGACGTACCGGTGATCATGGTGCTGGGGGCGCTGATCCCGGTCTTCTCCGCCAAGGGGTACGCCTTCCAGACCGCCGCGATCACCCCGGTGATCCTGCTGCTCTCGGACCTCCTCAACCACCAGGGCTTCGACCTGATCCGGCCCCGGCTGATCGACAGCCTCATCGGCTGCGCCATCACCCTCGTCGCCGGCTATCTGCTGTGGCCCGAGAGCTGGCACACCCGGATCGGCGACCGGCTCGCCGACACCGTGGACGACACCGCCCGCTATCTGGAACGGGCCTTCGCCCCGGCCCCCGACGAGGCCGCCCTGGCCGCCGCGCGCACCGCCCGACTCCAGGCCCGGCGGCGCATCTACCGGGACCTGTCCGGGGTGCGCAGCGAGTTCCAGCGGGCCCTGACCGAGCCGCCGCCCACGGGCACCCGGGCCGCCGCCTGGTGGCCGCTGGTGGTCGCCGTCGAGCGGATCGTGGACGCCACCACGGCCGCGCGGGTCCGGGTCAACCACGGGGCCGAGCCGCCCGCCGCCGAGGAGGTCGAGGCGATCGCCCGGCAGCTGCGGGAGCTGGCCGCCCGGGTGCGCAGCAGCACCGTCCCGGTCCGGGGCGAGGGGGAGGCGGAGGGCGAAGGGACGAGCGTACTGGCGCCCGTCCGCCAGGAGGTCGCCGCCGCCCGGGGCATCACCCGGCCCGAGGAGAACTGACCGGAGCGGTCCGCGCCCGCGCGCGGCGGTCCCCCGAACGGGCCACCGCCCCGGGCCGCGCCGGGCCGGACGGGGGAGCATCGGAGCATGCACCGCGCCCCGGCCGCCACGGCCCTCGCCCTCCTCCTCGGGGCGACGGGGTGCGCCGACGTGGAAGGGCTCCAGAGCGAGGGCGACCGGGGCACCGTGCACGCCCCCCGGACCCTGTGGAAGGACATCCGCCCGGCCCCGCCCGACGCGGCCGAGCGGCCGGGCACCGCCGCCGTGGTCCCGGGCCTGCCCAAGGTGCGCGGGCTGGACCTGAGCACGGTCGACGCGCTCGACGTGGTGCGGGCCGATGTCGCCTCCGCCGTGGCCCAGGACGGCGGGACCGGGCGGCTCGTCGACCCGCGCGCCCCCCAGCGGCTCGCGCTCTGCACACAGGCTGTGGACGGCGGGCCCGACTGCCCCGTGCGCCCCGCCGTGCTCCACGACCTCACCGGCAACGGCCGCGACGAGCTGATCACCGCCGTCGACCTCGACGGCCGGCTCAGCGAGCTGCGCGTCTACACCGTCCGGGACGACGGCAGCATCGCCCGGATCCTGTCCCGCCGGGCCGTGCTGGAGGGGGTGGAGGTGGCCGCCGAGCACCTGGCGGTCCGCGAGCCCACCACGAACCCGAAGTACGTCTCCGTCTCCGACTACGTGTGGGACCCGCGGGCCGGGATCATGAACCTGAGCCAGCTCACCCTCGACGAATGCCCCGGCACCGGCCAGACCCCGTCGAGCGCGAACGGCACCCGATGCGCGCGCTGAGCAGCCTGCGCTGGAAGATCGCCCTCACCACCACGGCCGTCTGCTGCGCGGTGGCCGCCGCGCTCGGGATCCTCGTGCACAACGTGGTGGCCCGGCAGATCGTCGGCGAGGTCCGCAAGGCGGCCGACGCGGACCTGGACCACGCCCTCGGCCACTACGAGTACGGCACCGCGCACGGCGACGTGGCCTCCGCCCTGGACCCGCCCGGCCTGCCCGGCCCGCTGCGGGCGCTGGTGGCCCGCGGGCAGACCGGCAGCATGGTCGGCGAGCAGGACGGCAAGCCCGTGATGTGGGCCGCCGGGCCCGCCGACGGCAAGGCCCTGGCGGTGTGGATCCCCTTCGGCAGCACCCGCGACCGGCTGCGGGACATCGACACCGCGATCCTCGCCTCGGCGGCCCTGGCCGCCGGGGCGGTGGCGCTCGCCGGGCTGTTCCTCGCCGACCGGATCAGCCGGCGCCTCGCCACCACCGCCGCCGTGGCCCGCCGGATCAGCGCCGGGGACCTGGACGCCCGGGTGGGCTTCCCCGCCGGGAAGGCCCAGGGGCGCTCCCGGGACGAGGTACGGGACGTGGCGCGGGCCCTGGACACCATGGCGGCCTCGCTCCAGGAGCGGCTGGAGGCCGAGAAGCGGTTCACGGCCGATGTGGCGCACGAGCTGCGCACCCCGCTGACCGGCTCACTGGCCGCGGCGGACCTGCTGCCCGAGGGCCGCCCCAAGGAGATGATCAACGACCGGCTCAAGGCCATGCACCTGCTCACCGAGGACCTGCTGGAGATCTCCCGGCTGGACGCGGGCGTCGAACGGGCCGACCTGGACCGGGTGGAGCTGGGCCGGGCCGTGCGGCGGGCCGTGGAGGGCGACGGCCCCGATGCCTCGGTGCGGGTGGTGCGCGACGCGACCGTGCTCACCGACCGGCGGCGGCTGGACCGGATCCTGGCGAACCTCCTGGTCAACGCGCACAAGCACGGGCTGCCGCCGGTGGAGGTCACGGTGGAGGGCCCGGTGGTGACGATCCGCGACCACGGGCCGGGCTATCCGCCCGAGTTGATCGAGCACGGCCCGCAGCGGTTCCGTACCGGGGAGCCGGGGCGCGGGCGCGGCCATGGGCTGGGGCTGACGATCGCGAGCGGGCAGGCGGCGGTGCTGGACATCGCGCTGAGCTTCGCCAACGCGCCGGACGGGGGCGCGCTGACGACGCTGCGGCTGCCCGTCGGGCGGCTGCCGGAGGGCAGTTGACGGCGGCCGGCGACCGCCCGCGGCGCCGGGCCGTGCTCCCGTGAGGGATGTTTCACGTGAAACACGGCCCGGCGGTGCGGGGTTCAGACGCCGATGTTCTTGCCGTCCTTGCGCCAGACGGAGACCACGGCCGGGCGGACGATTTTTCCGGGCCCGTCGGGCCACACCGACTGCGGCTTCTCGACGGAGGCGCCGTCGATCTCGCCCGGGTGCTGGACGGCGACCAGGACGCGCTTGTCCTGGATCAGCGGGCCGCAGGTCTCGGCGCCGCGCGGCACGGTGAGGAACTGCTTGAGCTCACCCCGGCGCTCGCCCGCGGTGGCGACGCCGAACAGGCCGTCGTGGGAGCCGAGCTGGTTGCCGTCCGTGGAGATCCACAGGTTGCCGTGCGGGTCGAAGGCGACATTGTCCGGGCAGGAGATCGGGCTGACCTTGTCCTTGGGGAAGCCCGCGAAGTACGTCGCCGGGTCGTTGGGGTCGCCGGCGACGAGGAAGAGCCGCCAGGCGAAGCCGTCTCCCGCCGGGTCGTCGAAGTTCTCGGCGAGCTCCAGGATCTGGCCGTGCTTGTTGAGGTTGCGCGGGTTGGGCTCGGTGGCGCCTTCCTTGCCGGGCTTGCCGCGGTCGGTGTTGTTCGTCAGCGCGACGTAGACCCGGCCGGTGCGCGGGGAGGGCTCGACGTCCTCGGGGCGGTCCATCTTGGTGGCGCCCACCTTGTCGGCGGCCTGGCGCGTGAAGACGTACACCTCCTCGGCGGTCATGCCCTCGACGTGCGAGACATTGCCGGTGGCGAGCTTGATCCAGACGCCCGAGCCGTCGAACTCGCCGTCGGAGGGGTACTTGCCGGAGCCGTCGAACTCGGCGGCCGGGGAGTCGCCGGTGAGCTTGGCGACGTAGAGGGTGCCCTCGTCGAGCAGGGTGAGGTTGTGCTCCTTCGCGGCGCGGGAATTGCCCTTCTTCATCCGCTTCGAGGAGACGAACTTGTAGAAGTAGTCGAAGCGCTCGTCGTCGCCCATGTAGACGACCGGGCGGCCGTCCTCGGTCAGCCGGGGCTGCGCGGCCTCGTGCTTGAAGCGGCCCAGCGCGGTGCGCTTGCGGGGGACGGAGTGCGGGTCGTACGGGTCGAGCTCGACGACCCAGCCGAAGCGGTGCGGCTCGTGGGGCTCCTGGGCGACGTCGAAGCGCTTGTCGAAGCGCTCCCACTTGCGCTCGGTGGCGCCGGAGGTCACGCCGTAGCGCTTGAGGCGGGCGGCGGCGGCCGGGTCGGTGACCTGGCCGGCGTTGGCGAAGTACTGGTTGAAGTTCTCCTCGCCGTGAAGGGTGGTGCCCCACGGGGTGGTGCCGCCGGCGCAGTTGTTGAGGGTGCCGAGCACCTTGGTGCCGGTGGGGTCGGCGGAGGTCTTGAGCAGGGCGCTGCCCGCGGCCGGGCCGGTCAGCCGGAACTCGCTGGTGGCGGTGAGGCGGCGGTTGAGCTGGTGGCGGCTCACCGCGGTCAGCTTGCCGCTGCGGTGGTCCTCCTGCACGACGACCACGGACAGGCCGTGCGCGGCCCAGGCGATCTCGACCTGCTCGCGGGTGGGGTTGGCGGGGTCGTACGCCTTGAACATGAGGTTCTCGTCCGTGTACTCGTGGTTGGCCACGAGCAGCTGCTGGCGTTCGTAGTCCCCGCCGAGCGGGAGGAGGCTCAGGAAGTCGTTGTTGTAGCCGAACTGCCCGGCCTGAGCGGCGGCCGTCTGCTTGTCGGGGTTGAAGCCGGGGGCGCCCTTGACGATCGGGTCGCCCCAGCGGATGACCACGTTCTGCTCGTGGCCCTCGGGGACGGTGACCTTGTCGTCGGTGTTGGGGGCGACGGGCTTGAAGCGGAGGCCGCGGGCGGCTTCGCCGGTCTTGCCGGTGCCGGTGCCTGCGGCTGCTTCGGCGTCGGGGGCGGGGGCCGCGGTGGCGGTCTGGCCGGGGGCGCCGAGGGCCACGGCGGAGCCGGCGGCGGTGGCGACGGTGACGACGGCGGCAGAGCGCAGCATCGAGCGGCGGGAGTAGGCGCGGGCTATGACATCGCCCGCGTACTCGTTGTCGCTGGTGTTCGGCACCTCGTGGAAGCAGGCGTCGCCGCAGCGGTATCGACAGGTGAGAGCGGACCGGCCGCTCCCATGCGGGTTGCCGATGAACGGCAGAAGCTTGCGCACGAGTGTCCTCCGAGGCTGCGTGGGCGCCGACAAGTTGTCGGAACGAATCCAGCCGCGACGGTAGGGCCGGGTTGCGCCGAAGCGGAGGCGCGGGGATGAACGGCCGGTGAACCCGGCACGGCGGAGCGGCAGTTCGGGATCGGGGTGGGGGCCGGGAGGCGGCGGACGCCACGAAGGGCGCCCCTGCCGAAGATCCAGCCGGGCGGCCGATAACCTTACGTGTCCACTCTGGGCAGGGATCAACCGCGCAGCACGGACAAATGACGCACGCACTCATGCGAAAGGTCTGGCCCATGGGTATTCGGAGCTTGTTGCGCAAGGTGTTCGGACGGTCTGCGGAACCGGTTCCGGAGACTTCGGACTCTCCTTCGGCGGCTGTCCCGAATCAGGCGGAACGCACCCCTATGGATGCGGCCGCCGAGCTCGTGGCCGCGTCCTTCGACAACCCGACGGTGCCGCCGCAGTCGGCTCCGCGGGACCGTGAGGCGAGCGCGGTCCTGACGGCCCCGCCCCAGACGACGGACCCCACGGTCCCGGAGGCCCGCCGCCCCCAGCCGCCCACGCCTCCGGCGGAGCCGGTCGCCGCTGCCGCTGCCGCTGCCGCGGAGCCCGTTGCCGCTGACGCGCCGCAGCCCGAGGCCGAACCGGCCCCGGAGGCCCCCGCCGAGGCGCCGAAGGCGCAAACGGAGCCGGACGCGGAGCCCATTGCTCCGGCGGAGCCGGTTGCCGCAGACGCCGCTGCCGAGGCGGAGCCGGTCACGGCTGCCGCCGACGCCGAGCAGGCCCCCGCCCCGGCGGAGCCGGTTGCCGCTGCCGCGCCGGAGGCGCAGGTTCCCGCTCCGGCGGAGCCGGTTGCCGCTGCCGCGCCGGAGGCGCAGGTTCCCGCTCCGGCGGAGCCCGTTGCCGCTGACGCGCCGGAGGCGCAGGTGGAGCCTGCCGCTGAGGCTCCCGCTCCGGCGGAGCCGGCCGTAGCTGACGCGCCGCAGGCAGACGCTGCCGTCCCGGCAGCGGAGCCGGACACCGCCGAGGCGCCGGAGGCGCAGGCCGCCGCTCCGGCGGAGCCGGTCGTGGTCGCCGCTGACGCGGAGCAGGCCCCCGTCCCGGCGGAGCCGGTCGCCGTGGCCGCGCCGGAGGCGCAGGCCGAGGCCGCCGCCCCGGCGGCGCCCGCCCACCCCGAGCAGGCCGAGGTTCCGGCGGAGCCGGACACCGCCGAGGCGCCGGAGGCGCAGGTCCCCGCCCCGGCGGAGCCCGTTGCCGCTGCCGCGCCGGAGGCGCAGGTTCCCGCTCCGGCGGAGCCGGTTGCCCCCGCGCCGGAGGTGCAGGACGACGCCGCACCGGCGGCGGAGCCGGTTGTCGTCGTCGTGCCGGAGGCGCAGGCCGAGCCGGTCGCGGCTGCCGCCGACGCCGAGCAGGCACCCGCCCCGGCGGCGGAGCCGGTCGTGGTCGCCGCCGCAGGCGAGCCGTACGCGGAGCCCGCACCGGCGGAGCCCGTCGTTGTCGGCGTGCCGGAGGCGCAGGGCGAGGTTGCCGCCCCGGCGGCGGAGCAGGTGGCGGCCGGGGTGCTGGGGCCCGCGTACCCCGTCGGGGTGGTGCGGCGGCGGGCCGTCGGGGTGCTGGGGGCCTACAAGGCCGCCGGGCAGGTGCTGCGGGGCAAGGGGAAGGCCGGGGCGCGGGCCAAGGTGTACCTCGTGCTCGACCGCTCCGGGTCCATGCGCGGGTTCTACAAGGACGGCAGCGCCCAGTACCTCGCCGACCACGCCCTCGCCCTCGCCGCCCACCTGGACGAGGCCGCGACCGTGCACACCGTCTTCTTCTCCACCGAGATCGACGGCACCGCCGACCTCACCCTCGACGGCCACACCCCGACCTGGGTCGAGGACCGCCACGCCGAGCTCGGCCGGATGGGCCGCACCAGCTACCACGCCGCCGTCCAGGCCGTCCTCGCGCACTACGGCAAGGAAGGCGGCGAAGGCCCGGCCCTGGTCCTCTTCCAGACCGACGGCGCCCCGGACAACCGCCAGCCCGCCCGGCAGGCGCTGGCCGAGGCCGCCGCCACCGCCCCCGAGGTGCACTGGCAGTTCATCGGCTTCGGCGACCAGGACTCCAAGGCGTTCGACTTCGTACGCAGGCTGGACACCGGGAACGCCGGCTTCTTCCCTGCCGGCCCGGCCCCCACCGGCCTGACCTCCCCGGCCCTGCTCAAGGGCCTCCTCGACCGGTTCTGACACCGCCGACGGCATGACAACGGGGAAGGGCCCGGGATCCAGGATCCCGGGCCCTTCCCCGTCAGCTACGTCGGCTACGTCGGCTACGCCGGCTGCGGCAGAGCGTCAGCGCGCGGCGTCCGGGTGGACCGCCTCGGCCACCGGCCGCTCGGCGGCGGCCGGCTTCGTCTCCACCGGCTTCCGCAGCGCGATGTTCAGCTCCCGCAGGCGGGCCTCCTCCAGCACCGTCGGCGCGCCCATCATCAGGTCCTGGGCGTTGCCGTTCAGCGGGAAGGCGATGGTCTCGCGGATGTTCGGCTCGTCGGCCAGCAGCATCACGATGCGGTCCACGCCCGGCGCGATGCCACCGTGCGGCGGCGCACCGAGGCGGAACGCGCGCAGCATGCCCGCGAACTCCCGCTCGACCGTCTCGGCCTCGTAGCCGGCGATCTCGAACGCCTTGAGCATGACCTCGGGCTCGTGGTTGCGGATGGCGCCCGAGGACAGCTCGATGCCGTTGCAGACGATGTCGTACTGCCAGGCCAGGATGTCGAGCGGGTCCTTCTCCTCCAGGTCCTTCATGCCGCCCTGCGGCATGGAGAAGGGGTTGTGGGAGAAGTCGATCTTGCCCGTCTCCTCGTCCTTCTCGTACATCGGGAAGTCGACGATCCAGCAGAAGCGGAAGACGTTCTCCTCGAAGTGGCCCGCGCGCTTGGCGGCCTCGACCCGGACCGGGCCCATGATCTTCGAGACCTCGTCGAACTCGCCCGCGCCGAAGAACACCGCGTGCCCGGCCGCCAGGCCCAGCCGCTCGGTGAGGACCTTGACGTTCTCCTCGGTGAGGAACTTGGCGATCGGGCCGGTCAGCGCACCGTCCTCGCCGACGCGCACCCAGGCCAGGCCCTTCGCGCCGAGCGAGACCGCGAAGTCGCCGAGGCCGTCGAAGAACTTGCGCGGCTGGGCGGCGGTGTCCGGGACGGCCAGGGCGCGCACGTGCTTGCCGGCGAACGCCTTGAACTCCGAGCCCTCGAACACGTCGGTGATGTCGACGAGCTCCAGCTTGGCGCGCAGGTCGGGCTTGTCGTTGCCGTACTTGAGCATCGACTCGCGGAAGGGGATCCGCGGGAAGGGCGAGGTGACCTCGCGGCCATTGCCGAACTCGGTGAAGAGCTCGGTCATCAGGCGCTCGATCGGCTGGAAGACGTCCTCCTGCTCGACGAAGGACATCTCCACGTCGAGCTGGTAGAACTCGCCCGGCGAGCGGTCCGCGCGGGCGTCCTCGTCGCGGAAGCAGGGCGCGATCTGGAAGTAGCGGTCGAAGCCGGAGATCATCAGCAGCTGCTTGAACTGCTGCGGGGCCTGCGGCAGGGCGTAGAACTTGCCCGGGTTCAGGCGGGAGGGCACCACGAAGTCACGGGCGCCCTCGGGGGAGGTCGCGGTGAGGATCGGGGTCGCCATCTCGTTGAAGCCGAGCGCCACCATCTTGGAGCGGATCGACGCGATGACCGCCGAGCGCAGCATGATGTTGCGGTGCATCCGCTCGCGGCGCAGGTCGAGGAAGCGGTACTCCAGGCGCCGCTCCTCGTTCACCCCGTCGTCGGTGTTGATGGTGAAGGGCAGCGGGGCGGAGGCGCCCAGCACCTCGACCTCGGAGACCTCGATCTCGATCTCACCGGTCGGCAGCTCGGGGTTGACATTGTCCGCGCCGCGGGAGACGACTTTGCCGTCGATGCGGACGACGGTCTCCTTGGTGACGCTGCTCAGGGCCTCGTTCGCGGCGGTGCCCGGCCGCGCGACGAGCTGCGTGATGCCGTAGTGGTCGCGCAGATCGATGAAGAGGATGCCGCCCAGGTCTCGACGGTTGTGCAGCCAGCCGCTCAGTCGGACGTCGGCGGCGACGTCGGAGGCGCGGAGCTCGCCGCAGGTGTGGGACCTGTACCGATGCATCAGTCATCCAGTTCTACGCGATACCAGGGTGGATTCAACCGTCCCAAGGTTACCGTCCGGGAGGGTGACGGGGCGGGCACTCCCTCCGGCCTGCGAAAACGGGCTCGTCAACCCGGCGAACAGGCACGTAACGGATATGACCTGTCAAGATGACCGGGTGCGCACCGAGGATGTCCTGGCCGCCGTCGCGACCGGTCTGTGGAGATGGGACAACGCCTCCGGGACGGTCGCCCTCGACGGGGAGGCCGCCCGGCTGCTCGGGCTGCCCGCCGAGCCGGCCGTCCTGCCGGAGGCCGCCGTCCGCTCCCGCTTCCATCCGGTGGACTGGAACGAGGTCAACGGGATCGTGAACCTGGCCGTCGCCGAGGGCACCCTCGCCGAGGCCCGGCTGCGGATCATGGACGTGGACGGCCGGGTGCTGCGGACCGTACGCAGCCGCTCCAGGCCGGTGGAGAGCTGGTCGGCGGACGGCCGCGTGGACTACGAGCTGATCGGCACCATCCAGGAGATCGCGGAGCCCCAGCCGGGCACCACCGCCGCGCACACCCCGATCACCGGCGACTGGCGGCGCTCGCGCGAGGCGTTCCTGCTGGACGCGGGCCGCGCGCTGGCCGAGGCCCGGTCCACGGCGGAGGTGCTGCGGGTCGCGGCCTCGCTGTCCATGCCCGGGTTCAGCCCCGACGGGCTGGCCGTCTTCGGTGTGGCCGGGGACCGGCTGTCGGTCATCGGCCACCACGGGCACGATCCGGGGGACGAGGGCCCCTTCACGGAGATGCTGCTGGACACGGACTACCCGGCCGCCGAGGTGGTCCGTACCGGGCGGGCGATCTACCTGGCCACCCCCGAGGACTACAAGCGGCGGTTTCCGGCCACCTGGCCGCTCGTGCAGCGCTTCGACCGGGTCTCCTGGGCCTTCCTGCCGCTGATCGTGGCCGGGCGCACCATGGGCGCCTGGATGGCCGCCTTCAAGCGGCCCGCGTCCTTCTCCCCCGACGAGCGGTCCGTGCTGACGACCGTGGCCCGGATGCTCGCGCAGGCCCTCCAGCGCGCGGGCGTGGCCGAATCCGAGCGGGAGCTCACGACCGGCCTGCAGCGCTCGATGATGCCGCAGCTCGGCCCGGAGATCCCCGGCATGCGGATCGCCGCCCGCTATGTCCCGACCGGCGGCGGGCTCCAGGTCGGCGGGGACTGGTACGACATGATCCCGCTGCCGTCGGGCCGGTTCGCGCTGGTCATCGGGGATGTCCAGGGCCATGACGTACGGGCCGCCGGCCTGATGGGCCAGCTGCGGATCGCCGTACGGGCCTACGCCTCCGAGGGGCACCGGCCGGACGCGGTGCTCTCGCGGGCCTCCCGGTTCCTCGCCGGGCTGGGCGCCCCGCAGGAGCCGGACGCCGAGGAGGACCCGGACGCCCGGAGCCCGCGCTTCGCGACCTGCCTGTACGTGGAGTGCGACCCTGCGACCGGCACGCTGGAGGTGGCCCGCGCCGGCCATCCCGACCCGGCGGTGCGCATGACCGACGGCACCGTCCTGAGCCGGCCCACCGCGGGCGGGCTCCCCCTCGGGATCGTCCCCGACACCGACTACCCCACCACGCGGTTCACCCTGGAACCCGGCGAGACGATGATGCTCTGCACCGACGGGCTGATCGAGACCGGCGGCCACGACCTGGACACCGGCTGGGCCCGGCTGCGCGCGGTCCTGGAGGGCGGACCGCACGAGCCCGCGGGCCAGGACCCCGCGGGCCGGGAGCACGCCGGCCACGACCCGGTCGGCCAGGGACCCGCGGGCCACGGGCCCGGGGACCTGGAGGCGCTGGCGGACCTGCTGGTGCAGGCCGTGCACGGGCCCTCCTCGCACCACACCACCGGCCCGCTGGCCGACCGGCGCGAGGACGACATAGCGGTGGTCCTGCTGTACCGGGAGGGCGGCCGCCCCGGCGGCGCCGGGCCGCGGCCCGCCGTACGCCCGGCCCGGCGCACCATGCTGACCGTGGCGCAGGCGGAGCCGGAGCGGATCGCGGGCGCCCGGCGGCAGATCCGGGAGCTGCTGCACGACTGGGCCGACGAGGAGCAGGTGGACTCGGTGGTCCTGATGGTCTCCGAGATGGTCACCAACGTGCTGGTGCACACCGACGGGGACGCGGTGCTCGTGGCGGAGGCGGCGGGCGAGCTGGGCACGCGCCGGCTGCGGGTGGAGGTCGCGGACGCGAGCGACGAGCTGCCGCACAAGCGGCACCCGGGGGAGATGGCCTCCAGCGGGCGCGGGGTGCTGCTGATGGAGATGCTGGCCGACGCGTGGGGCGTGGACCCGCGCGGTGAGGGCAAGTCGATCTGGTTCGAGCTGCGCGAGCAGTCCAAGCGGCCGGAGGACGCGGCGGCCACGGGCTGAGTACGGTCCCCCGCGCGCGGGGGCCGGTCCCGCGCGCGGGGGACCGTACGACTCGCCGTCAGGGACTGCCGACACGCGCGTGGTTGGATGACGGCGTGCCGAACCCCCTCCTCCCGGATCCCGTGCGCCGGCTCGCCGCCTGGTGCGCCGTCGTCCTGCTGGCCACCGCGGTGCTCGCCGTGGGCATCTGGCTGTGCACCGTCCTCCAGACCGTGGTCACGCCCGTGCTGCTGGCCGTGCTCGGCACGGCCCTGCTCGGGCCGATGCACCGGCGGCTCGCCGGGATGGGCATGAACCGCTCGCTGGCCGCGGCGCTGACCTGCCTCGCCGTCGTCGCCGTGGTGGGCGGGGCCACGTACATCGTGGTCGTGGCGCTGATGGAGACCGGCGACCAGATCATCGACGCGCTGCGCCGGGCCGGGGCCTCGCTCGCCGAGCACTTCGGGGCCGTGGGCACCTCCGTGGAGGATCTGACCGCGAACTCCAGGGAACTGCTGGCGAAGTTCGGCGGAACGGCCGCCTCGGGCGTGGTCACCGGGATCAGCGTGGTGGGCTCGATGCTGGCGATGATCCTGCTCGCGCTGGTGCTGATCTTCTTCTTCCTGCGCGACTCCGACCAGGCCGTCGGCACCCTGCGCTCGCTGGTGCCGAGCCGGTCCGGGGACCTCATGGAGGCGATGGCCCGGCGGGCCTTCGAAGCCGTGGAGGGCTTCATGCGCGGCACCACCTTCGTGGCGCTGGTGGACGGGGTGCTGATCGGCGTGGGGCTGCTGATCCTCGATGTGCCGGGGGCGCTGGGGCTGGCCGCGCTGGTCTTCGTGACCGCCTACATCCCCTACCTCGGCGCCATCCTGTCCGGCGCCGTCGCCGTCCTCGTGGCCTTCGCCGACCGCGGGTGGGCGATCGGGCTGTGGGCGCTGGGGCTGGTGCTGCTGGTGCAGATGATCGAGGGGTACGTGCTCCAGCCCGTGGTGCAGAGCCGCACCGTGCAGATGCACCCGGCGGTGGTGATGCTGGCGATCACCGCCGGGGCCAGTGTCGCGGGGATCCTGGGGATGCTGCTCGCCGTACCGCTGACCGCGGCGGTGTTCGGCGTGATCTCGGAGCTCCGCTCCCGGTACGCGGCCGAGGCGGCGCCGGGGCCGGTGGGCCCGGCCTGAGCCGGGCCCGGCACAGGGGGCCCGGCCCAGGGGGGCGGGCCGGGCCCGGGGCGGGTCCCGCGCGCGGGACCCGCGGTCAGTTCTCCGCGGCCTCGCCCGTGCCGCGGTGGCCGAGGCCGGTGCGCTCGGTAGTGGGGATGCGGCCGAGGCGGCCCGCCTGGAAGTCGTCGAACGCCTGCTGGAGCTCGTGCTGGCTGTTCATCACGAACGGCCCGTAGTGCGCCATCGGCTCCCGGATCGGGCGGCCGCCGAGGAGGACGACCTCCAGGTCCGGGGCGTTCGCGTCCTGCGCCTCGTCGGCCCGGACGGTGAGCGAGCCGCCCTCGCCGAAGACGGCCGTCTGCCCGGTGTGCAGGGGGCGGCGGTCCTCTCCGACGGACCCGCGCCCGGCCATCACGTAGGCGAGGGCGTTGAAGTCCTCGCGCCACGGCAGGGTGATCTGCGCCCCCGGCGCGACGGTCGCGTGGATCATCGTGATGGGGGTGTGGGTGATGCCGGGGCCCTCGTGGCCGTCGATGTCACCGGCGATGACGCGCAGCAGGGCGCCGCCGTCCGGGGTGGTCAGCAGGGTGACCTTGCCGCCGCCGATGTCCTGGTAGCGCGGCGGCATCATCTTGTCGGCCGCGGGGAGGTTCACCCACAGCTGGAGGCCGTGGAACAGCCCGCCGGACACGACGAGCGACTCCGGCGGCGCCTCGATGTGCAGGAGGCCCGAACCGGCGGTCATCCACTGCGTGTCACCGCCGTTGATGACTCCGCCGCCGCCGTTGGTGTCCTGGTGGACGAAGGTTCCGTCGATCAGGTACGTGACGGTCTCGAAGCCGCGGTGCGGGTGCCAGGGGGTGCCCTTCGGCTCGCCCGGCGCGTACTCCACCTCGCCCATCTGGTCCATCATGATGAACGGGTCGAGGTACTGGTAGTTGATCCCCGCGAAGGCGCGCCGCACCGGGAATCCCTCACCCTCGAACCCGGTCGGCGCCGAGACGACGGCCAGCACCTTGCGCGGAACGGCCGCCTGCGGCGGGGCCACGCGCGGAAGCGTCAACGGGTTCTCAACAGTCACTGCGGGCATGGTCAGGACCTCCTTCTGCGGCGAGTTTAGTTGAAAGTCGAACTTTCTGCCACACCCGCACAGAACAGCGGGCCCCCGGGATCCATTCCCGGGGGCCCGCTGGAGGCTGATACGCAGGTCAGGGCCTGCCCGGCGGGGAGTGCGGCCGCCTCTCGGAGGCGAGCAGATCGATGCCGAGCGCCGTGATGCTGTGCAGGACGGCGCCCCCGCGGCGGCTGGTGGTGATCAGGTGGGCGTTGCGCAGCACCGTCGCGTGCTGGCTGGCGGCGGCGAGCGAGACGTTCAGGCGGCGGGCCAGTTCGGTGGTGTTGCAGCCCCCGACGGTGACCTTGAGCGCGGCGGCCCGCGTCCGCCCCAGGAGGGCTCCCAGCGCGTCCTGCGCCGTGCCGTCCGCCCGCTCCCACAGGGCCTCCCCCACCTCCGGGTCGGTCACGGTCGGCACGGTCAGCCGGGGCGGGGCCGCCTCGTCGGCCGGGTCCCACAGCAGGGTCGGCGTACGCCCCATGAACACGGCCGGGACGAGGACCAGCCCGCGGCCGCCCAGGCGGAACTCCACCTCTTTGGGATGCCGCACCTCCAGCACGGGGGCGCGCCAGCGCACGAGCGGTACGCAGAGCCCCGCCAGCAGCCGCTCCACCCCGCCCTCCATCAGCGTCCGCGCGTACGCCGCCCGCACCGCGTCGAGATGGGCGGCTGCCCGGTCCCCGTACGGGGCGATCGCGCCGCGGTGACAGGCTTCCAGGGACCGGGCCAGCAGGCGGAGGGCTTCCGCGTCCCCGTCCCGCAGGCTCCGGACCCACGCCGCGTCGGCCGGGCGCACGGACAGCTGCGACAGCTCCTCCCGCAGCCGGGCGCGCGAGGCGCCGAGCAGGCCCTCCACCGCCTCCCCGAGGGAAGGGGCGTCCCCGGCGATCGTCAGCAGGTCCAGCCCCGGCCCCCGGTCCGGGAGCAGGGCCAGCAGGGGGCCCGCCTCCGCCCCCAGATGCCGGGCGACCGCGCCCTTCCACCGCCGGAAGGGGGGCGCGGTGCGCGGGTTCCGGAGCAGCGCCATGCCGTAGTACGTCTCCGCCGCCGCGCCGATCCCGGGGCCGACGCGGGTCCGGGCGAGGTCCTCGGCCGTGAAGTGGATCCGCAGCAACGTGCCCTCCCCGGGTTTCGGCCCTGCCTTAAGGGGCTGTTCGGCCGCGGGCGGTTCCCCGCATGGTTCACACACCGGCCGCCACGGCACCACCTCGGGGGCGGCGGGGGAGCGGGGCCGGGACGGGGGTCCGGCCCCGCTCCCCGACCAGGCCCCGGCCCCGGCCCCGGCCCTGGCACTGGCCCTGGGTGTCTAGCCGTACATGCGGCGCATCGCGAAGTCGACCATCTGCTCGACCGCCTTCGCGTCGAAGACCATGCGGTGGTCGCCCTCCATGTCGAGGACGAAGCCGTAGCCGGTCGGGAGGAGGTCGATCACCTCGGCGCCGGTGATCACGAAGTACTTGGACTCCTTGCCGGCGTACCGGCGCAGCTCCTTGAGCGTGGTGAACATGGGGATGACCGGCTGCTGCGTGTTGTGCAGCGCGAGGAAGCCCGGGGTGTCGCCGCGCGGGCAGTACACCTTCGAGCCGGCGAACACCTGCTGGAAGTCCTCGGCGGAGAGGGACCCGGTGGTGAAGGCCCGTACGGCGTCCGCGAGGGAGGGCGGGGACGGCTCCGGGTACAACGGCGGCGCCTGTTGCGCGTAGCCCTGCGGAGGCTGCTGCGCGTAGCCCTGCTGGGCGCCCGGGTTCTGGTCGTAGCCGTACATGCGGCCCACCCTATCGAGCGTTCCGCGGGCTACGGGCGGGTACCGGTCAGCGGGCGTGCATGACCCCGGTCAGGACCAGCACGCCCATGACGGTCATGGCCGCGCCGACGAACAGCGGCATGAAGCGCGCGAAGACGGGGTGGGCGCGGTTGGCGCGGCCGAAGAAGTGGTCCGGCGCGGACGCCCGCCGCACGAGATGTCCGCTGCCCGCGATCACGACCAGACCCATCACGACGGCAGTTGTGCCCACCAGGAGCTGCTTGTCCACGGATCCCCTCCACCACGGTCACCGGGCCCCGCGCCAGGGCCCGTTGCCCGCGAATGCCCAGGTGGCGGGGGCCGAAACGGCCACCCCTGGAGGGTCCCGTTCCCCAACTCCCCTACGCGGGGCCCCTGTCGGCCGCCCCGACCGCCAGCGGGACCCTCCGGCGGCGACGAGGCGGACTTCCACACTCCGGGTTGTGGACCGCGAGCCCTTCCCACGGCCGCCCCCGCCCCACCAGCCTGTGAGGAGTTCGTCACCGTCCGCCACGGAAGGCTCCCCCATGCACGACCGCTCCCGCACCACGGCCCCCTCGGCGGCCCGCACCCCGGCCCGTACCCCGGCCCCCGCCCCGGCCGCGCCGTGAACGAGCTCACCATCCGGCTGCTCGCCGCCCCCCAGGCGGCCCCGGTGCTGCGGCACGCCGTACGCGAGCACCTCGGGCCCGACGCGCACCCCGACGCCGCGCTCTGCGTCACCGAGCTCCTGGCCAACGTCATCCGCCATGTCGGCGAAGGCACCCCCGTCACCCTGCGCGTCACCGGCACCGGAAGGGCAACCCGTACGCGGGTCGAGCTCACCGATCCCGACCCGCGCGCATGGCCCGTACCCCGGCAGGCGGACGACACCGACGAGTCCGGGCGCGGGCTCGCCCTGCTCGACGCCGTCGCGCTGCGGTGGGGGGTCGTCCGGGGGGCCCGTACGAAGACGGTGTGGTGCGAGCTTTGACGCTGGTCACAGTCGGCGCCGAAGGGTTGCCGTTATTACCGGCGGGTAGCATCATGTTGTTACCGATTGGTATGTACGAGGAACCTGTCTCCCCGAGCCTTAACGGAGCCGTCGCCATGGGGCACTACAAGTCGAATCTCCGCGACATCGAGTTCAACCTCTTCGAGGTGCTCGGCCGCGACCAGCAGTACGGCACCGGTCCGTTCGAGGAGATGGACACCGAGACCGCCAAGAGCGTCCTGTCCGAGATCGCCCGCCTCGCCGAGAACGAGCTGGCCGCCTCCTTCGAGGACGCCGACCGCAACCCGCCGGTCTTCGACCCCGCCACCAACACCGCCCCGGTCCCGGCCTCCTTCAAGAAGAGCTACGAAGCCTTCATGGAGTCCGAGTACTGGCGCCTCGGCCTGCCCGAGGAGATCGGCGGCACCACCTCGCCCCGCTCCCTCATCTGGGCCTACGCGGAGCTGCTGCTCGGCTCGAACCCGGCCATCTGGATGTACTCCTCCGGCCCCGCCTTCGCCGGCATCCTCTTCGAGGAGGGCAACGAGGCGCAGAAGAAGGTCGCGCAGATAGCGGTCGAGAAGCGCTGGGGCTCCACCATGGTCCTCACCGAGCCGGACGCCGGCTCGGACGTGGGCGCCGGCCGCACCAAGGCCGTCCAGCAGGAGGACGGCTCCTGGCACATCGAGGGCGTGAAGCGCTTCATCACCTCCGGTGAGCACGACATGGAGGAGAACATCCTCCACTACGTCCTCGCCCGCCCCGAGGGCCACGGCCCGGGCACCAAGGGCCTGTCGCTCTTCCTCGTCCCGAAGTTCCACTTCGACTGGGAGACCGGCGAGCTGGGCGAGCGCAACGGCGTCTACGCGACGAACGTCGAGCACAAGATGGGCCTCAAGGCGTCCAACACCTGCGAGATGACCTTCGGCGACCAGCACCCCGCCAAGGGCTGGCTGATCGGCGACAAGCACGACGGCATCCGCCAGATGTTCATGATCATCGAGTTCGCGCGCATGATGGTCGGCACGAAGGCCATCGCCACCCTCTCCACCGGCTACCTGAACGCGCTGGAGTACGCCAAGGAGCGCGTGCAGGGCCCGGACCTGGCGAACTTCATGGACAAGACCGCGCCCAAGGTCACCATCACGCACCACCCCGACGTCCGCCGCTCGCTGATGACGCAGAAGGCGTACGCGGAGGGCATGCGCGCGCTCGTCCTGTACACGGCGACCGTCCAGGACGAGATCCAGGTCAAGCAGGCCGCCGGCGAGGACGCCTCCGCGCTCGTCGGCCTGAACGACCTGCTGCTGCCGATCGTGAAGGGCTACGGCTCGGAGAAGTCCTACGAGCAGCTGGCGCAGTCGCTCCAGACCTTCGGCGGCTCCGGGTACCTCCAGGAGTACCCGATCGAGCAGTACATCCGCGACGCCAAGATCGACACCCTCTACGAGGGCACCACGGCCATCCAGGGCCAGGACTTCTTCTTCCGGAAGATCGTCCGCGACCAGGGCGCCTCGCTGAACGTGCTCTCCGAGACGATCAAGAAGTTCCTGGCGGAGGCCGCCGGCGGCGAGGAGCTGGCCGGTGCCCGCGACGCGCTCGCCAAGGCCGCCGTGGACCTGGAGGCCATCGTCGGCCAGATGATCGTCGACCTCACCGCCACCGGCGAGGACGTCAAGAACATCTACAAGGTCGGCCAGAACACCACCCGCCTGCTGATGGCCTCCGGCGACGTGGTCGTCGGCTACCTGCTGCTCAAGGGCGCCGCCGTGGCCGCCGGGAAGCTGGCGACGGCCTCCGCGAAGGACGCGGCCTTCTACCGGGGCAAGATCGCGGCCGCGAAGTTCTTCGCGTCCCAGGTCCTGCCGGGCGTCTCGGTCCAGCGCGCGCTGGCCGAGACCGTCGACAACTCCCTCATGGAGCTGGACGAGGCCGCCTTCTAGCGGCCACCGTCCCCGCCCGTGGCCCAGCTCCGCCACGGGCGGGACCGCACAGCGGCCGGGTCCCCCGCACAGGGACCCGGCCGCTGCCGCGTGCCGGGGGCTCCGCACCGCCTCTTTGCCGCCCTGTACTGCGGCTTTCCCCGATGTCGGTCGTTCATGGGACGCTCGTAGGCATGAGTCCACAGGATCAGCACGGCAGCAGGGGGTACTCCGTCCCCACCGGGCGGCCGTACGCCCTCAAGGAGCTGCAGGCGAGCCTGGGCAGCCTCGGCGACCACCTCCGCGAGCTGTACGACGGCGCGCACCCCGCCGAGTACGAGACCATCGCGGACGCGCTGTACGTGGCCTTCCAGACGGCCGCCGGCCTGGCCCCCGCCAAGAGCTACACCGGCTGCTCCGAGCACCCCAACGGCGCCCTCGACCCCGAGGCCCCCGAGGGCTGGGGCCGCTGCCTGATCTGCAACGACCGCCGCCGCCTGGCCCGCCGCGGCGGCCCCGGCCCGGCCCCGGCCCCCGCCGGGGAGCAGCGCCGCCTGGGCTACCCGGTGCCCGACGGGCCGTACGACCTCGCGCTGCTGCACCGGTACCTGCGCACCGTGGAGGACCAGCGCTTCCACCTCGGCCTGTCCTCCGCCGCCGAGGACTTCGTCCGCATTGCCGACGACCTCCACCGCGCCTTCATCGTCGCCCGCGAACTGTCCCGCCCGCGCAACGCCTCGGGCTGCGCGGAACACCCCGGCGCCCCGATCGACCCCGACGCGCCCCCCGGCGCGGCCTGTATCTTCTGCGCCGGACGCACACGGCGCGCGCAGCGCTCCCCGCAGACCCCGGAAATGCTCCCGCGCATCCGCCGGGGCGAGCGCAGACAACTGCACCGCCGCTTCAACCGCCCACCGGCCTGACCACACGGGACCGCAGCCCCGGCACCACCCTCCCGGCGACCCGCCCCCTCCGGCCACGACGAACAGGAACCCGGCCCTCGTTAAGGTGAACCACTTGGCTTCCTCCCCTCCCTAGCGGGAGGGGATTCCCACACTCACGCGTGGGGATTCCTGTTTCGCCACGGACCGCCCCGACCGAGAGGAGGACTCCCGATGAGGTCTCACATCCGCTCCACAGGCAGCGACCGCCAGCCCGGCGGCCAGCAGATTCACCGCGGCGTTCCCGTCCCGGTCATGCACCCTCCCGCACCCCTCGCAGCTCCACTCCCGCACCCCGAGCGGCACCGCACCCCCGAGAACCCCACACCCCGAACACAGCCGGGAACTGGAGAACCACCGCCCGACCACCACCAGCTCCCGGCCGTACCAGGCCGCCTTGTACTCCAGCATCGACCGCAGTTCCCGCCAGGCGACATCGCTGATCGCACGTGCCAGGCCCCGGTTGCGCAGCATGTTGGCGACCGCAAGATCCTCGATCACGAGCGTTTGGTTCTCGCGCACGAGTCGAGTCGTCAGCCGGTGCAGGAAGTCCCGGCGGCGGTCGCTGATCCGGGCGTGGATCCGCGCCACACGATCGCGGGCCTTGCTCCGGTTGTTGCTGCCCTTCTTCTTCCGCGACAGCGCTCGCTGGGCGCGCGCGAGGCGATCGCGGTCCCTCCGCTCGTGGCGGGGGTTGGGAATCTTCTCACCCGTGGAGAGGGTGAGAAGGGCGGTCAGCCCCGCGTCGATGCCGACCGCCTTCGTGGTGACCGGCATCGGCACCGGGGTGTCCTCGCACAGCAGCGAGACATACCAGCGGCCGGCGCTGTCGCGGGAGACCGTGACCGTGGACGGCACCGCCCCGTCCGGCAAGGGACGGGACCACACCATGTCCAGAGGCTCGTCCATCTTCGCCAGCCGCAGCCGGCCCCCTTCGTAGCGGAACCCGCTACGGGTGTACTCGGCCGAGGCCCGCGACCTGCGCTTCGACTTGAATCGTGGGTACCCCGACCGCTTCTGCCAGAACCCCACGAACGCCGCCTGCAGATGACGCAGGGTCTGCTGCAGTGGTACCGACGACACCGCTGCCAGGAAGGACAGTTCCTCGGTCTTCTTCCACGCGGTGAGCATCGCCGAGGTCTGGGTGTGATCCATCCGCCGGCCGCCGGTGCGCCAGGCGTCCGTGCGGGCCGCGAGGGCGAGGTTGTAGACCTTCCGCACGCAGCCGAACGTCCGCGACAGTTCCACGGCCTGTGCGCGCGTCGGATAGAAACGGTACTTGAACGACCGCTTCACAGAAGGAATCCCCACCCCCCGGACGCTAGGGTCGGTCACGATCCGAACACAAGCACAGGTCACAGCCTCACGCTGCGGCAGCCCGCCGCAGCGAGGCTCCGAGCCGGAACTGCGTTTCCTCACCCGGCTGAAGCCGGGGGCTTCCACACAAGGGAAATACGATGAGCTCTCCCGCCCGCTTCGACCGCGGCCACACCGACGATCTGATGACCTTCCTGGCGGCCAGTCCGTCGCCGTACCACGCCGTGGCCAACGCGGCCGAGCGGCTGGAGAAGGCGGGATTCAGGCAGGTGTCGGAGACGGACGCCTGGGACGCGGGCAGCGGGGGCAGGTTCGTGCTCCGCGGTGGCGCGCTCATCGCCTGGTACGTCCCCGAAGGCGCCGCCGCGCACACGCCGTTCCGGATCGTCGGCGCGCACACCGACTCGCCGAACCTGCGGGTCAAGCCGCTGCCCGACACCGGTTCCCAGGGCTGGCGGCAGATCGCGGTCGAGATCTACGGCGGGACCCTGCTCAACACCTGGCTCGACCGCGACCTCGGCCTGGCCGGGCGGCTGACCCTGCGCGACGGCACCGAACGCCTCGTCAACATCGACCGCGCGCTGCTGCGCGTACCCCAACTCGCCGTGCATCTGGACCGGTCGGTGAACAGCGACGGGCTCAAGCTCGACAAGCAGCGGCACATGCAGCCGATCTGGGGCCTGGGCGACCCGCGCGAGGGCGACCTCATCGCCTTCCTGGAGGAGGAAGAGGGCCTGGAGCAGGGCTCGGTGGCCGGCTGGGACCTGATGGTGCACTCCATCGAGCCGCCCTCCTACCTGGGCCGCGACCGCGAACTCCTCGCGGGCCCGCGGATGGACAACCTGCTGTCCGTGCACGCGGGCGTGGCCGCGCTCGCGGCGGTGTCGGCCGCCGACAAGCTCGACCACATCCCCGTCCTGGCCGCCTTCGACCACGAGGAGAACGGCTCGCAGTCGGACACCGGCGCGGACGGCCCGCTGCTGGGGAACGTGCTGGAACGTTCAGTCTTCGCGCGCGGGGGTACGTACGAGGACCGCGCGCGGGCCTTCGCCGGGACCGTCTGCCTGTCCTCGGACACCGGGCACGCCGTCCACCCCAACTACGGTGAGCGGCACGACCCGACGCACCACCCGCGCGCCAACGGCGGCCCGATCCTCAAGGTCAACGTCAACCAGCGCTACGCCACCGACGGCAGCGGGCGCGCGGTGTTCGCGGCCGCCTGCGAGCGGGCGGGGGTGCCGTGGCAGACGTTCGTCTCCAACAACGCGATGCCGTGCGGCACGACCATCGGCCCGATCACGGCCGCCCGCCACGGCATCCGGACGGTGGACATCGGCGTCGCGATCCTGTCGATGCACAGCGCCCGCGAACTGTGCGGCGCGGAGGACCCGTACCTCCTGGCGAACGCCCTGGTGGCCTTCCTGGAGGGCTGACGCCGCCCTCCAGGAAGTCCGGGTGCCGCTACCCCTCGTCGTCGTCCAGGCCCGCGAGGACGAGGGGGAGGCGGGTGGTGCCCGTCGGGGTGATGCGGACGGGGACGCCCCAGTCCTGCTGGTGGACGTGGCAGGCGGGGTACTCGTTCGCCGGGTCGTCGTCGCAGGAGGCCGCCATCGCGGAGACGTGCAGGACGCCCTCGGTCAGCTCCGGGTTCAGGGCCAGCTCGCGGAAGAGGTCCGTACCGGCGCCCTCGCCGCCCGCCAGCAGCTCGGGCGGGGTGGCGGAGACCAGCAGCCGGGTGGAGGGGCCGTAGCGGGTGTCGAGCTTCTGGCCGCTCGGCGCCCGGAAGACCACGTCGAGGCGGAGCGTGCCGGGGGCGACCTCGGTGGCGGCCCGCTGGGTGCGGTGCGCGACGGCGTCCACGCGGACCGCCTCCTCCGGGAGCCGGAGCCGGGTCAGCCGGTGCCGGGCGGATTCGACGACGACGATGTCCTCGCCGGCGAGCACGGCGTCGCTGGGCTCGCGCAGGTCCGTCGCGAGGGTGGTGACCTCGCCGGTGGCGGGGTCGTAGCGGCGCAGCGCGTGGTTGTACGTGTCGCAGACCGCGACCGAGCCGTCGGGCAGGGCGGTGACGCCGAGCGGGTGCTGGAGCAGGGCCTGGGCGGCGTCGCCGTCGCGGTGGCCGAAGTCGAACAGGCCGGTGCCGACGGCGGAGGTGATCGCGTAACCGGTGCCGGTGTCGGCGCGGTGGACGTAGCGCAGGGCGCTGGTCTCGGAGTCGGCGATCCACAGCCGGTCCCCGGCGGCGGCGAGGCCGGAGGGCTGGGCGAACCACGCCTCGGCGGCGGGGCCGTCCACCAGGCCCTCGTTGGTGGTGCCGGCGGCGACCTCGACGGTGCCGGTCGCCGGGTCCCAGGTCCACAGCTGGTGGACGCCGGCCATGGCGATCCAGACCCGGTCCTGCCACCAGGCCACGTCCCACGGCGAGGAGAGGTCCGTCTCCAGGGCCGGGCCGGAGGTGGGCGAGCCCTGCCACCACTGGCGGCCGGTGCCGGCGACGGTCTCCACGAGGCCGGTGGCCGGGTCGAAGGTGCGCAGGGCGTGGTTGACGGTGTCCGCGACGACCACGCGGCCGTCGGGCAGCAGCGCCAGGCCCTGCGGCTCGCTGAACGCGTCCGCGCCGAAGCCGCGCTCGCCGCTGCCGATGCGGCGTACGACGCTCTCGCCGTCGGCGGCCAGCTCCACGAGCTGGTGCCGTGTCGAGTCCGACACGAGGAAGGTGCCGCCGGGCAGGAGCAGGGCCTTGCCGGGGAAGCGGAGGTCGGTGGCGACGGGCTCGGGCGCGACGTACGGGCCGTCCCCGCGGCGCAGGGTCCCCTTGGCCTCGTGCTCGGCCTCCAGCTCCTCGACGAGGCGGGCGAGGGCGTGCGCGTGGCCCTCGCCGGCGTGCTGGGCGACGACGTAGCCCTCGGGGTCGATCACGACGAGGGTGGGCCAGGCGCGGACGGCGTACTGCTTCCAGGTGGCCAGCTCGGGGTCGTCCAGGACGGGGTGGTGGACCTCGTAGCGCTCGACGGCGTCGACGACGGCGGCGTGCTCGGCCTCGTGCACGAACTTCGGCGAGTGCACGCCGATGATCACGACGGTGTCGCGGTGCTTCTCCTCCAGCTCGCGCAGCTCGTCGAGGACGTGCAGGCAGTTGATGCAGCAGAAGGTCCAGAAGTCGAGGATGACCACGCGTCCGCGCAGGCCGGCGAGGGTGAGGTCCTTCCCGCCGGTGTTCAGCCAGCCGCCCTTGCCGGTCAGCTCGGGGGCACGGACACGGGCACGGCGGGGCGCGGGCGCGGGGGTGGGCGCCGGGGCAGCATCGTTCATCCGTCCAGCTTGCCATCCCCGCCCCCGCACCCCGACGGGTGACCGCGGGCCGGACACACGGCCGCAATGAACGGGGGTGTGCGAGCCTGGCCCGGGGCGTCGAAGGAGGCTTGCGGCATGACCACCGCGCGCGACTACAGCGAGGGCATCGATCCCGAACGGGCCCTGAAGTACGCCATCCAGCACCACGTGGGCGACCGCACAGAGATCGTCGAAGGGGTGATCACCCACGTGACACCGAGCTGGGACCACGAGCGGGCGGCGAAGCTCGTACGCCGCCAGATCGAGGCGAGGGTGGACGACCTCGGGTGCGTGGAGGGTTCGGGCAATCTGGATCTGCCCGGATCGAGCAACTGGTACATCCCGGACATCGCCGTCGTGCCGGAAGAGCTCGCGCACCATGGGGGTGCGCTGCTGCCCGATCAGACCCTGCTGGTCGTGGAGATCACCTCCCGGTCCGACGCCGAGACCGATCGCGTGGTGAAACGCAAGCGGTACGCGGAGTACGGCGCGCCGCTCTACCTGCTCGTCGACCGGCAGGAGCGCTCCGTCACCCTCTACGCCGAACCCGGCAGCCTCGGCTACACCACGGCCGACGGCCCGCACCCCTTCGGCACGCCGGTGCGGCTGCCCGAGCCGTTCGGGATCGACCTCGACACCAGCGCGCTCTGACGGGCCCCGGCTCAGCCGAGGTAGGCGTGGAGGGAGGTGGTGAGGGCGGTGAGGAAGGTGTCCTGGACGTGGGGCGGGAGGAGGTGGAGGGAGAGGTACGGGTTCAGGTCCTCCAGTTCCACCAGCAGGAGTTCGCCCGAGGGGGCCCGGCAGGCGTCCACGCGCTGGATGCCGTGGCCGAGGGTGTTCCACTCGACGAAGGCGCGGGCGAAGGCCAGGTCCGCGGGGGCCGGGTCGTAGGGGCGCAGTTCCCAGCGGCGGGCCGGGTCGGGGGCGTACAGGGCGTACTGGAAGGCGTCGTCGACGAAGTAGAAGGAGACCTCGTACGCGAAATCCACGCGCGGCTGGATCAGTACGGCCCCCGCCGGGCCCTCCGGGGTGGCCGTGAAGGTCAGGCCGATGGAGTCGGCGCCCTGCTTCGGCTTGACGGCGTACTCGGGCACGGACGGCAGCTCCGCCAGCCGGGCCGGGTCGTCGACGGTCGGGATGACCGGGTAGCCGGCGGCCGTGAGGTCGAGGAGGTACTGCTTTCCGGCCATGTCGGCGCGGCCCGTGAGCGGGTTGTAGACCCGGGTGCCGGTGGCGAGGGCGGCGGCGCGGAAGGCGTCGTACTCCTCCTGGTAGTGCAGGACGGGCCCGCTGTTGCGGACGATCACGGCGTCGAAGGCGGGCATCAGGGCGCGGGCGTCGGCCGGGTGGCACAGGGCCAGCCGGAAGTCCCGGCGCAGCCGGGAGGTGAGGAATATGTCCTCGTCGCAGTAGCGGCGGCCGCGTGCCGGGTACGCCAGGTCGGTCACGTAGAGCAGGGGCATGGCGGAAACCTATCGCGGGCACGGATGAGGTCATGAAATACCTCGTTCGGGACAAACTGCTGGCCATCGGGGACGACTACTGGATCGAGGACGAGGACGGGCGGCACGCCTTCCTCGTCGACGGCAAGGCCCTGCGCTTCCGGGACACCCTGGAGCTCAAGGACCCCGACGGGCGGATCCTGATCACCCTGCGGGAGAAGCTGTTCGGCTTCCGCGACGCCATGACGCTGGAGCGGGACGAGCGGCAGCTCGCGGTGATCCGCCGGAAGCGGTTCTCGCTGCTGCGCAACCACTTCCGGGTGACGCTGGTCGAGGGCACGGAGCTCGATGTCAGCGGGCGGATCACGGACCGCGAGTTCAAGATCGAGTACGACGGGGAGCTGCTGGCCCTGGTCTCGCGCCAGTGGTACCGGGTGCGCGAGACGTACGCGGTGGAGGTGGTCCGGGAGGACGCGGACGCGGCGCTGCTCATCGCGGTCGCGGTGTGCGTGATCCGGATGGCGGAGAAGGAGCGGGAGGGGGAGCGGGAGGAGAGCGCCGGTTCCGGGTGAGCCGGGTGAGTACGGCGCCCCGGCCGGGCTGAGCACGCACGCTCATGCCGGGGCGGCCGGCGGGCGGCGAGGATCGGCGGTGTCCCCGCCGCACCACGGAAGGAAGCCCGGTGAACCCCGAGACCTACGCGGCCCTGTACGGGCCGGGCCGGCCCGCGCGGCAGCCTCGCGCGCACCGGCCCGTCGTCGTCGCGCTCGCCGTCCTGGTCTGGACGCTCACCGCGCTCACGGTCTCCTGGGTGGGCGGCATCGGCTGCGTCGCGCTGCTGTGGGCCCTGGGGAGCGGCGAGCCGGCCTGGTGGCTGCCCGGCTGCCTGCTCCTGCTGCCGGCGGGGGCCGCCGGGCTCGTCGCGCTGGCCCGCACCCCCGCGCTGCGCGCGATGGACTCCTCCGCGCGGATGCTGCTGCTCGGCGCGGTGGCCTGCCCCGTCCCGGCCGCGCTCACGGTGCTGCTGTGGAGCCGGGGCGTCTGAGCCGCGGGCGCGTCAGACGCCCAGGCGGCGGTCCTTGAGGGCCGGGAACTGGGTGCGGGTCTCGCGGACCTTCTTCGGGTCCAGGTCCACCGTCAGGACCTCCTCCCCCGGGCCCGCCTCCGCCAGGACCTCGCCCCACGGGTCCACCACCAGGCTGTGCCCGGCCTGTTCCACGCCCGCGTGGGTGCCGGCCAGGCCGCAGCCCAGGACGTACGACTGGTCCTCCACCGCCCGCGCCCGGTTCAGCAGCGTCCAGTGCGCGCGCCGCCGCGCGGGCCAGCCGGCCACGACCACCATCGTGGTGGACCCGGCGTCGACCAGGCCCCGGAACAGCTCGGGGAAGCGCAGGTCGTAGCAGGTGGCGATGCCGAGGGTCTGCTCGGGCAGGGTCACCGTCGTCAGGGAGTCCCCGGCGGACATGAGCACCGCCTCGCCCTGGTCGAAGCCGAAGCGGTGGATCTTGCGGTAGCTCGCGGCCAGTTCGCCCTCGGGGGAGAGAACAAGGGCGGTGTTGTAGAGCGAGCCGTCCCCGGCGCGCTCGACCACCGAGCCCGCGTGCAGCCAGACCCCGGCGTCGCGCGCGGCCTTGGACATGGCCTCGAAGGTGGGGCCGTCCAGCGGTTCGGCCTCGGTCTCGAACTGCTCGTAGGCGAAGGCCCCGACGGTCCACAGCTCCGGCAGCACGACGAGGTCGGACCCGTCCTGCTCCCGTACGAGAGCGGCCACGCGGGCGCGTCGGGAAGACACCGACTCGCCCTCGTTCACTGCGATTTGGATCAGCGAGGCGCGCACATTACCACCGTCCTGGCATTCAAGCCGTCAACTCGGGCCTACGAATCGTCACACGAAAGCACTGCCGGGGTGCTCAACAGCAGCGTAGTTTTGGAAACTGAGTCCACCGCTTCCGAAACGCGCCACTGAACGACGCCACTGAACAGCACCGCGAGGGGTCCCGTTGACCGTCCATCCGCATCCCAGCCTTCAGCCCTATGCCGACGCGTGGACCCACTCCATCGAGGCGATATCAGAGCTGGTCCTGCCGTTGACGGAGGGCGAGTGGAACCGGGCGACGCCGTGCCCCGGCTGGTCGGTCCGGGACGTGGTCTCCCACATCATCGGTGTCGAGTGCGAGCAGCTGGGCGATCCGCGGCCGATCCACACCGTGGCACGGGACCTGCGGCACGTGGTGGACGAGTTCAGCCGGTACATGGAGGTGCAGGTCGACGTACGGCGCCACCACACGGCGCCGGAGATGACCTCGGAGCTGGAGTACACGGTCATCCGCCGGGCGCGGCAGCTGCGCAACGAGAAGCGGGATCCGGAGGCCATGGTGCGCGGGCCGCTGGGTGAGCAGGTGACGCTGGAGCAGGCGCTGCGGCTGCGGGCGTTCGACGTGTGGGTGCACGAGCAGGACCTGCGGTGGGCGCTGGGCGTGCCGGGCAACTGGGACTCGCCGGGGGCGTACGTGGCGCGGGACCTGCTGCTGGCGGGGCTCCCGAAGGTGGTGGCGAAGCGGGCGGGCGCGCCGGCGAACTCGGCGGTGGTCCTCGATGTGCACGGGCAGCTGGAGTTCATGCGGACCGTGCGGGTGGACGCGGAGGGCCGGGGCACGGTGGACAAGTCCCCGTCGCTGGGCCCGGCGGTGACGCTGGTGCTGGACTGGGAGACGTACGTACGGCTCGCGGCGGGCCGGGTGCGGGCGCACGCGGTGGCGGACCGGGTGAAGGTGGAGGGCGACGCGCAGCTGGCGGAGGCCATCCTGACGCAGTTCGCCGTGACCCCGTAGACCCTCAGCCCGCCTCCCGCCCGGCCCCCTCCGGTACGGGCCGCGGGGCGGCCGGGGACGGGATCGTGCCGCGGGCGCGGGCCGTCTCGCGTTCCAGGGCGCGGGGGCGCAGGCGCAGGATCCGGGCGACGCCGAGCGCCTGGAGCACGAAGACGGTGGAGAGGGCGACGCGGTAGTTGTCGCCGGTGGCGTCGAGCAGGATCCCCACCGCCAGCAGTGTGGTCATGGAGGCGAGGAAGCCGCCCATGTTGGTGATCCCGGAGGCGGTCCCCTGGCGCTCGGGCGGATTCGCCGGGCGGGCGAAGTCGAAGCCGATCATCGAGGCCGGGCCGCAGCCGCCGAGCACCGCGCAGAGCGTGATCAGCAGCCAGAGCGGCGCCCGGCCCGGGTGGGCGAGCACCGCGCCCCAGAAGACGGCGGTGAGGGCGACGGTGCCCAGGGCCAGCGGGATCCGGGCGCCCGGGCGGCGCCCGACGACCTGGCCGTAGACCAGGCCGAGCGTCATGTGCGAGCAGACGACCAGCGTCAGCAGCGCGCCCGCGGTGCCCCGGGACAGGCCCTGCGCCTCCACCAGGAAGGGCATGCCCCACAGCAGCAGGAAGACCATCGCCGGGAACTGCGTGGTGAAGTGCACCCACAGGCCGAGCCGGGTGCCCGGCTCGCTCCAGGAGGCGCGGATCTGGCGGCGGACGAAGCGCACGAAGCCGTCCGGGGCCCCGGCGCCGGACGGCGGGGGCGTGCGCGGGGGCTCGTACCCCTCGGGGCCGTCCCGCAGGAAGAGCACCAGCGGGACCAGCACCACCAGTCCGGCCACCGCGCTCCCGGCGAAGGCGGCCGTCCAGCCCACGCCGTGCAGGACGGGGGCGAGGACGAGGGTGGAGACGAGGTTGCCGGCCATGCCCGCGAGTCCGGCCAGCTGGGCCGTCAGCGGGCCGCGCCGGGCGGGGAACCAGCGGGTGCCGAGGCGCAGGACGGCGATGAAGGTCATGGCGTCGCCGCAGCCGAGCAGGGCCCGCGCGGCGAGCGCCATCCCGTAGGAGGGGGAGAGGGCGAAGCCGAGCTGTCCGGCGGTGAAGAGCACGGCGCCCAGGGTGAGGACCTTCTTGGTGCCGAGGCGGTCCACCATGAGGCCCACGGGTATCTGCATGCCGGCGTAGACGAGGAGCTGGAGCAGGGAGAAGGCCGCCAGCGCCGAGGCGCCCACGTGGAAGCGGTCGGCGGCTTCGAGTCCGGCCACGCCGAGGCTGGTACGGAAGATCACCGCGACGAAGTAGACGGCGACGCCGATGCCCCAGACGGCGAAGGCGCGCGCCCCGCCGGGCGGGTCCTGCGGGAGCCCGGAGCCGCGCGGTCCGGACGCCGGGGCGGGAACGGGCGCCGGGTCGGGAACGGACGCCGGGGCGGGAACGGGGGCGGGGTCGGGAACGGGGGCGGGGGCGGTCACCGGCCCGGCCCCCGCAGCAGCGCGTCGACCCGGCCGATATGGCCGCGGACGGCGGCGGCGGCCGTCTCCACGTCCCCGGCGCGCAGCGCGGCCAGGATCTCGGCGTGCTCCACGAGGGTGCGCTCCAGCCGGTCGGGGTGGGCGTGCAGCAGGGCGACGCCCATCCGCAGCTGCCGGTCGCGGAGCTGGTCGTAGAGGCGGCAGAGGATCTGGTTGCCGGCGTGGCGCACGATCTCGGCGTGGAAGCCGCGGTCGGCGGCCATCATGGCGGCGAGGTCGCCCGCGTCGGCGTGCCGGCGCTGCTCGTCGAGCAGGGCGGTGAGCCGGTCGAGCAGGCCCGGTGGGGTCGGTACGGCCCGGCGGACGGTGAACTCCTCGACCAGCAGCCGGGTTTCGAGCACGTCGTCGATCTCCTGCGCGGAGACCGGCAGGACCAGCGCGCCCTTCTTCGGGTACAGCTTGAGCAGCCCCTCGGTCTCCAGCCGCAGCAGCGCCTCGCGCACCGGCGTCCGGGACACCCCCACGGCTTCGGCGAGTTCGCCCTCGGTGAGCAGGGTGCCGCCCTCGTAGCGACGGTCGAGCACGCCGTCCTTCACATGCCGGTAGACGCGGTCGGCGGCGGTCAGGATGCTGGTGGCGGCGGGCATGTACACAGCATAGATACAACAGCGCTACGGGCGGCAGGCACGTCCGGGATGTGGACCGAGGCCCCGCCCTCCTCCCCGCGTCCGGCGGCCGTGCATCGAAGGATGCAGAGGGGCTTCGTCCGCCCGCAGGACGTGGACGGCCCCGGCCGCCGGAAGGCTGGAGGGCATGGCCGACACCCTCACCCCGGTGGCCCGCACGGCCACCCGGCTGCCCCTCCTGGACCTCCTGCGCGGTGCCGCGATCCTCGGCACGCTCATGACCAACGTATGGATCTTCACCTCGCCCGGCTCCGAGTGGGGCGTGCTCCAGGGCTCCCTGGCCGCGCCCGACGTCCTCTCCGGCCCCTCCCCCGCGCGCCTCGCGGAGACCGTCTTCCGCTTCCTCGCGGACGGCAAGTTCCTGGCCCTGCTGACCGTGCTGTTCGGGGTGGGCCTGGCCATCCAGTACGACTCCGCCGCCCGCCGCGGCAGCCCCTGGCCCGGCCGGTACCCGCGCCGCGCCGCCTTCCTGTTCCTGGAGGGCACGGTGCACTTCGTGCTCGTCTTCGCCTGGGACGTGCTCATGGGGTACGCCGTCACCGCGCTGCTCGTCGCCTGGCTGCTGGCCCGCTCCGCGCGGGTGCGGCAGGTCGCGATGTGGACCGCCGGCGGGCTGCACCTGGCCCTGATCGGGCTGCTCACCCTGGGCTCGGCGGGCCGCCCCGACAGCCCGCCGCGGGCCCCCGGTCCGGCGGCGGTGGAGCTGTACGCCCGGGGGAGCTGGGCGGAGCAGATCTCCTTCCGCCTGGAGAACGCCGCGGTCCTGCGCATCGAGCCGGTCCTCTCCTTCGGCCTGCTGGTGTTCCTCTTCCTGCTCGGGGTCCGGCTGTACCGCGCGGGCGCCTTCACCGACGGCGCCGGCGGCCGCCGGATCCGGGCCCGGCTGGCCGCCTGGGGGCTGGGCCTCGGGCTGCCGCTGAACGCCGCGACCACCCTCGGCGGCGAGGACTTCTACCTGCTGGGCCGCTACGGCGCCGCCCCGCTGTTCGCCCTCGGCTACCTCGGCCTGCTCGGCATCGCCCTGGACCGCCGGTGGCTGCCCGGCTTCGCGACCGCCGCCCTCGGCTCCGTCGGCCGCACCGCCCTGTCCTGCTACGTCGCCCAGAACCTGGTTTGCGTCCTGCTCTGCTACGGCTTCGGGCTCGGCCTCGCCGCGCGGTTCGCGGGCGACGGCCCCTGGTGGGTGATGGGCCTGTGGGCCGGGGTCGGCGTGGTTCTTGCCGCCGGGTCCTGGCTCTGGCTGCGCCGCTTCGGGCGCGGTCCGCTGGAGGCCCTCCAGCACGCGGTCCTCAGCCCGCGCCGCCGGTGACCTCCACGTCCAGCACGAACTCGTCGTACGGGGCCTCCTCCGGGTAGGGCGGCCTGACCTGCGCGAAGCGGATCCTGGCCCGTCCCCCGCCCGGGGGCCGGGCCCGGACCACGTAGGTCAGCTCCACCGCCGAGCCCGGCGGGCCCGCCCCGGCCGTCCCGGCGGCCTCGGTCACCGCCACGAGGTCCGCGTCGCCGGTCACCCGCCAGGTCCACACGTACCCGCGCGCCCCGCGCCCGGTGAGCCGCAGCTCGTACGGCTCACCGGGGCTCAGCACGACGCTCCGTACCTCCACGTGCCCGCCCGGTCCTCTCCGACGGGGCCGATCACCGGCCCCTCGTGCCAGCCCGCGCCGTCCCGCCAGTAGTGCTGGAGCCGGCGGTCGGTGCGCAGTACGACGACTTCCAGGTTGAACCCGAAACTGCCCTGGAGCATCCCGGTGACCGAGGCGACGTCATGGCCGAAGACCGCGCCGCGCCGCCAGGGGGAGCCGCCCGCGTTGCCCCGCCACCAGTGCTCCACCTGCCCGCCGGCCACCGCCACGCACAGCTCGTAGTTCCCGGCGGTGTCCTCGTCGGCGGCCCCGTACTGGCCCTCGATCAGGCAGGGCGCGGAGGTGGCGGGCGTACCGCTGCCGAAGACCTCCCCGGCGCGCCAGACGAAGCCGTTCGGGTCGTCGCGCCACCAGAGCTGCATCCGGCCGTCGGTACGGGTGGCGACGAGGTCCAGGTGGCGGGCGCGGGTCTGCACCAGGGCCGGGCCGTAGTGGGCGATGCCGGAGGCGAAGCGGCCGCCGTCGTTCCAGGTCCAGGGGGCGCCGTTGATCCGCCACCAGTGGTTCAGCCGGCCGTCGGTGGTGCGCACGACCACCTCGAAGTTTCCGGGCTTGCCGTAGTCGCTCTGGATGAACGCCGGGGTGGAGCCCACGGCCGCGTCGCCCGGCCCGAAGACGCCGCCGTCGCGCCAGACGGCGGCCGACTGCTCGTAGTACCAGTGGCGCAGCCGGCCGCCCGGGGTGACGTGCAGGGACTCCATGTTCCGGTTGTAGGTGGTGCCGGTGAAGGCGGGCTGGCCGGAGGCGTCGGCGGCGAAGACCTCCGCCCGCGACCAGCCGTACGGCGGATCGCCCTCGCGCCACCAGTGCTGGAGGCGGTCGCCCGTGGTGGTGGCCAGCAGCTCGAAGTTGCGGTGGGCGCGGCCGTTGCCGCTCTCGTAGACGTTGCCGGTGTGCAGGCGGCGCTTGGTCCACGGATCGGGGTTGGTGCCGCGCAGCCCGCACTTGGCCCAGTGGTCGATGTTCACCTCGCCGTAGGCGATCCGGCCGTAGCCGCCGACGTGGTAGCCCGTCCCCCAGGAGTTCTTGAACAGCCAGCAGCCCGCCGCGTCGTCGTAGCCGACGACCAGCACGCAGTGGCCGCCCGCGAGCCGGTCGCTGGTGCGGTGGTACACCCCGGAGCCCAGGCCGAAGAAGTCCTCGTACACGTCGAAGCAGGCGGTCAGCGGGCCGACGGTGTCCAGCCAGACCTTCTGCTGCTCCACATCGCCGAGCCGGACGTGCTCGGGGATCCGGACGGTGCGCCCGGAGCGGTCCCAGCTGGGGGTGTACTCGGCCCGCCAGGCGTCGCGGCGGGCGGCGGGCAGCCCGTCGGGCGGGGTGCTGTACGGCCAGCAGTCCGGGTCGGCGAGCCCGCCGTTGCCCCGGATCCAGTCGAGCGCGGTCTCCGGGTTGCTGCCCTGCCCGCAGGTGTAGCGCAGCCCGTCGTGGACGTCCCCCTCGGAGCGCTCCGCCCAGACGTCGTGCTCGATGCGGGCCATGGACTCCACCAGGCCCGCCGCGCCGAAGGCCCAGCAGGAACCGCACGGGTTCTGGTCCTTCACCTTGGTGATCCACGGCCAGCCCCAGCGCTCGCGCCAGTCCACCGCGGCGGGCCGGGCACCGGCCACCGGGGCGGCCCCGGGCGCGTCCGCCAGCAGGCCGTGGGCGGCCCGGCGGCGGGTGAGGTGCGGGTTGCCGCTCGGGTGCCCGATGATCCCCCGCAGATCGACCCGGCCGGCCTCCTCGGCCCGGGTCAGATCCGCCCCGGGCTCCAGGCCGAGCGAGGGCCGCGGCAGGGGCTCCTCGTCGGCCAGGTGCTCCAGCACCGACCATCGCGCCCCCCGCGCGAGGAGCCGCGCGCGCAGCTCCCCCGCCGACTGAACGGTTTCCTGCGGCATGCGGCCCCCCGGCTGCGACCGTGCGGATGGAGATTCGGGACCCGCGAGCGTGCCCCGGGCGCCGGGGGGCGTCAAGGGGGTCCGCGCGGTCGCGCGGGGGCACGAGGGGGCGCCGGACGGCGCCCGCCCGCGAGCCCCCGGGCGGGGGCGGGCGGCCCGGGGCGGAGCGGCCCCAACGCCCGTATTAGGGTCCCGGTATGGGGACCGGGACCTGGAGCGCGCCGAGCGTCATCGAGAGAGAGCTGTACGAGGCGAAGACCGCCGGCGACTGGGCCGCGTACTTCGACGTCCTGGCCCGCACCCCGCTCTACCTCGGGCAGCACCGCGCCCAGTCCGACGCGCACCCCGACTCGGTGTTCTTCCACGCCACCCCGGACCGCATGCTGGTCGTGCACACCGCCGGCATGCTGCCCGCCCCCACCCCCGAGACCGTCTTCGAGTCCCGCAGCCTGGGCTGGTTCTCCACCGTGTGGGCGGCCGGTGATCCGGCCTTCCTCGCCGTGAACCCGGGCTCCCCCGCCGAGGCGTACCTCACCACCACCCCCGCCGACCTGGCCCGCTGGCGGGCGCACGCCGACGCCGCGCCCTCCTACGGGCTGCCCGACGGCCGGGTGCACGCCCTCTTCACCGGCGGCCCGCTGCACGGGGACATCGCGCACGGGCTGGCCGTCGGCGGCCATCTCGCCGTCACGAACGGCGAGTTCTGGAACGCCCTCGCCTACCACGGCGGCGGCTACCGGCACGAGCGCCGCCGGGTCGCGAAGAGCTGGAGCATCACCGACCGCGCCGACTGGCTCTCCACCCTGGAGACCCTGCTGAACGCCGAGATGGTCAGCCCCGTCTGGGAGTTCGCCCTGCGCGTGCGCCGGGCGCTGGCCTCCGACTTCGCGGGCCCGGTGGACACCGAGCACTGGCGGCACACCGCCGAGGCCACGCTGCGCCGCAACGCCGAGCGCGCCGCCGAGCCGCAGCTCACCCCGGACGGGGTCACCGCCGCCCGGCCGCGCCCCGCCGCCGAGGTGGAGGGGGAGATCGCCGGGGTCGGACGGCTCATCGGCCGGATCGCCCGCTACGAGCAGCGCTTCCGGGCCGACGGGCTGCTGCCCGAGGACGGCTGGGTGCGCTCCGTGGAGGGCTGGGACCTCGGCCGGGCCTCCCAGATGGCCCGCTGGGGCGTCGGCTGCCGCTACGGCACCCTCCAGGAGGCGGAGACGGCCGTCCTGCGCGCCGGGGACGCGGCGCGCGGCGTGTACCGCTCGTGGGCGGACTTCTCCGCCGGGTACGTGCTCGGGCGCTGCCTGCACTTCGACGAGGAGGAGTTCGGCACCTGGTACACCGGCGCCCTCGCCGCCCACGTCACCCTGACCACCGACCCGGCGAGCCCCTGGCTGCACATCCCCTGGAAGTGACGCTCCGGTGGAAGTGACGCTCCGGCCCCTACGGCAGCCGCGGCCCGGTCCGGGTCCAGGCGTCGACCGCCGCCGTGAGCGCGGCCTCGTGCGCGAGGTGGGGGCGCAGGGCGGTCAGCCACGGGACGAGCGCCTTGAGCCGGCGCAGGTGCCGGATGCGGTGGTGGGGCAGGTCGCGCCAGGCGCCGGCCTGGGCCGCCGCCTGCTCCGGGGTGAGGTCGATCAGGGCCAGCAGCTCCCGGCACAGGGCCACCGGGTCACCGCCCCGGCCCGGCCCGAAGCGTTCGATCAAGTACACCTGTACGCGGGCCAGTTCGGGCGCCCGCAGCAGATCGGGCGTGCCCTCGGCGCGCGCGCAGCGCTCGGCGGCGGCCAGCGCCACCCGGCCCCAGCGCAGCCGGATCGCCTCCGGGAGGCGGTCGTCGCGCATCCGCACCCCGGCCAGCACGCGCAGGGTCCGCGGCTGCGGTTCGTCGTCCAGCGGCGGCCCGGTGGCCAGCCATGCCTCCAGATCGGCCAGGGTGTGCCCGGCGGGCGGCACCGAGGTCAGCACCTGCCCGCGGGAGAGCAGCGCGACCATGGCCCCCGTGAGGTGGACGCGGGCGGTGTGCCCGGCGTCGAAGCAGCGGACGGCCCGGCCGTAGCGCTCGATGCGGCGCAGGCCCATCCGGGACTCCCCGGCGGCGTACACCTGCCCGGCGCGGGCCACCCCGCCGACGCAGCGCACCACGCACACGCCGCCCGTGACATCGGCCTCCTCGACGGAGTACACCTGCAGCTCGGCGATGGACACCCCGCCCCCCTTCCCCGGCGGCAGGGTACCCCTCGGGCCGGGAACACGGCGGTGGCCGGCCCCCCGCGGGGAGGCCGGCCACCGGTGGTGGTGCGGGGGGACGTCAGGCCCAGGTGACCAGGCGGCGCGGGTGTTCCAGGACCGCCGCGATGTCGGCGAGGAACTTCGAGCCGAGCTCGCCGTCGATCAGGCGGTGGTCGAAGGACAGCGCCAGGGTGGTGACCTGGCGCGGCTTGACCTTGCCCTTGTGGACCCACGGCTGGAGCTTGATCGCGCCGACCGCGAGGATCGCGGACTCGCCCGGGTTCAGGATCGGCGTACCGGTGTCGACGCCGAAGACGCCGACGTTGGTGATGGTGACGGTGCCGTTCTGCATGTCCGCCGGGGAGGTCTTGCCGTCGCGGGCCGTGGCGACCAGCGAGGACAGCGACTCCGACAGCTCGCCCAGGGTCTTGGCGTGAGCGTCCTTGATGTTCGGGACGATCAGCCCGCGCGGGGTGGCCGCCGCGATGCCCAGGTTCACGTAGTGCTTGAGCACGATCTCCTGGGCCGCCTCGTCCCAGGACGCGTTGACGTCCGGGTTGCGGCGGATGGCCACCAGGACGGCCTTGGCGATCAGGAGCAGCGGGTTGATCCGCAGACCGGCGAGGTCCGGGTCCTCCTTGAGCTCCTGGACCAGCTTCATCGTCCGGGTCACGTCGAGGGTGATGAACTCGGTGACGTGCGGGGCGGTGAAGGCCGAGCCGACCATGGCCTGGGCGGTGACCTTGCGGACCCCCTTGACCGGGATACGGGTCTCCCGCGCCGCCGGGTCCGCCACCGCCGCGGCCACCGCCGCGACGGGCGCGGCCGCCGGAGCCGGGGCGGGAGCCGTGGGCACCGCCGCCGGGACGGCCTGCGGGGCGATCGCCGCGGCGGCCGCCGCGTGGACGTCCTCCCGGGTCACGACCCCACCGTCGCCGGTGGCGACCACGGAGGCCAGGTCGATGCCGAGGTCCTTGGCGAGCTTGCGCACCGGCGGCTTCGCCAGCGGCCGCTCCCCGGCCGGCTGCGCCGGGACGGCGGGCAGCACCGGCGCGGCCGGGGCCGCGGCGGCCGTGCCGTTCTGCGCGGCCGTGCCCGCCGTGGCCTTGCGCGGGCGGCGCTTGGTGGAGGCGGTGGAGACGCCGTAGCCGACCAGCACGGGCTGGCGGGCCTCGGCGGCGGGCTCCTCGGCCGCCGGAGCCTCCGGGGCGGCCGCGGCGACGGGCGAGCCCGCCTCCTGGGCCGGGGCCTCGGCGGCGGCGCCCGCGGTCCGCACCGAGATGATCACCTGGCCGACGTCGACCGTGGTGCCCTCCTCGAAGAGCAGCGCGTGCACGGTGCCGTCGAAGGGGATCGGCAGCTCGACGGCGGCCTTGGCCGTCTCGACCTCGCAGACGACCTGCCCGTCGGTGACGGTGTCACCCGGCTGGACGAACCACTTGAGGATCTCGGCCTCGGTGAGGCCCTCGCCCACGTCGGGCATCTTGAATTCGCGGATGGTCATGGAACGTGGCTCCTCAGTACGCCAGCGAGCGGTCGACGGCGTCGAGCACCCGGTCCAGGCCGGGCAGGTACTCGTCCTCCAGGCGGGCCGGCGGGTAGGGGGCGTGGAAGCCGCCCACACGCAGCACCGGCGCCTCCAGGTGGTAGAAGCACCGCTCCGTGATGCGGGCGGCGATCTCGGAGCCCACGCCGAGGAAGACCGGCGCCTCGTGGACCACCACGAGCCGGCGGGTCTTCTCCACCGACGCCTGGATCCCGTCGAAGTCGACCGGGGACATCGAGCGCAGGTCGACGACCTCCACCGACTTGCCCTCCTCGGCGGCCGCGGCCGCCGCCTCCAGGCAGACCTTCACCATCGGGCCGTAGGCGGCCAGGGTGAGGTCGGAGCCCTCGCGGGCCACGCGCGCCTTGTGCAGCTCGCCCGGGATGGCCTCGGTGTCGACCTCGCCCTTGTCCCAGTAGCGGCGCTTCGGCTCGAAGAAGATCACCGGGTCGTCGCTGAGGATGGCCTGCTGGAGCATCCAGTAGGCGTCGCTCGCGTTCGAGGGGGAGACCACCTTGAGGCCCGCGACATGCGCGAACAGCGTCTCCGGGGACTCCGAGTGGTGCTCGACCGCGCCGATGGCACCGCCGTAGGGGATGCGCACGACGACGGGCATCTTGACCTTGCCCAGCGCGCGGGCGTGCATCTTCGCGAGCTGCGTGACGATCTGGTCGTACGCCGGGAACACGAAGCCGTCGAACTGGATCTCCACGACGGGCCGGTAACCGCGCAGGGCCAGGCCGATGGCCGTGCCGACGATGCCCGACTCGGCGAGCGGGGTGTCGATGACCCGCTCCTCGCCGAAGTCCTTCTGCAGGCCGTCGGTGATACGGAAGACACCGCCCAGCTTGCCGACGTCCTCACCCATGATCAGGACCTTCGGGTCCTGCTCCAGGGCCTTGCGCAGCGACTCGTTGAGCGCCTTCGCGACCGACATCTTCTCGACAGCCATCAGTGACCCTCCTCGGCCGGCTCGAAGGACGCGAGGTAGGCAGCGAACTGCGCGCGCTCCTCGTCGACGAGCGCGTGCCCGTCCGCGTAGACGTTCTCGAAGATCGCCATGGTGTCCGGGTCGGGCATGGCGCGCACGGCCTCGCGCACGCGCTTGCCCATGGCCTCGCTCTCGGCCTCCAGCTCCGTGAAGAACGCCTCGTCGGCGCCGCCGGAAGCCAGCAGGTACGTCTTGAGGCGCTGGATCGGGTCCTTGGACTCCCAGGCCGCCGTCTCCTCGTCCCGCCGGTACTTCGTCGGGTCGTCGGAGGTGGTGTGCGCGCCCATACGGTACGTGAACGCCTCGACCAGGGTCGGGCCCTCGCCGCGGCGCGCCCGGTCCAGGGCCCAGCGGGTCACGGCCAGGCAGGCCAGGACGTCGTTGCCGTCGACGCGGACGCCGGGGAAGCCGAAGCCCTGGGCGCGCTGGTAGAGCGGTACGCGCATCTGGCGCTCGGTGGGCTCGGAGATCGCCCACTGGTTGTTCTGGCAGAAGAACACCACGGGGGAGTTGTAGACCGCGGAGAAGTTGAAGGCTTCCATCACGTCGCCCTGGCTGGACGCGCCGTCGCCGAAGTAGGCGATGACGGCCGCGTCGGCGCCGTCCTTGGCCACGCCCATGGCGTAGCCGGTGGCGTGCAGCGTCTGCGAGCCGATGACGATCGTGTACAGGTGGAAGTTGTTGCTGTTGGGGTCCCAGCCGCCGTGGTTCACACCGCGGAACATCCCGAGCAGGTTCGTCGGGTCGACGCCGCGGCACCAGGCCACGCCGTGCTCGCGGTAGGTCGGGAAGACGTAGTCCGCGTCGTTCAGGGCGCGGCCGGAGCCGATCTGCGCGGCCTCCTGCCCGAGGAGCGAGGCCCACAGGCCCAGCTCGCCCTGGCGCTGGAGGGCGGTCGCCTCGCCGTCGAAGCGGCGGGTCATGACCATGTCGCGGTAGAGCCCGCGCAGGTCATCGGTGGTGATGTCGGCGACGAAGGCGGCGAACTCGGCGCTCTCCGCGCTGTCGACGCGGTCACCTTCGGGCGTCAGCAGCTGTACGAGCTGAGGTTCGGCGTCCTGCGTCTGCGCGGTGGCAGCGGCGGGCTTGGCGGCGCTCGCCGCACCTGCCGCCCGCTTGGTGCCGCTGCTGCGTCGCGGCTTGCGCGCGGCAGTGCTCTCCACGGTCACTTGTGCTCCTCCGTCGGTCCGGCACCCGGGTTCTCCGGGGTCCAGTGCGGCTCACCTGCGTCCGTGACGAGCGCACGGGGTGGGTGCGCGTCGCAGTCGGGATTCAGGCGTGACAGGCGTCCCGGCGAGTGCCCTGCGCAATGCACGTTACCCAGTGCCCCGCATAACTGCGAAACCCCGTTTGACCTGCGTTTTTGCTTGGATTTCCAAGTAAATCCGCCGGGACGGGAACAACCACTGGTCACAGCCTTGCAGGGGCCGGGAACAACGGCACGTTATCCCGGGTAACTCCGGCAGGGAAGGGGTGAGTGTGTGAAACTGACGTCGTGCGCGAAGACGGAAAAATCAAGGTATTCCTCCTGGACGATCACGAAGTGGTGCGTCGGGGCGTCCACGAGCTCTTGTCGGTCGAAGAGGACATCGAGATCGTCGGCGAGGCGGGTACCGCCGCGGACGCCCTGGTCCGGATCCCGGCCACCCGCCCGGACGTCGCCGTGCTGGACGTGCGCCTGCCGGACGGCAGCGGCGTGGAGGTGTGCCGCGAGGTCCGCTCGCAGGACGAGGGCATCAAATGCCTGATGCTGACCTCCTTCGCGGACGACGAGGCCCTGTTCGACGCGATCATGGCGGGCGCCTCGGGCTATGTGCTCAAGGCGATCCGCGGCAACGAGCTGCTGAGCGCGGTGCGTGACGTCGCCGCCGGGAAGTCCCTGCTGGACCCGGTGGCCACCGCCCGCGTACTGGAGCGGCTGCGGGACGGCAACAAGGGCCGGGGCGACGACCGGCTGGCCAACCTGACCGAGCAGGAGCGCAAGATCCTCGACCTGATCGGCGAGGGGCTGACCAACCGCGTGATCGGTGAGCGGCTGCACCTGGCCGAAAAGACGATCAAGAACTATGTCTCCAGCCTGCTGTCGAAACTGGGCATGGAGCGCCGCTCCCAGGCCGCCGCCTACGTGGCCCGGCTCCAGGCCGAGAAGCGCTGAGGGAATTCTCCCCGCGGGGTGCGCTCCGGGTCCGAGGAGTACGAAGGAGGGGCCCGGCGGAATTACTTCCGCCGGGCCCCTCCTCGTACATCTGACGCATTCACTCCGCGCTGTCGGGAGCCGGCGGGGGAGCCGACTTCGTGGGCGGGGTCGCCGTCGGCGGCGCGCTCTTGGTGGGCGTCGCCGTGGCGGTCGCCGTGGCGCTCTTGGTGGCCGTCGGCGTCGGGGACTGCGTGGCGGTGGCCGTCGCGGTCGGGGTCGGGTTGGCGCTCTGCGTGCGGGTGCGGGTGGCCGTCGGCTGGGTGTCCGGGTTGGACGGCGTGTTGTCCGAGGTCTGGTGCGACTGCTGCGGGTTCGGGGAGTCGGCCGAGCTCGGCTTGGCGCTGGCCGGGGGCTGGGTGACCCCCGGAGTCTGCTTCTGGTCGCCGCCTCCGCCGCCGCCCACGCTGCTCACCGCGTAGGCCACGCCGCCCGCGATCGCGACGATCGCGAGCACCGCGAAGAGCCACATCTTCCAGCGGCTGCCGCCCCGGTCGTCGTAGCTCTCGTAGCCGTCGTAGCCGTTGCCCCGGCCGGCCGGGCCGCCGGGGAAGGCCGAGCCGTCGTCCGGGTTCAGCGCGGGCACCATCGGCGCCTGGAACTGGCTGGTGGACGCGTGCGCGGAGTAGCCCTGCTGGCCGCCGGTCCCGCCCACCGGCATCGCCGTGGTCGGGGCGGCGCCGCCCCGGCCGTGCGGGAGGGCCATGGTGACCGGGCCGGTGTTCCAGGTGCCGGTGTTCGGGCCCTGGTCGTGCAGCATCTGGAGCGCGTACTGGACCAGCCCGCGCATCTCCTCCGCGCTCTGGAAGCGGTCGTCCGGGTCCTTGGCCAGGGCCCGCATGACGAGCCCGTCCAGCTCCTGCGGGATGTGCTGGCCCTCCGGCAGCTGCGAGGGCGGCACGGGGGCGTCCTGGACGTGCTGGTAGACCACCGAGAGCGGGGTCTCGCCGGTGAACGGGGGCCGCAGCGCGAGCAGTTCGTACAGCAGGCAGCCGGTGGCGTAGAGGTCGGAGCGGTGGTCGACGGCCTTGCCGAGGGCCTGCTCGGGTGAGAGGTACTGCGGGGTGCCCATCACCATGCCGGTCTGGGTCATCGTGGACTGCGCGCCGTGCAGGGCGCGGGCGATGCCGAAGTCCATCACCTTGACGGCGCCGGCGTCCGTGATGATGACGTTCGCGGGCTTGATGTCGCGGTGCACGATGCCGTGCTGGTGCGAGTACGCGAGGGCTTCGAGCACGCCCGAGGTGATGATGAGCGCCTGCTCGGGGCCCGGGGCCTCGGCGCTGATCAGCAGGTCGCGGATGGTGCGGCCCTCGACCAGCTCCATGACGATGTACGGGACGGTGTTCGGGCCGACCTTGTCCTCGCCGGAGTCGTACACGGCGACGACGGCGTGGTGGTTGAGCCCGGCGACGGACTGCGCCTCGCGGGTGAAGCGGGCCTTGGACACCGGGTCCTCGGCCAGGTCCGCGCGCAGCAGCTTCACGGCGACGGTGCGGCCCAGCCGCACGTCCTCGGCGGCGAAGACCTCCGCCATGCCGCCGCGGCCCAGCCGGTGCGTCAGCCGGTAACGGCCGTCGCCCACCAGGCCACCGTCGCCCCAGTGCTCAGGACCATCGGTCATCCCGGCGCCGTTTCCCTCGGGTTCGGGTGCCATCAGTCCTCGCCGTCGTCTCTCTCGGCCGCCGCTCAGCGGTAGTCCTTTTCTTTGTGCTCCGGTGAACGCTACAGCCTCGGAACCGGTCACCGTTCGGACAAGGCCACCCTGTGCACGTGTGGTCACGGAACGGGCACCTGGCTTGACGTGTGCTTGCCCTGGGGCAGACTGGGCGCCACATGCGCCCGGCCGGAGGCGCCTGGACACAGCCCGAGGGGAAGCAACAGTCATGAGCCAGGACGGCACTCAGGGCCAGTACGCAGGCGGCTCTCTGGCCGGTGGCCGTTACCAGCTACGGGACTTGCTGGGGGCCGGTGGCATGGCCTCCGTGTACCTGGCGTACGACTCCGCGCTCGACCGGCAGGTGGCCATCAAGACCCTGCACAGCGATCTCGGCCGGGAACAGTCCTTCCGGGAGCGGTTCCGCCGTGAGGCGCAGGCTGTTGCCAAACTGTCGCACACGAACATCGTGTCGGTCTTCGACACCGGCGAGGGCGAGGTGGCCTTCGACGGCCGCCCCGGCGACGGCGCCGTGATGCCGTACATCGTCATGGAGTACGTGGAGGGCCGGCCGCTCGGCTCGGTGCTGGAGGAGGACATCCGCCAGTACGGCGCGATGCCCGCCGACAAGGCGCTCAAGATGACGGCCGACGTACTGGCCGCCCTGGAGACCAGCCACGAGATGGGGCTGGTCCACCGCGACATCAAGCCCGGCAACGTGATGGTGAACAAGCGCGGCGTGGTCAAGGTGATGGACTTCGGCATCGCCCGCGCCATGCAGTCGGGGGTCACCTCGATGACGCAGACCGGCATGGTCGTCGGCACCCCGCAGTACCTCTCGCCCGAGCAGGCCCTCGGCCGCGGCGTCGACGCCCGCTCCGACCTCTACTCCGTCGGCATCATGCTCTTCCAGCTGCTGACCGGGCGGATCCCCTTCGACGCGGACTCGCCGCTGGCCATCGCCTACGCCCATGTGCAGGAGGAGCCGGTGGCTCCGTCCTCCGTCAACCGGGCGGTGACCCCGGCGATGGACGCGCTGGTGGCGCGGGCGCTCAAGAAGAACCCGAACGAGCGCTTCCCCACGGCCGCCGCCATGGGCGACGAGGTGGCGCGGGTGCTGGGCTCCGGGCAGACCGGCGCGCCGGTCATCGTGCCGGGCCAGGGGCCCCTGAGCAGCGGCGCGGGCGTGAGCTCGGCCGTGTTCCCGCCGGTGGACTCCGGCTTCACCTCGCCCCCGCACGGTGTGCAGCAGCCGTACCCGTCGGCGCACACCCCGACCCCGGCCGGGTACGCGCCCACGCCCGCCCCGCAGCAGCACGGGCAGGGCGGCTACGCCTATCCGCAGCCCCAGCAGCAGTACGCGCCGCCGACCCCGCCGCCGTACACGATCTCCCCCGCGAACGCCTCGGCCGGCTCCGGCGCGGCGGGCGGCGGCGGGAAGCGGAACAACCCGGTGGTCATCGGCGCGATCGTGGTGGCCCTGCTGGCGGTGGGCGGTCTGATCGCGGCGATCGCGTCCAACGGCGACGACACCAAGGACAAGGCGGCCGACCCGGGCGCCTCCACGGCGGCGACCGCCTCCGCGAAGCCCGGGTTCAAGGGGCCGGACCTGACGCGCACCATCGACCCGAAGAAGTGCACGGATCCGGTGAAGCACTACAGCGAGGCCGGCAAGTACTCGGCGCCGGACCTCAAGTACAAGAACCTGCTCTCCGTGAAGGAGTGCATCCAGGCGTCCGGCGGCAAGTACACGATCGTCCCGAAGGACGAGGCGGTGTACGGCAAGGACACCGTGCTCAGCCAGTCCCCGGCCGCGGGCGAGAAGATCGGCAAGGAGGGCACGGAGTACACGCTGACCGTGTCCACCGGCAACCCCGAGTAGGAGCACCACCCGGGCAGGTCGCGCCCTGACGGCCCCGCCCCGCCCGGACGACACACCGGCATCCCGGACACCCTTGGAGGGCGTCCGGGATGCCGCTTTTGCCCCACTATGTAAATCTGAGCCCATCTCTGCTGGACGCGTCAGCCGGCTCGACCCCCGGATCCTCTCCGGGGCACCCCAGGGACGGGAGGGGCTCCCCGTGATCCAAGGCTTGCGACCGTCCCGCTGGCTGGCCTGCGCCGCCCTCGCCTCCGTCGCGCTGCTCCCCGCCGCCTCCGCCTACGCCGGCCCCCTCGGGCCCGCCCGCTCCGCTCCGGCCCCCACACCGGCGGCGGGCTCCGGGGGCGGCGCCGGGTACGACGGCGAGGCCCTGGCGGGCAGCGCCGCCGGGGCGGGCCGGGAGCGGCCCGGACGGCCCGCGGGGGAGCCCGCGAACCCGGAGCTGACGGTGGCCTCCCGGCCGCTGCTCCCCGCGCGCCCGCGCACCGAGCCCACACCGCCGCCCCCGGTCCCGACCCCGCGGCCGACCGTCGCGGCGCCCGTCCCGTCGGCGAGTGCGGAGGACACCGCGCTGGGCACCGCGCCGAACGACCGGGCCGCCGATCTGGCCGCGCACATACTGCCGCTGGGCACCGGATGCGCCCTGATGGGGCTCGGGCTGGGCTATCTGGGCGTGCGGCTGCGCCGGGGCGCCTGAGCCGCGCCGGACCCCGTATCCCCCCTGCGGCGTACGCCGCGGGATGGTTGCCCGGCTCGAACATACTCGGTATACATACCGAGTATGTCGATCCGCCACGGCCTGCTCGCCCTGCTGGAACGGGGACCTCGGTACGGCTCCCAGCTGCGTACCGAGTTCGAATCCCGCACGGGCTCCACCTGGCCCCTCAACGTCGGGCAGGTCTACACGACCCTCGCCCGCCTCGAACGCGACGGTCTCGTCGCCCCCGACGGCGAGGACGCCGCCGGCCACACCCTGTACGCCATCACCGACACCGGCCGCACCGAACTGCGCGCCTGGTACGAGCGCCCGGTCGACCGGGCCAACCCGCCCCGCGACGAGCTGTCGATCAAGCTCGCCATGGCCGTGGGCGCCCCCGGCGTGGACATCCGCGCCGTCATCCAGTCCCAGCGGCACGCCACCATCCGCGCCATGCAGGACTACACCCGGCTCAAGGCCACGGCCCTCGCCGCCGTCGAGAGCGGGCAGTCCCGCGAGCGCGACGACGTGGCCTGGCTGCTCGTCCTGGAGCAGCTCATCTTCCAGACCGAGGCCGAGGCCCGCTGGCTCGACCACTGCGAGGCCCGGCTCGTACGGCTCTCCCTGCCGGCCGACCGGAGAGCCGGCACCACCGAAGCGCCCCAGGCCCCGACCACTTCCACCCCGCCGCGCACCGCCCGCGCGCGGCGGAGCTGAACCACCGTTCCAGGGGGGACCCCTCATGCCTCATCAGCCCCAGCACCCGACCCGGCAACCCGTCCTGCGACTGGAGCGGCTCGTCCGCACCCACGGCAGCGGCGCCACCGAGGTGCACGCCCTGCGCGGGATCGACCTCTCCGTGCACCCCGGCGAACTCGTCGCCGTCATGGGGCCCTCCGGCTCCGGCAAGTCCACCCTGCTCACCCTCGCGGGCGGCCTCGACACCCCCAGCAGCGGCCGGGTGCTCGTCGAGGGCACCGACATCACCACCGCGAGCCGCAAGCAGCTGGCCGCGCTGCGCCGCCGCAGCATCGGCTACGTCTTCCAGGACTACAACCTGATCCCGGCGCTCACCGCCGCCGAGAACGTGGCCCTGCCGCTGGAGCTGGACGGCACCTCCGCCCGCAAGGCCCGCGCCGCGGCCCTCGCGGCGCTGACGGAGATGAACCTCGGCGTCCTCGCCGACCGCTTCCCCGACGAGATGTCCGGCGGCCAGCAGCAGCGCGTCGCCATCGCCCGCGCCCTCGTCGGCGACCGCCGCCTCGTCCTCGCCGACGAGCCCACCGGCGCCCTCGACTCCGAGACCGGCGAGTCCGTGCTCGCCCTGCTGCGCTCGCGCTGCGACGCCGGGGCGGCCGGGGTCCTCGTCACGCACGAACCGCGGTTCGCCGCCTGGGCCGACCGCGTGGTCTTCCTCCGCGACGGCAGCGTCGTCGACGAGACCCTGCGCAGCCACGCCGACTCCCTGCTCTCCGGGCAGGCGGCCGCCCAGTGACCTCCCCGCTCCACGGCCGGTACCACTCCTGGGTGGCGGCCCTGCGCATCGCGCGCCGCGACGCCTGGCGCGCCAAGGGCCGCAGCTCCCTGGTCCTCGCGATGATCGCGCTGCCGATCCTCGGCGTGAGCGCCGCCGACCTCACCCTGCGCAGCGCCGAGCTCTCCCCCGACCAGGCCGTCAGCCGCAAGATCGGCGCCGCCGACGCCCGGATCAGCGACCCGGGCATGGGCCTGCCGCTCCACCAGACGCCCGACGGCACGATGTACGTGACCGCCGGCGGCTCCGACCGGAGCGCCGCGCCCGCGAAGCCCGCGCCCGACTCCGCGGCCCTGCTCGCCGCCGCGGTCCCGGCCGGCAGCCAGGTCCTCAAGGACGCCATCGGCTACGGCAAGGTCCGCACCCAGCACGGGCTGCTCAACACCGAACTGCGCGAGATCGACCTGGCCAGCCCGCTGGCGAAGGGCCTGATCACCCCCGGCCGGGGCCGGCTGCCCGAGCGGGCGGGCGAGGTCATCGCGACCGACGCCTTCCTCAAGGACTCCGGGCTGTTCGTCGGCTCCTCCGTCACCCCGCGTGGCGGCGCCTTCCCCTTCCGGATCGTCGGCTCCTACGAGCTGCCCGACGACCTCCGGCGGGGCCAGCTCATCGCCCCGCCCGGCAGCCTGATCGACCCGCTCGACAAGGCCCTCCTGGCGGCCGGGGGCACCGGGGTGCACCCCGACGCGGCGTACCTGGTCACCGTCGGCGGCGGTGGTTTCACGTGGAACATGGTCCAGGCGGCCAACGCCAAGTCCCTGGTCGTCGTCTCCCGCGCGGTCGCCCTCGACCCGCCGGCCGACTCCCAGGTCCCGCTCTACCGCCAGGAGCCCAAGGCGCAGTTCCAGCCGGGCGGCGGCTCCACCACCGAGATGGCCGTCCTGGCCACCGTCGTCGGCCTCGCCATGCTGGAGATCTGCCTGCTCGCCGGACCGGCCTTCGCGGTCGGCGCCCGCCGCTCGCGCCGCCAGCTCGGCCTGGTCGGCGCCAACGGCGGCGACCGCCGCCATATCCGCTCCATCGTGCTCTCCGGCGGCCTGGTCATCGGCGCCGCCGCGGCCGTCGTCGGCACCGCCCTCGGCATCGCGCTGACCATCGGCCTGCGGCCCGTACTGGAGGCGCAGCTCGGCAGCCGCTTCGGCGGCCTCGACTTCCGCCCGCTGGAGCTGGCGGGGATCGCCCTGCTCGCCGTCCTGACGGGCCTGCTGTCCGCGATCGTGCCCGCCGTCACCGCCTCCCGGCAGACCGTCCTGGCCTCGCTGACCGGACGGCGCGGGGTGCGCCGCGCCAACCGGGTGCTGCCCGTCGCCGGGCTCGCCGCCGTCGCCACCGGGGCCGCGATCGCCCTGTACGGCACCGCCTCGGACCTGGGCTCCACCGTCGTCGCCGGGGGCAGCGCCCTCGCCGAGCTCGGCGTCGTCGCCCTCACCCCGGTGCTGGTCGGCCTCTTCGGGCGGCTCGGGCGGTGGCTGCCGCTGTCCCCGCGGCTCGCGCTGCGCGACGCCGTGCGCAACCGGGGGCGTACGGCGCCCGCCGTCGCCGCCGTCCTGGCCGCCGTCGCCGGCACCGTCGCGGTGGCCACGTACCAGCACAGCAGCGACATCCAGCGCCGCCACGAGTACGTCGCCGACCTCCCGCACGGCACCGGCCTGCTGGAGGCCACCGAGAACAGCGCGTACCTGGAGGTCCCCGCCCTGCGCGAGACCCTGGCCAAGCAACTCCCGCTGTCCGTACGGGCGGACGTGGACCGGCTGGTCTTCGGCAGGCCGGGCTGCGACACCTATTCCGAGGACCCGGCCTGCGGGCGCGCCGAGATCATCACGCCCAAGGACCAGCGCTGCCCGCTCGACGAGGACCCCAGGGGCTTCGACGCGTTCACCCCGGAGCAGGCCCGCGAACTGCGCCGGGACTGGCGCTGCACCCCGGCCACGCACGGCACGCGGTACTCCACGCTCGTCGCCGACGAAAAGCTGCTCGGCGTGCTCGCGGTCACCGACCCGGGCACCGTGGCCGCCCTCCAGGGCGGCCGGGCCGTCGCCTTCGACAAGCGCCAGGTCAAGGACGGCAGGCTCACCCTGCGGCTCATCTCCGGGCCGGACAGCGCCGCCGCCACCGCCGCCGACGGACCGCCCAGGGAGCCGGTCGGCGTGGACAAGGTCCTGCCCGTCCACGTGGCCCCCGAGGGCACCGAGAGCTGGGGCGTGGAACTGATCCTGCCGCCGACGGCCGCCAAGGCCGCGGGGCTGGCCACCGCGCCCGTGGGCTCGTACTTCGCACTCGACGGCAAGGCCACCTCCGAGCAGCGGCAGAGGATCGACGGGGACATCGACCGCATGGGCGTGGAGGCCGTCCTGCGGATCGAGGACGGCTACCAGGGCGACGACAGCCTGGCCCTGCTCGCCCTGACCGTCTTCGCCGGACTGGTCACCATCGGCGCCGCCGGCATCGCCACCGGCCTCGCCCAGGCCGACGCCGAGGCCGACCTGAAAACCCTCGCGGCGGTGGGCGCGGCACCCCGGGTGCGGCGCACGCTGAGCGGCTTCCAGTGCGGGGTGGTGGCCCTGATGGGCGTCGTCCTGGGCTCGGCGGCCGGGATCCTGCCCGCGGTCGGCCTGCGCCTGACCCAGCGCCGGGAGCTGGAGGAGCTGTCCCTGCGCGCCGTCGAGGAGGGCTACTCGATGGTGGGGGAGGCCGCGCCGTACGTGCCGATCGCCGTGCCCTGGTCCACGCTCGGCCAGCTGCTCGTCGTGGTCCCGCTGGGTGCGGCCCTGCTGGCCGCCCTGGTCACCCGCTCCAGCGGCGCCCTGGCCCGCCGGGCCGCGGGCTGAGTCCGGGCCCCCGTACAGGGTGGATCACGCCTGTACGGGGGCACACCGAGTGAGAGCGAAGGTGTGCGAGAGAATGACGGCATGGAGATGCCGAGGAGTGAACGGTCGCAGGACAGTCCCCCGCACGTCCTGATCGTGGGACAGGACGGGTCGGCGGTCGGCGACGCCGATGACGAGTCGCGCGAGGTCCCGGTGACGGAAATGGTCGAACAGCCCGCCAAGGTCATGCGCATCGGCAGCATGATCAAGCAACTCCTGGAAGAGGTACGCGCCGCGCCTCTCGACGAGGCGAGCAGGGTCAGGCTCAAGGACATCCACGCCGCCTCGGTGAAGGAGCTGGAGGACGGCCTCGCGCCGGAGCTGGTGGAGGAACTGGAGCGCCTGTCCCTGCCGTTCACCGAGGAGGCCATCCCCTCCGAGGCGGAACTGCGGATCGCGCAGGCCCAGTTGGTGGGCTGGCTGGAAGGGCTCTTCCACGGCATCCAGACGGCACTGTTCGCGCAGCAGATGGCGGCGCGGGCCCAGTTGGAGCAGATGCGCCGCGCCCTCCCGCCGGGCGGCGCGCACGACGAGGACGAGGACGGCGGCCACGGAGCGATCCGCTCCGGGCCCTACCTGTAGGCCGTACGAGGAAGGGCCCGGCCCGCGCGCACCCCGCGCGGGCCGGGCCCTTCGCCGTTCCCGGGACCCGCCGGGGGCGCGGCCCGGGAACGCGGCCCAAGACCGGGTGCCCGCCGGGGACATGGTCCGCGCATACTCATGGGCATGAGCTACGACGCGATCGTGCTGGCCGGCGGCGCCGCGCGGCGGCTCGGCGGGGCCGACAAGCCCGCGCTGAGCGTCGGCGGGCGCGCCCTCCTCGACCGCGTCCTCGACGCCTGCCCCGACGCCCGCACCACCGTCGTGGTCGGGGCCCGCCGCCCCACCGCCCGCCCGGTCCGCTGGACCCGCGAGGAGCCGCCCGGGGGCGGCCCGGTGGCCGCGCTGGACGCCGGGCTGCGGGTGGTCACCGCCGAACTGGTCCTCGTCCTCTCCGCCGACCTGCCGTTCCTCGACCGGGACACCGTGCGGGCCCTGCTGGCCGCGCCCGGCGCGCGGGGTACGGAGGGGGCGGAAGGAGCGGAGGGGGCGCTGCTGCGCGATGCCGGGGGCCGGGACCAGCCGCTGGTCGCCGCCTACCGGGCCGAGCCGCTGCGCCGCGAGATCGCCCTGCTGGCCGCCGAGCACGGCGGTCTGGCGGGGCTGCCTCTGCGGGCGCTCACCGCCGAGCTGGACCTCGTACCCGTCGTGGCGCAGCCCCTCGCCGCTTTCGACTGCGACACCTGGGACGATCTCGCAGTCGCCCGCGCCCGGATCAGAGAGCATGGAACCGTGCTGGACCAATGGATCACCGCCGTCAAGAACGAGCTGGGCATCGACCTCGACGTCGACACCAAGACCCTGCTCGACCTCGCCCGGGACGCCGCCCACGGCGTCGCCCGGCCCGCCGCCCCGCTGACCACCTTCCTGGTCGGCTACGCGGCCGCCCATGCCGCCGCCACCGGCGCCGACCCCGCACGGGCCGTCGCCGAAGCGTCCCGCAAGGCCGCCGGGCTGGCGCTGCGCTGGGCGGCGGAGGCGGAGGCTGAGGGCGAGGCCGGCTCCGCTTCCGACTCCGGCTCGGCTGCCGGCTCCGACGAGGCGGAACGGGGCGGCGCGGGATGAGCCCCACGAACTCCGCCGAGCAGGATCTTGAGGAGGCCCTGGCCCTGGTCAGCCGCACCCCCGGGGGCGGCGGCCCCGGCGGCGGGCACCGGGCGGCCCCCTGGCCGCGGGCCCGCGACCTCGCCCTGCACGCGGGAGCGGGCGCGGCGGCCCGTACCCACCGGGTGCCGCTCGCCGACGCTCTCGGGGAGGTCCTGGCCGAGCCGCTGGACGCGCTGACCGACCTGCCCTCCTTCGACACCTCCGCCATGGACGGCTGGGCCGTCGCCGGACCGGGCCCCTGGGCCGTGCGCGGCGGCGAGGGCGTCCTGGCCGGCTCCGGGCAGCCCGCGCCGCTCACCGACGGCGAGGCCGTACGGATCGCCACCGGCGCCCGGATCCCCGCCGACACCACCGCCGTCATCCGCACCGAGCACTGCCGGGAGGCGGGCGGCCAGCTCTACGCGGACCGGCCCGCGCTGACCGGCCAGGACATCCGCCCGCGCGGCCAGGAATGCCGCTCGGGCGATCTGCTGCTGCCGCCCGGCTCCCTGATCACCCCGGCCGTGCTCGGGCTGGCCGCGGCCGCCGGGTACGACGAGCTGACCACGCGGCCCCGCCCCCGGGTGGAGATCCTGGTGCTCGGCGACGAACTGCTCACCGAGGGCCGCCCGCACGACGGGCTGATCCGCGACGCCCTCAGCCCGATGCTCGGGCCCTGGCTGAGCCGGCTGGGCGCCGAGGTCACCGGCACGCGGCGGCTCGGCGACGATCCGGCCGGGGCGAAGGAGCTGCTGGACGCGGTCACCACCTCCACCGCCGATGTCCTCGTCACCACCGGCGGCACGGCCTCCGGTCCCGTGGACCACGTCCATCCGGTACTGGCGCAGGCCGGGGCGGAGCTGCTGATCGACGGGGTGGCGGTGCGGCCCGGACATCCGATGCTGCTGGCGCGCGTCGGCGGGCGGGCGGACGGCCGGTATGTGGTCGGGCTGCCCGGGAACCCCCTCGCGGCCGTCTCCGGGCTGCTGACCCTGGCGGAACCGCTGCTGCGGGCCCTCGCCGGGCGGCGGCCCCGCCCCCGGTACACGGTGCCCGTGCAGGGCGACGTACCCGGTCATCCGTACGACACCCGGCTGGTCCCCGTGCTGCTCAGCGAGGAGCACGCGGTGCCGCTGCGCTACCACGGCCCGGCGATGCTGCGCGGGGTGGCGGCCGCCGACGCGCTGGCCGTCGTACCGCCGCGCGGGGCCCGGTCCGGCCAGGACCTGGAGATCCTGGATCTGCCGTGGGTCTCCGGAGGATGTTTCACGTGAAACTGCCCGGACAGGACGCCATGGCCCGCGAAGCCGACGAGAAGCTGGTCTCGCGCCGCATCAAGCTGCCCAAACGCGTCGTCGAACACCCGCTGCGGCAGGTGGCCAAGCGCCTGCTGATGGCGCTGTTCGTGCTCTTCCTGACGGTCTTCATCGTCTGGCTGGACCGCGACGGCTACCACGACAACGCCAACGAGCAGGTCGATCTGCTCGACTGCTTCTACTACGCCACCGTGACGCTCTCGACGACCGGCTACGGCGACATCGTCCCGTACAGCGACAGCGCACGGCTGATCAACATCCTGCTGATCACCCCGCTGCGCGTGCTGTTCCTGATCATCCTGGTCGGCACCACCCTGGAAGTCCTGACGGAACGGACCCGGGAAGAGTGGCGGCTGAAGCGCTGGAGGAAGAACTTGCGCGAGCACACGGTCGTCATCGGCTTCGGCACCAAGGGCCGCTCGGCCCTCCAGACCCTGCTGGCCCGGGGCCTGGCCCGGGAGCAGGTGGTCATCGTGGACCCCAGCGCCAAGGTGATCGACACGGCCAACTCGGAGGGCTTCACCGGGGTGGTCGGTGACGCCACCCGCTCCGACGTGCTGCTGCGCGCCGAGCTCCAGAAGGCCCGTCAGATCATCATCGCCACCCAGCGGGACGACACGGCGGTGCTGGTGACGCTGACGGCCCGGCAGCTCAACCGGGGGGCGAAGATCGTCGCCGCGGTGCGCGAGGAGGAGAACGCCCCGCTGCTGCGGCAGTCCGGCGCCGACGCGGTCATCACCAGCGCGAGCGCGGCCGGCCGGCTGCTGGGCCTGTCGGTGCTCAGCCCGAGCGCGGGCACGGTCATGGAGGACCTGATCCAGCAGGGCAGCGGGCTCGACCTCATCGAACGGCCCGTCCGCAAGGCCGAGGTGGGCAAGTCCGTGCGCGACGCCGACGACCTCGTGGTGAACGTGCTGCGCGGCCACCGGCTGCTCCCGTACGACGATCCGCACGCGAGCCCGCTCCAGCTGACGGACCGTCTCATCACCATCGTCCGGGCCTCGCCGCCCGGTGCGGCGAGGGTGACGCTGGGTCCTGCCGAGTAGCCGCCGCGTGGCGTAGCCTCCGGGCCATGCATGCGATCACCATCGAGCAGCCCGGCGGCCCCGAGGCCCTGGTCTGGGCGGACGTACCCGATCCGGTGCCGGGCGAGGGAGAGGTCCTCGTCGAGGTCGCGGCGAGCGCCGTGAACCGCGCCGACGTACTCCAGCGGCAGGGGTTCTACGATCCGCCGCCCGGCGCCTCCCGCTATCCCGGACTGGAGTGCTCCGGGCGGATCGCGGCGCTCGGCGCCGGGGTCTCCGGCTGGTCGGTGGGCGACGAGGTGTGCGCCCTGCTGGCCGGCGGCGGCTACGCCGAACGGGTGGCGGTGCCGGCGGGGCAGCTGCTGCCGGTGCCGGAGGGCGTGGACCTGGTGACGGCGGCGGCGCTGCCGGAGGTGGTCACGACGGTGTGGTCCAACGTGTTCATGGTGGCGGGGCTGCGGCCGGGCGAGACGCTGCTCGTGCACGGCGGGTCCAGCGGGATCGGGACGATGGCGATCCAGCTGGGCAAGGCGGTGGGCGCGCGGGTGGCCGTCACGGCGGGCGGGCCGGAGAAGCTGGCGCGCTGCGCGGAGCTGGGCGCGGACATCCTGGTCGACTACCGCGAGCAGGACTTCGTGGAGGTGCTGCGGGAGGCCACGGGCGGGGCCGGGGCGGATGTGATCCTGGACATCATGGGCGCGAAGTACCTCGCGCGGAATGTGGACGCCCTGGCCGTGAACGGCCGGCTGGCGGTGATCGGGCTCCAGGGCGGGGTGAAGGGCGAGCTGAACCTGGGCGCGCTGCTGGCGAAGCGGGCGGCGGTGACGGCGACCTCGCTGCGGGCGCGGCCGCTGGAGGAGAAGGCGGCGATCGTGGCGGCGGTGCGGGAGCATGTGTGGCCGCTGGTGGCGGCGGGGCGGGTGCGGGCCGTGGTGCACGGGGTGTTCCCGATGGCGGAGGCCGCGGAGGCGCACCGGGTGCTGGAGTCCAGCGCGCACGTGGGAAAACTGCTGCTCACGGTGTGAGCGGGGGCGCCGCCCCCGCACCCCCGCGCCGCAAACGCCGGCGGGGCTGGATTTCCAGCCCCGCCGGCGTTTGAGGCGCGGCCTGCTACAGCGTGCGGAGGAGGACCGTCGGGGATTCCACGCAGTCGGCCACGTAGCGGAGGAAGCCGCCCGCCGTGCCGCCGTCGCAGACGCGGTGGTCGAAGGTCAGCGACAGCTGGACCACCTTCCGGACCGCCAGCTGCCCGCCGTGGACCCACGGCTTGTCGATGATCCGGCCCACCCCGAGCATCGCCGCCTCCGGGTGGTTGATGATCGGCGTGGAGCCGTCGACCCCGAACACCCCGTAGTTGTTCAGGGTGAACGTGCCCCCCGTGAGGTCCGACGGCGCCAGCCGCCCCGCACGGGCCAGCTCGGTCAGCCGGGCGAACTCCGCCGACAGGGACTCCGGGTTGAGCCCGTGCGCGTCGCGGACCACCGGGACCACCAGGCCCCGCTCGGTCTGGGCGGCGAAGCCCAGGTGCACCGAGGGGAGCCGGACGATCTCCTTGGCCGCGAGGTCCACGGTGGAGTTCAGCTCCGGGTACTTCGCCAGTGCGGCCGTGCAGATCCGGGCCAGCAGCGCGAGCACCGAGATCTTGGGTCCGCCCACGGCGTTCATCGCGGCGCGGGCGGCCATCAGCTCGGTGGCGTCGGCGTCGACCCAGCAGGTGGCCTCCGGGATCTCCCGCCGGCTGCGCGACAGCTTCTCCGCCACCGCCCCGCGCAGGCCCTTGAGCGGGATCCGCTCGCCCTGCGCCGCCGGGGACGCCGCCGCGGCCGGGGCCGGCTCCGGGGCGCGCGGCGCGGTCAGCGCCGCCTCGACGTCGGCGCGCAGGATCAGGCCCTCGGGCCCGGACCCGCTCAGCGCGCGCAGGTCCACCCCGTGGTCCCTGGCCAGCTTGCGCACCAGCGGCGAGATCACCGGAACCGGCCCGGCGGGGGGAGCGGCGGGAGCCGGAGCCGCCGGGGCGGCTGCGACCGGGGCCACCGGCGCCGAGACCTCGGCGGTGACGGGTCGCACCCGCCGCCGACGGGCCGGACGCGAGTGGTCCGAGCCGTAGCCGATCAGGGGCCGGGGCGCGGCGGCCGCGCCCTCGGCGGCCTCGGCCGCCGGAGCCGCCTCCGCCTCGGCCTCCGGCACCGATTCCGCGCCCACCGCGACGGTGATCAGCGGGGCGCCCACCGGCAGTTCCTCGCCCTCCTCGCCGAACCGCGCGGTGACCACGCCGCCGTACGGGCAGGGGACCTCGACCATCGCCTTGGCCGTCTCGACCTCGACGACCGGCTGGTCGATGGCGACGACATCGCCCACCGCGACCAGCCACCGCACGATCTCGGCCTCGGTCAGGCCCTCACCGAGGTCGGGCAGCTTGAATTCCATGACCTGCGGCATCAGTTCTCCCACTGGAGGCGGGCCACGGCGTCCAGGATCCGTTCCACTCCGGGGAGGTGGTACTTCTCCAGCATCGGCGGCGGGTAGGGGATGTCGAAGCCGGTCACGCGCAGCACGGGGGCCTCCAGGTGGTGGAAGCAGCGCTCCGTGACCCGGGCGGCGATCTCCGCGCCCGGCCCGCCGAAGCCGCCGGCCTCGTGGACCACCACCGCGCGCCCGGTGCGGCGTACGGACCGCACGACCGTGTCCTCGTCGAAGGGGACCAGCGAGCGCAGGTCCACGACCTCCAGGTCCCAGCCCTCCTCGCGGGCGGCCTCGGCCGCCTCCAGGCAGACCGGGAGCGAGGGGCCGTAGGTGATCAGGGTCGCGCTGGTGCCCGTACGCCGGACGACCGCCTTGCCGATGCCGGGGACGGCCGCCGGCGCCTCGGGCGACCAGTCGGCCTTCGACCAGTAGAGCCGCTTGGGCTCCAGGAAGACCACCGGGTCGTCGCTGGCGATGGACTCGCGCAGCAGCCCGTAGGCGTCCTCGACGGTCGCCGGGGTGACCACGGTCAGGCCGGGCGTCGCCACGTAGTACGCCTCGGAGGAGTCGCAGTGGTGCTCGACGCCGCCGATGCCGCCGCCGTAGGGCACGCGGATGGTGATCGGGAGCGGCATCGCGCCGCGGGTGCGGTTGCGCATCTTCGCCACGTGCGAGATGAGCTGTTCGAAGGCCGGGTAGGCGAAGGCGTCGAACTGCATCTCCACCACCGGGCGCAGGCCGTACATGGCCATGCCGACGGCGGTGCCCAGGATTCCGGCCTCCGCGAGCGGGGTGTCCGTGCACCGGTCCTCGCCGAACTCCTTCGCGAGCCCGTCGGTGATCCGGAAGACGCCGCCGAGGGTGCCGACGTCCTCGCCCATGACGTGGACCGTCGGGTCCTCGGCCATGGCGTCGCGCATGGCCCGGTTCAGGGCCTGGGCCATCGTCGCGGGCTTGGCCCCCGTCTTCGCGGACTTCGCCGCCACCGTCGTCACGCCTGGTCCTCGGCTTCCAGTTCGGCACGGAGCATGGCCGCCTGCTCGCGCAGCTGGCCCGTCTGCTCCGCGTACACGTGCGCGAACAGGTCCATCGGGTCGAGGACCGGGTCCGCGTTCATCCCCTCGCGCAGGGCCGCCGCCATCTCCTCGGCGTCGGCGCGCGCGGTCTCGACGGCCTCCTCGTCGAGGATGCCGCGGGCGGTCAGCTCGCGCTCCAGCAGGGCGATCGGGTCGTGGGCCTTCCACGCCTCGACCTCGGCGTCCCCGCGGTAGCGGGTGGCGTCGTCGGCGTTGGTGTGGGCCTCCATGCGGTACGTGACCGCCTCGATCAGGGTCGGGCCGCCACCGGCCCGGGCCCGCCGGACCGCCTCGGCCAGCACCTCGTGGACGGCGGCGATGTCGTTGCCGTCGACCAGCCGGCCGGGCATGCCGTAGCCGACGGCCTTGTGGGCCAGGCTCGGCGCGGCGGTCTGCTTGGCGAGCGGGACGGAGATCGCGAAGCCGTTGTTCTGCACGAGGAAGACCACCGGCGCCTGCCAGACGGCGGCGAAGTTCAGCGCCTCGTGGAAGTCGCCCTCGCTGGTGCCGCCGTCGCCGATCATGGCGAGGGCGACCACGTCGTCCCCGCGCAGCCGGGCCGCGTGCGCCACGCCGACGGCGTGCGGCAGCTGGGTGGCGAGCGGGGTGCACAGCGGGGCTATGCGGTGCTCGCGGGGGTCGTAGCCGGTGTGCCAGTCGCCGCGCAGCAGGGTGAGCGCCTGGACCGGGTCCAGCCCGCGGGCCACGGCCGCCAGGGTGTCGCGGTAGCTGGGGAAGAGCCAGTCCCGCTCCTCCAGGACCAGGGCGGCGGCGATCTCGCACGCCTCCTGGCCGACGGTCGAGGGGTAGACGGCGAGCCGGCCCTGCTTCGTCAGCGCGGTGGCCTGGGCGTTGTAGCGACGGCCGCGCACCAGTTCGGCGTAGCAGCGGCGCATCAGCGCGGGGTCGAGGCCGTCCGCCGCAGCGGTGCCCAGCACCCGGTAGGGCTCGGCGTCCGGCAGCAGCGCGGCGGCGTCCGTACGGGGCCTCCAGGCGGGCGGCGGGGTGGAACGGTGGGACGCACCGGCACCGGGCAGCTCTTGGACCGTCATGGCGGCGTACACCTCCTCGTGGGAAGCGGGCAGGCGGGCCCCAGGCGTGAGGCCCCTCACCTACCGATTGTTCGGTTGTCCGCGCAATTTGGCTACAGGCGGCTCCAGGCTGTGGACAAACGGGCGGCGGGGACCTGGGATGGACGCAGGACGTCCAGGAGAGGGAGGCATCGGGCAATGCCGGATGAACAAATGGCCGCGACGGGTTCCGCCCCGGCCGCGCCGGGTTCCGCCCCGGCCGCGCCGGGCGGCGCACCGGGAGCCCCCGCGGCCCCACCCGTCGCTCCGCGGCCCCTGGACCCGATCGACCGCTCGATCATGCGGCTGCTCCAGGCGGACGGCCGGGCCTCCATACGCTCGGTGGCGGAGCAGGTGCACGTCTCGCGCGCGAACGCCTACGCGCGCATCAACCGGCTCATCGACGACGGGGTGATCCGCGGGTTCACCGCGCGCGTGAACCACGAGCGGGCCGGGCAGGGCGCCTCCGCCTACATCACCCTCAAGATCGTCCAGAACTCCTGGCGCACGGTCCGCGAACAGCTCCGCGAGCTTCCCGGCGCCGCGCACATCGCGCTGGTCAGCGGGGATTTCGATGTCCTGCTGCTGGTGCACACGCCGGACAACCGGACCCTGCGCGAGCTGGTCCTGACCCGCCTCCAGGCCATCCCGGAGGTGCTGTCCACCCGTACGCTGCTGGTCTTCGAGGAGACGGACCTGCTGGACCAGGGCCCCGGCCAGGGCCCGGCGGCGCCCCCGGCGCTCAGCGAGGAGTAGGCCGTACGGGTGACAGCGGCGCGGGCCGGGGCGGCCGCGCGCGGGGTGCTCAGCGGGCGGTGCGCAGGCCGTCGAAGGCCATGTGGACGACCGCGTCCGCGAGCTGCTCGGGGCCCGTGCCGGAGCTCGGCCGGTACCACTCGACCAGCGAGTTCACCATGCCGAAGAGCAGGCGGGTGGCCAGCCGGATGTCCACGTCGGCCCGCAGGTCGCCGTCCGCGGCCGCGGCCTTGAGCAGGTCGGCCACCTGGTGGTCGAACTCGCGGCGGCGCTCCAGCGCCCACCGCTCGGTCCGGGTGTTGCCGCGCACCCGCAGCAGCAGGGTCACGTACGGCAGCTCGCCCACCAGCACCTCGACGGTGCGGCGGGTGACGTACTCGACGCGCTCGACGGCCCGGCCGCGGACCGCGCCCGGCTCCTCCAGCACGGCGAAGAGGCCGTCCAGGGCCCGGCTGACGGCCCGCCGGAGCAGTTCCTCCTTGCCGGTGACGTGGTGGTAGATCGAGGACTTGGAGATGCCCGCGGCCTTGGACAGGTGCTCCATGGAGGTGCCGTCGTAGCCGCGCTCGTTGAAGACCTGCACGGCGACGGACAGCAGCGTCTCCGGGGTGTAGGTGTCCCGCCTGACCGTGGTCATGCCCCGCCCTCCTCGCCGGCCGCTGCGTCCCCGGCGTCCTCTGCGTCCTCTGCGTCTTCGGCGTACCCCAGCTTGAACAGCGCCAGCGAGGGCGCGTAGCGGCCGCCGGGACAGCGCTCGTCGAGGTGGTGCAGCAGGTCGTAGGCCCAGTCCCGGCCGAGGCGTTCGTGCCAGGCGACGGGCCCCAGGGGGTAGTTGACACCCAGGCGCATGGCGGTGTCGATGTCCTCGGCGGAGGCGGCGCCGCGGGCGACGGCGTCGGCGGCGAGGTCGATCAGCATGGCGACGGTCCGGGCGACGATCATGCCGGGCACGTCCCCGATGACGGAGACCCGCTTGCCGAGCCGCTGGAACAGCCCGATCGCCTCGGAGAGGGTCCGCTCGCTGACGTCCTCGCCGGCGGAGAGCGCGATGCGGGTGGCGCCCCGGTAGTCGAGGGCGAGGTCGAAGTACACGACGTCGGTGAACTCGACGGAGGTCCGGCCGTCCGCGAGCACCAGCTGCCCCTCGCCGGGCAGCTGGATGTACGGCCCCCCGTGCCCGGTGGCCGTGACCGCGATCCCGGCCTCCTCCATCAGGACGGTCAGCTCGGCGGCCGGTCCGAGGTCACCGACGACGGTGACCTTCTCCGGGGCCTCCTCGGGCCCGGCGGTGTGCGGCTGCGGAACCTCCGCCTCCGGGCCGTACGGGAACCAGCCATGGCCCGACTTGCGGCCGAGGCGGCCCGACTGGACCAGCCGGCGCTGCGCGAGGGAGGGGGTGAACTTGGGGCTGCGGAAGAAGGACTCCCACACGGAGCGGGTCACGGCCTCGTTGACGTCCTGGCCGATCAGGTCGGTCAGCGCGAAGGGGCCCATCTTGAAGCCGCCGCTCTCGCGGAGCACGGCGTCGATGGTGGCCGGGTCGGCGCCGCGCTCCTCGTACACCGCGAAGGCTTCGGCGTAGAAGGGGCGGGCGATGCGGTTGACGATGAAGCCGGGGGTGTCGGCGCAGCGGACCGGGGTCTTCCCCCAGCCGAGGACCGTGGCGTACGCGCGCTCGGCGGCGGCCGGGTCGGTGGCGAAGCCGCTGACCACCTCGACGAGCGGGAGCAGCGGCGCCGGGTTGAAGAAGTGCAGGCCGAGGAAGCGGCCGGGGCGGGCGAGACCGGCGGCGAGCTCGGTCACGGAGAGGGAGGAGGTGTTGGTGGCCAGCAGCGCGTCCGGCGCGACCACCTCTTCGAGCGCGGCGAAGAGCGCCTGCTTGATGCCCACGTTCTCGACGACCGCCTCGATGACGAGCGCGGCGTCCGCCAGGTCCGCGAGGGTGCCCGCGGCGCCGATCCGGCCGGCCGCCTCCTCGGCGGCGGCGCGCTCCAGGCGGCCCTTGGCGGCCATGCGCTCGACACGGTCCTGAACGATGCCGACGCCGTCGGCGGCGAGGGAGGCGTCGATGTCGTAGATCAGCACCTGGTGACCTGCGAGAAGGGCGACCTGGGCGATTCCCTGGCCCATGGTGCCCGCGCCGACGACCGCCACAGTGCGGGACCGCTCGATTCCTGTCATGTCCTGATCCTCCCGCACCGACTTGTCCACAGGTCCGCCGGGCCCTCTTGTCCCGACCGATCGTTCGGTTACTCTAACTCCAGTCCGCTCTCCTTCGCCCGGCTCAACGAGGAGTTGGTCCCTGATGGCCGCCGAGCTCACCGTCCCCCAGCTGTCCGCCAAGCACCGGCCCACCCTGGACCAGGCCCTGTCGGCGATCCGCAGCCGTGCCTACTGGTCCCCGCATCCCGAGCACCCGAAGGCGTACGGCGAGAGCGCCCCGGCCGACGGGCTCGCCGCCTTCGAGGCGGTCCGCGGCACCCGGATGGACCTGGGACAGCCCGGTACGGACGGCTGGGCGGGCGCCGAGGTGTCCCCGTACGGCCCCGCGCTGGAGATCGAGTACCCGCATGTGGACGCGGACGTGCTGCTGCCCGCGATGAAGGCGGGCATGGGCGCCTGGCGCGATGCCGGGCCGGAGGCGCGCGCCCTGGTCTGCATCGAGATCCTGGCCCGCATCTCGGCCCGTACGCACGAGTTCGCGCACGCGGTCATGCACACCAGCGGCCAGGCGTTCATGATGGCCTTCCAGGCGGGCGGCCCCCACGCGCAGGACCGCGGCCTGGAGGCCGTGGCCTATGCCTACGAGGAGCAGACCCGCGTCCCCGGCGAGGCCGGCTGGTCGAAGCCGCAGGGCAAGAAGGACCCGCTGGAGCTCGGCAAGACCTTCACGGCGGTCCCGCGCGGCATCGCCCTGATGATCGGCTGCAACACCTTCCCCACCTGGAACGGCTACCCGGGCCTGTTCGCCTCCCTGGCCACCGGCAACGCGGTGCTGGTCAAGCCGCACCCGCGGGCCGTGCTGCCGCTGGCGCTGACGGTCAAGGTGGCCCGCGAGGTGCTGGCGGAGACCGGCTTCGACCCGAACCTGGTGGCGCTGGCCGTGGAGCGGCCGGGCGAGGGCATCGCCAAGTCCCTGGCCGTGCGCCCCGAGATCAAGCTGATCGACTACACCGGCTCGACGGAGTTCGGTGACTGGCTGGAGGCCAACGCCCGGCAGGCGCAGGTCTACACGGAGAAGGCGGGCGTCAACACCGTCGTCCTCGACTCCACGGACAACTACAAGGGCATGCTGGCGAACCTCGCCTTCTCCCTGTCCCTGTACAGCGGCCAGATGTGCACCACCCCGCAGAACCTGCTGATCCCGCGCGAGGGCATCGCCACCGACGCGGGCCACAAGAGCTACGACGAGGTCGTCGCGGACCTCGCGGGCTCGGTGGGCGGCCTGCTGGGCGACGACGCCCGCGCCAACGCGCTGCTCGGGGCCCTGGTCAACCCGGACGTCAAGGTCCGCCTGGAGGCCGCGGCCTCGCTCGGTGAGGTCGCGCTGGCCTCGCGGGAGGTGGCGAACCCGGAGTTCCCGGACGCGGTGGTCCGTACGCCGGTGATGGTCAAGCTGGACGCCGGCAAGGCGGACGACTCCGCGCCGTACCTCTCGGAGTGCTTCGGCCCGGTCTCCTTCGCGGTGGCGGTGGACTCCACGGCCGACGCGCTGGAGCTGCTGCGGCGCACGGTGCGGGAGAAGGGCGCGATGACGGTCGGCGCGTACACCACCTCCGCGGACACCGAGCGGGCGATCGAGGAGGTCTGCCTGGAGGAGTCCGCGCAGCTCTCCCTGAACCTCACGGGCGGGGTCTATGTGAACCAGACCGCGGCCTTCTCGGACTTCCACGGCTCCGGCGGAAACCCGGCGGCGAACGCCGCCCTGTGCGACGGCGCGTTCGTCGCGAACCGCTTCCGCGTGGTGGAGGTCCGCCGCCAGGCGTAGCCCTAGGGGGCGGCCGCGGGGCCGCCCCAGTGGAAGAGGGTCATGGCCACGCTGGTGGCCAAGTTGTAGCTGGAGACCTGCGGGCGCATCGGCAGGGACACCAGGTGGTCCGCCCGGGCGCGCAGCTCGGGCGAGATCCCGTGCCGCTCGGAGCCGAAGGCCAGCAGGGCGTCGTCCGGGAGGGTGAGGGCGCGGATGTCCTCGCCCTCCGGGTCGAGCGCGTAGAGCGGGCCGGGCGGCAGCTCGTCGAGCGCGAGGCGCTCGACGGTGGTGGCGTAGTGCAGCCCGGCGCCGGCCCGGACCACGTTCGGGTGCCAGGGGTCGAGGTCGCCCCGGGTCACCACCCCGGTGGCCCCGAAGCCGGCGGCGAGCCGGACGACGGCGCCGACGTTGCCGAGGTTGCGGGGGTTGTCGAGGACGACCACCGGCGCGGGCCGGGGCAGCCGCCGCAGCCCGGCGATCCCGTCCTCCCGGCCGGGCCGCACGGCGAGCGCGGCGACCCCGGTGGGGTGCACGCGCGGCAGCAGCTCCTTGAGCACGGCGGCCTTCACCAGCCGCGCCAGGTCACCCTCGACATCGGGAGCCAGCTCCCGCGCGAGCGCGAGCACCGCCTCCGGATCATCGGCGACGACCACCCGCACCTCGGCCCCGAACCGCAGAGCGTGCTTGACGGCATGAAACCCGTCCAGCAACACCAGCTCCCCGGACCCACCGGCCTCGTCCCAGCCCCGCCGCCCGTCTCCCACATCACGCATCCCCCGACCCTACGACGCCCACCCCACCCGTCCCACCGGGGGCAACTCCAGCCCCGCGGGCAACTCCAGCCCCGCGGGCAACTCCAGCCCCGCCGGCGTTTGAGGCGCGGGGGCGGGGGCGGAGCCCTGGATCAAGCCCCGCCCACATCCGAGGCACCGGGGGCACCTCCAGCCCCGCCGGCGTTTGAGGCGCGGGGGCGGGGGCGGAGCCCCGGATCACGCCCCGCCCACGTCCGAGGCACCGGGGGCAATTCCAGCCTCGCCGGCGTTTGAGGCGCGGGGGTTCGGGGGCAGCGCCCCCGCAACGGCGCCGCAGGGCACATCCGGCTCCCGCTCGGCGCGGGGAAGCGGAACCCCGACGTCTCCACCCCGCCGCCGCCAGGCGAGCCGCCGCCCCCCGACCCACACCAGAAACGCCGTCGGCAGAAACACCGCGTCAGCGGCAATCATCGCCAGCGAGAAGAACGGCAGCCCCAACAGCACCGCGATCCCCACATGCTCCAGCATCATCACGCCGAGCAGCACATTCTTGACCCGCCGGTTGAACAGCGTGAACGGAAACGCCACCTGCACCGCCACCGTCCCGTAGGACAGCAGCATCACGAGCGTCCCACTCCCCGCCACCGCCCCGGACAGCCCCGGCCACGGGGTGAAGTAGTCCAGCGACAACGGGTAGTACAGCGCCGTCCCGTCCTGCCACCGCGACCCCTGGATCTTGTACCAGCCCGCCGTCGCGTAGATCAGACAGACCTCCGCCATGATCACCAGCATCGCGCCGTTGTGCACCAGGTTCGCCAGGACGTCGAGCGCCGCCCGACCCTCCCCCGCCGGCTCGTAGCGGTCCACCAGCCACCACAGCCCGCAGCCCACCCACACCGCCGCGAAGGCCGCCAGCCACCCGTAGCTGAACCGCCCCGTCGCCGCGCCGTAGGCGAACACCGCGCCCAGCACCGCCCACAGCACCGGCCCCGCCGCCCCGTCCGCCGCCGAGCCGCCCCGCCCCCGCGCGGCCCGCGCCCGCCGCGCGTCCAGCGACCAGACCTGCGCGCACCGCGTGAGGACCAGGTAGACCGCCACGAGGTGGATGACGTTGTCCCCGCCGTCGCCCATGAACACACTGCGGTTCTGCAGCGACAGCACGCCCACCATGAACAGCACGGACATCGCCCGCGTCCGCCAGCCCAGCAGCAGCCCCACACTGGCCAGCACCGAGACCGCGTAGACGGTCTCGAACCACAGGGTCCCCTCGGACCACATCAGCACCGTGAAGGCACCGTTCGAGGCCGTCAGGCGCTCCGCCAGCTCCCAGCTCCACGGCCCGTCCGGCCCGTACAGCTCGGCTCGGTGGGGGAACTCGCGCAGCAGGAACAGCAGCCAGGTGGCGGCGAAGCCGATCCGTACGACGGCGCTCTGGTACGGGCCCAGCGCCCGCCCGGTGACCTCCGCGAGCGCCCGCCCGAGCGCCGCGCGCCCGCGCGCGACCCGCTCCCGCGTCACACCTTCCACCACGGCAGCTCCCGGTGGTACGTCGTGGTGTCGGTGGTCTCCGTGCTCCACGCCGGGGCCCGCACGGCCGTCGTCGCCGAGCGCAGCTGCACCCGCAGGAGCCGCCCGCCGGGGTGCTCCGGGGCGAGCCGGAGCACGGCGATCCGCCGCAGGTACTGCTCGGAGAGCTCGCCGCGCTCCCCGGTGGGCTTGTTGTCCTCGTCGTGGGAGCCGGTGAAGAAGTCCCAGGCCCGGCGCAGCTCGTTCTGCTGGGTGTGGCTGGGGAGGGGGTTGTGCCGGATCGCGGCCGCGTCCTGGGCGCTGAGGTCCAGCCAGCCGGTGGTGACGAGCTCCCCCTCGGCCGTGCGCACCTCGGCGCGCGCCTCCACCGCGATGTTCTGCTGGAGCGGGTTGGGCGCGAAGAGCTTCCAGTTCTGTTCGAACTCGGGGTAGATCCAGCCGTCGACCGTCCCCGCGTGCTGCTTGCTCAGCGTGTTCGAGGGGGCGACGTGCAGGAAGACCAGCCCGAGGTGGGTGCAGGCGGCCAGTGCGACGGCCACGAGCGCGAGCCCGGCCAGGACCTTGTACGAGGTGGACAGACCGGCGATTCCGGGCGCCCTCGGGGGTGGCGGAGCGGCCTCTTCGGCGCTCTCGTGCCCGCATCCATCCATCCCGACCCGATCCTCCGGCGTCCACAGGGTTGACCACAGAGGTTGACACCCTACGGGCCGCCGTCTCACCATTGAAGCGCAGGAACCGAACGATCGGTCGGTCGGTCGGGCGGACGGCACAGGGAGACAAGGGGCCCGCAATGGTGGCAGTGACCCCGGAGACGGGCCCGGGAACGGCCCTGGGGACGGACGGGACGGACATGACGGCAGGCACGGCCGAGGCGGCCGACCTGGGCGCGCGGCTCGCGGCGGCGTTCGACGCCGCCGTGGCGGCGGACGAGCGCGTGGAGCCGCGCGACTGGATGCCCGAGGAGTACCGCGCCTCCCTGGTCCGCCAGATGGCCCAGCACGCCCACTCCGAGATCATCGGCATGCAGCCCGAGGCCAACTGGATCACCCGCGCGCCCTCGCTGCGCCGCAAGGCGATCCTGATGGCCAAGGTGCAGGACGAGGCGGGCCACGGGCTCTACCTCTACAGCGCGGCCGAAACCCTCGGCACCAGCCGCGACGAGCTGCTGGACAAGCTCCACTCGGGCAAGCAGAAGTACTCCTCGATCTTCAACTACCCGACCCTGACCTGGGCGGACGTCGGCGCCATCGGCTGGCTCGTGGACGGCGCGGCGATCACCAACCAGGTGCCGATCTGCCGCTGCTCCTACGGGCCCTACGCACGCGCCATGGTCCGCATCTGCAAGGAGGAGTCCTTCCACCAGCGCCAGGGCTTCGAGCTGCTGATGGCCCTCTCCAAGGGCACCGAGGAGCAGCACGCCATGGCGCAGGACGCGGTGGACCGCTGGTGGTGGCCCTCGCTGATGATGTTCGGCCCGCCGGACGACGAGTCGGCGCACTCGGCGCAGTCCATGGCCTGGCGCATCAAGCGCCACTCGAACGACGAGCTGCGCCAGCGGTTCGTGGACATCGCCGTCCCGCAGGCCGAGGCCCTGGGCCTGACCCTGCCCGACCCGGACCTCAAGTGGAACGAGGAGCGCGGGCACCACGACTTCGGCGCCATCGACTGGGCCGAGTTCTGGGACGTGCTCAAGGGCAACGGCCCCTGCAACGAGCAGCGGATCAACCAGCGCCGCACGGCCCACGAGGAAGGCGCCTGGGTGCGCGACGCGGCCGCCGCGTATGCGCGCAAGCAGGCGGCACAGCAGCCGGCGCAGCCCGCCGGACAGAACGAGGAGGCACGGGTATGACGCAGAACTGGCCCCTGTGGGAGGTCTTCGTGCGCTCGCGCCGCGGCCTCTCCCACACGCACGCGGGCAGCCTGCACGCCCCCGACGCGGAGATGGCCCTGCGCAACGCCCGCGATCTCTACACCCGGCGCAACGAGGGCATCTCGATCTGGGTGGTGCCCTCCGCCGCGGTCACCGCGTCCTCCCCGGACGAGCGGGACCCCTTCTTCTCCCCGTCCGCCGACAAGCCCTACCGGCACCCGACCTTCTACGACATCCCGGAGGGGGTGAGCCACCTGTGACCGGCACCGGCACCACCGCGCTCAGCACCGCCGAAATCACGGCGGCCCTCGCCCTCGGCGACGACGCGCTGATCCTCTCCCACCGCCTCGGCGAGTGGGCCGGGCACGCCCCCGTGCTGGAGGAGGAGCTCGCCCTCGCCAACATCGCCCTCGACCTGCTCGGCCAGGCGCGCGTCCTGCTGTCCCTGGCGGGCGACGAGGACGAGCTGGCCTTCCTGCGCGAGGAGCGCTCCTTCCGCAACCTCCAGCTGGTCGAGCAGCCGAACGGCGACTTCGCGCACACCATCGCCCGCCAGCTGTACTTCTCGCTCCACCAGCACGAGCTGTACACGGAGCTCGCCGCCGGGGACGGCCCGTTCGCGCCGCTCGCCGCCAAGGCGGTCAAGGAGACGGCCTACCACCGCGACCACGCCGAGCAGTGGACCCTGCGCCTCGGCGACGGCACCGAGGAGAGCCACCGCCGGATGCGGGCGGCGCTCCAGGCGCTGTGGAAGTACACCGGCGAGCTGTTCCAGCCGGTGGACGGCCTGGACGGGGTGGACTGGGCGGCCCTGGAGCAGCGCTGGCTGGCCTCGCTGACCGGTGTCCTGGAGCGGGCCGGCCTGTCCCTGCCCGAGGGCTCCCGCACCGGCGCCTGGGCCGCGGGCGCCGGCCGCCAGGGCCTGCACACCGAGTCCTTCGGCCGGATGCTGGCCGAGATGCAGCACCTGCACCGCAGCCACCCGGGGGCGTCATGGTGAGCGCCGCTGACACCGCCACGGTGACCCGCCTGGAGGCGGAGCTGGCCGAGCTGGCCGGGTCCGTGCCGGATCCGGAGCTGCCCGTGCTCACCCTCGGGGAGCTCGGCGTGGTCCGCGGGGTGCGGATGCATGAGGACGGGCACGCCGAGGTCACCCTCACGCCCACCTACACCGGGTGCCCCGCCATCGAGGCCATGTCGGCCGACATCGAGCGGGCCCTGACCGGCCACGGCATCCCCGAGGTGCGGGTGACCACCGTGCTGGCCCCCGCCTGGTCCACGGACGACATCAGCGCCGAGGGCCGCCGCAAGCTCGCCGAGTTCGGCATCGCCCCGCCCCGGCCGCACGCCGCGGGCGGGCCCGTCCCGGTGACCCTGTCGGTCCGCTGCCCGCACTGCGGATCCACCGACACCGAGCTGCTCAGCCGGTTCTCGTCCACCGCGTGCAAGGCGCTGCGCCGCTGCACGGCCTGCCGGGAACCGTTCGACCACTTCAAGGAGCTGTAGATGGCCGCCCCCCGCCACGGCGCGTTCCACCCGCTGACGGTGGCGGCAGTCGACCGGCTCACCGACGACTCGGTGGCGCTGACCCTCCGGGTCCCCGAGGAACTGCGCGAGGACTACCGGCACGCCCCCGGCCAGCACCTCACCCTGCGCCGGGCCGCTCCCGAGGGCGGCACGGAGGTCCGCCGCACCTATTCGATCTGCTCGCCCGCCCCCGTGGCGGACGGACCCGGCCCGGCGCGGCTGCGGGTCGGGGTGCGGCTGGTGGAGGGCGGCGAGTTCTCGACCTTCGCGCACAAGGAGATCGCCGCCGGGGACGTCCTGGACGTGATGGTCCCGGCGGGCCGCTTCGTGCTGGAGCCCGCCGCCGCCCCCGCCTCCGGGCACTACGCGGCGATCGTCGGCGGCAGCGGGATCACCCCGGTGCTGTCGATCGCCGCGAGCCTGCTGGCCGCCCGGCCCGACGCCCGGTTCTGCCTGGTGCGCAGCGACCGTACGGCGGCGTCCACGATGTTCCTGGAGGAGGTGGCCGACCTCAAGGACCGCTATCCGTCGCGGTTCCAGCTGGTCACCGTGCTCTCCCGGGAGGAGCAGGAGTCCGGGCTGCCCTCGGGCCGGCTCGACGAGGAGCGGCTGGCGGCCCTGCTGCCCGCGCTGCTGCCGGTGGCGGAGGTGACGGGCTGGTTCCTGTGCGGCCCGTACGGCCTGGTGCAGGGCGCCGAGCGGGCGCTCGCCGGGCTCGGCGTGGCCCGGACCCGGGTGCACGAGGAGATCTTCCACGTCGAGGACACCGCCCCCGCCGTGGTGCGTGTGACGGCCTCGGCCACCGCCTCGCAGGGGCGGGTCACGGCCCGGCTCGACGGCCGCTCCGGCACCTGGCCCGTCCAGGACGGGGAATCCCTGCTGGACGCGGTGCTCCGCAACCGCGCGGACGCCCCGTACGCCTGCAAGGGCGGGGTCTGCGGCACCTGCCGGGCCTTCGTGGTCTCGGGCGAGGTCCGGATGGAGCGCAACTTCGCCCTGGAGGCGGAGGAGACCGACGCCGGCTTTGTCCTCGCCTGCCAGTCCCACCCGGTGACGGAGGAAGTGGAGATCGACTTCGACCGCTAGCCGGAAACGGGCGCCCGGCAGCCGCCGGCCGGCAGCGCCCGGGCCTGTCCATTTACGGGAACCTGTTCTATCTTGACGCCCCGTCAGACCGGAACGGGAGGGACAGGCAGTGGACTTCACTTTCACCGAGGAGCAGCGGGCCGCCGTCGAGGCGGCCCGCGCCGTGTTCGCGGACGTCGTCCCCGACGGCGTGCCCAGCCCCGCCCTCACCCCCGGCGCCGTCACCGAGGACCTCGACCGCCCGCTGTGGTCCCGGCTCGCCGGATCCGATCTGCTCGGCCTGGTCCTCGCCGAGGAGCACGGCGGCGCCGGACTGGACACCATCGCCCTGTGCCTGGTGCTACGCGAGGCCGCCCGGGTGCTCGCCCGGGTCCCGCTGCTGGAGCACTGCGCCACCGCCATGGCCGTCCAGGCCCACGGGAGCCCCGAGCTGGCCGCCGCCCTGCTGCCCGGCGCCGCGGACGGCTCCCTCGTACTCACCGCCGCCGCGCACGGCCGCTCCGGCCACGACCCGGCCGAACTGGCCGTGCTCGCCCGCCCGGACGGCGAAGCCTGGCTCCTGGAGGGCACCCAGACCGCCGTGGCCTGGGCGCACGGCGCCGACTGGATCGCCGTACCGGCCCACACCGGCGAAGGGGAAGCCGTACTGGCCCTCGTACCGCGCACCGCGCCGGGACTCGCCCTCGCCGAGCAGGTCTCCACCAGCGGGGAGCGGTACGCCGAACTCGCCCTGGACGGCGTCCGCGTGGAGGGGACGCACCTGATCGCGGACCCCACCGCCTGGGAGCGGCTGCGCCTGCTCCTCACCACCGGGACCTGCGCCCTCGCGCTCGGACTCGGGGAGGCCGTCCTCGCCATGACCGGCCAGTACACCGGGAAACGCGAGCAGTTCGGCTTCCCGGTGGCCACCTTCCAGGCCGTCGCCGTCCAGGCCGCCGACCGCTACATCGACCTGCGCGCCATGGAGGTCACCCTCTGGCAGGCCGCCTGGCGCCTCGACGCCGCGACCGGCACGGCGGCCGGCGGGCCGCTGCCGAGCGCCGGGGACGTCGCCGTGGCGAAGATCTGGGCCGCGGAGGGCGTGCGCCGGGTGGTGCAGACCGCCCAGCACCTGCACGGCGGCTTCGGCGCCGACACCGACTACCCGCTGCACCGCTACCACGCCTGGGCCAAGCAGCTGGAGCTCCAGCTCGGCCCGGCCGCGGCCCACGAGGAGGCCCTGGGCGACCTGCTGGCCGCCCACCCCCTCGCCTGAGACCTGAGGCCCCGAGCCCCAAGACCTGAACCCCGAGCCCCGTCCCCCGGGACGGGCTACAGCACGAAGGCCGGGTTCCCGCTGTCCGTCACCATCGGGCGCCCGGCGCCGTCCCACGCCTGCATCCCGCCGTCCACGTTCACGGCGTCGATGTCCTGGCGCACCAGGTACTGGGTGACCTGCGCGGAGCGCCCGCCGACCCGGCACATCACGTACACCCGGCGGCCGTCCTCGACGGCCTCCGTCAGCTCGCCGAAGCGGGCCACGAAGTCGCTCATCGGGATGTGCAGCGCGCCCTCGACATGGCCGGCCGCCCATTCGTCGTCCTCACGGACGTCCAGGACAAAGCCTTCGGAGGGCACCGCGGCGGCGTCCACGGAGGGCAGCGGTCCGAAGTTCATAGCTGTCGCCTTCTCTCGTCACGGATCTGCCGCCAACCTATCCGACCGGCCGTACGGACCGCCTCACTCGGCGGCCAGCGCCGCGGCCAGCTCCGCCTCGCGCTCGGAGACCTGCGCGAGCAGCTGCTCCGCGATCTCCTCCAGCAGCCGGTCCGGGTCCTCCGGGGCCATCCGCAGCATGGAGCCGATCGCGCTGTCCTCCAGCTCCTTGGCCACCAGCGTCAGCAGCTCCTTGCGGCGGGCCAGGAACTCCAGCCGCTCGTACAGCTCCTCGCTCTCGCTCAGCCGCTGCGCGACCGGCGCCGGCCCGGCCTCCCACTCCTCGGCCAGCTCGCGCAGCATGGCCTCGTCCCCGCGCCCGTAGGCGGAGTTGACCCGGGCGATGAAGGCATCGCGCCGCGTCCGCTCCGTCTCCTCCTGGGCCAGGTCCGGGTGGGCCCGGCGGACCAGCTCGCGGTAGAGGCGGCGCACCTCCTCCGAGGGGCGCACCCGCTCCGGGGGCCGCACGGGGCGGTCGGTGAGCATCGCGCCGGCGTCGTCGGAGATCCCGTCCGAGCCCATCCAGTCGTGGAAGAGCTCATCCACCCCGGGCATCGGCATGACCAGCGACCGCGCCTCCCGGGCCCGCCGCAGATCCTCCGCGTCCCCGCTGCGGGCCGCCTTCGCCTCGGCGATCAGCGCGTCCAGCTCGTCCAGCCGCGTGTACATGGGGCCGAGCTTCTGGTGGTGGAGGCGGGAGAAGTTCTCCACCTCCACGCGGAAGGTCTCCACCGCGATCTCGAACTCGATCAGCGCCTGCTCGGCGGCCTTCACGGCCCGCTCCAGGCGCGCCTCGGGACGCTCCTCACCGGGGACGGTCTGCTCGGGGTGCTCGGGGTGCTCGGTGTGCTCGCTCACCCGGCCAGGGTACGGCCCGTCCGCGCGGGCGATGTTTCACGTGAAACACCGCGCACACCGCCCGCGCCCCCGCCGCCTCCGGCTAGACCCCGAGCTCCGCCGCGATCCGCCCCGCCCGGACCCCCGCCACCAGATCGGCGTGGTCGGCCTCGGTGCGGTCGGCGTAGGCCACGGCGAACGCCGCCATCGCCTCGTCCAGCTCCGTGTTCTTGCCGCAGTACCCGGCCAGCAGCCGCGGGTCCACGCTGTGCGCGTGCGCGCGGGCCAGCAGGGCGCCGGTCATCCGCCCGTAGTCGTCGATCTGGTCCACGGCCAGGGCCGCCGGATCGACGCTGCCCTTGCGGTTGCGGAACTGCCGCACCTGGAAGGGCCGGCCCTCCACCGTGGTCCAGCCCAGCATGATGTCGGAGACCACCTGCATCCGCTTCTGCCCGGCCACCACCCGCATCCCCTCGTGCTCCACCGGCTCCGACGTGAAGCCCAGTCCGGGCAGGTACGGCAGCAGCACCGACGGGCGCGCCTCCTTCACCTGGAGGACCAGCGGCTCGCCCCGGTGGTCGAGCAGCAGCACCACGTACGAGCGGGTGCCGACGCTCCCGGTGCCCACCACGCGGAAGGCCACGTCCTGGATCGCGTACCGCGCGAGCAGCGGCAGCCGGTCGCCCTGGAGCGTGTGCAGATAGGGGCCCAGGGAGGCCGCCACGGCCGCCGCCTCCGCGTCCCCGACCCGGCGCAGCACGGGCAGTGCGTCCACGAAGCGGCAGGCGCCGTCCGGACCCCGCTCGGTGGACTTGGCCGCGAACCGGGCCGAGGTGTTGTTGCGGGCCTTCTCCGAGACCCGCTCCAGGGTGCCCAGCAGGTCGCGGGCATCGGCGTGCGAGACCAGTTCCTCGTCCGCGATGGCGTTCCACGCGTCGAGCGCGGGCAGCTTGGCCAGCAGCCGCAGCGTGCGCCGGTAGGCGCCCACCGCGTCCAGCGCGGCCGCCCGGCAGGTGTCCTCGTCCGCCCCGGCCACCCGGCCGGCCAGCACCAGCGAGGTCGCGAGCCGCTTCACGTCCCACTCCCACGGGCCGTACACGGTCTCGTCGAAGTCGTTCAGGTCGATGACGAGCCGGCCGCGCGCGTCCCCGTACAGACCGAAGTTGGCCGCGTGCGCGTCCCCGCAGATCTGCGCGCCGACGCCGGTCACCGGGCCGCCGGACAGGTCGTGGGCCATCAGCCCGGCCGCCCCGCGCAGGAAGGCGAAGGGGTTGGCGGCCATCCGGCCCACCCGTATCGGGCTCAGTCCGGGGACCCGTCCCGCGTTGGACTCCTCCACCGCCCGCACCGCGTCCGGCCGCCCGGCGGGCGCCTCGAAGCCCGCGTGCGCCGCCCGCGGCAGGCGCTCCCGCAGCGCCTTGCCCTGCTCCTTCGGGGAGCCCGCCGCCCCGCGCGGGGCGAAGCCCGCCACCTCCGGAATCCGCTGTCCCGCCACCGCCGTCATCGACGCCGCCCCCACCCGTTCACGATCGCTTCCCGAACGGGCTGACCGTACCTACAGCCCGGCGTCCCTGGCCAGCAGTGCGGCCTGCACCCGGTTCTCGCAGTCCAGCTTGGCCAGGATCCGGCTCACGTACGTCTTCACGGTGGCCTCGCTCATGTGCAGCCGCCGGCCCGCGTCCGCGTTGGACAGGCCCTCCCCCAGCAGCGCCAGCACCCCCCGCTCCCGCTCGCTCAGCCCGTCCACCCGGCGGCGGGCCTCCGCGCCCCGGGCGGCGGCCCGCCCGGAGGTCAGCTGGTCCACCACGTGCCGGGTCGCGCCCGGCGAGAGATAGGCGTCCCCGGCGGCGGCCGCCCGGACCGCGCCGATCAGCTCGCCCGGAGCCGAGTCCTTGAGCAGGAAGCCCGCCCCGCCCTGGCCCAGCGCCCGCAGTACGTTCTCCTTCTCCCCGAAGGTGGTCAGGATCAGGGCCCGCACCTCCGGGGCGGCCCGCCGCAGCTCCTCCAGCGCGGTCAGCCCGTCCAGCACCGGCATCTGGATGTCCAGCAGCATCACGTCCGGCGCGTGCGAACGGGCCAGGTCCACGGCCTCCCGGCCGTTGCCCGCCTCCGCGACGACCTCGATGTCCGGAGCCGAGGTCAGGATCATCCTGATCCCGGCCCGGATCAGCGGCTCGTCGTCGGCGATCACCACTCTGATCACTTCGGCTGTCACCCCGTGCTCCTACTGCTTGACCTCGTACGCCTGCTTGTCCACGAGCTTGCCGTCCTTGAAGCAGAACCGGAAAACCAAGTCCGTGTCCCACCCGCCCGGATGGTCGTCGGCGAGCAGCACCAGGCACTGGGAGTCCTCCGGCCGGGGCGGCCCCTTCCGCTCCACGCCCGAGGTCATGAAACCGCCGCCGGCCGGCAGCCGGCCGCGGACCGTCTTCTCCGCCTCGCCCACGTGCACCGCGTCGTACTCGCCGCGGTCGATGAAGGAATCGCTCGCGGAGTCCATCAGCAGCACCGCGGCCGCGCCGAACACGATCAGCAGCAGCACCACCGCGGCCACCGCGATCCCGCAGCCCACCGCGACGCCCGCGCTGCGGCTGCGCACCCGCACCGCCAGCTCCCGGTCCACCGCCGCCCAGTCCATGGGCTGCCCCTCGCCCCGCCGCCCGCGCCGGAGCTGGGGGAAGACGAGCTTCTGGGCCTGCGCCCGCTGCCCGAAGTCGTCGGCCACGTCGGCCGCCCCGGCCGGTTCCGTGCCGTACGGGAGGACCCCCGCCACCCGGAAGCCGCCGCCCTCGGCGGGGCCCGCGTGCACCATGCCGCCGACCAGCCGCGCCCGCTCGCGCAGCCCCGTCAGGCCCTGCCCGCCGGAGACCACCTCGTCGGGGGCCGGGCCGGGCGAGGGCCCGTTGGCGATCTCCACCACCAGCGAGTCGTCCTCGTACCGGAGTTCCACCGCGATCGGCGCCCCCGGTGCGTGCTTGTACGCGTTCGTCAGGGCCTCCTGCACGATCCGGTAGGCGGCGTGGTCGCAGGCCGCCACCAGCGGCCGCGGCTGCCCCTCCGTGGTCAGCCGTACGTCGGTCCCCGCGCCCCGCGCCGCCTGCACGACCCCGGGGATACCGGCCACCCCGCGCGCGGCCGGCTGCGCGTCCTCCACCGGCGCGGGCGCCTCCACCCCGTCGCGCAGGATGCCCACCACCTCGCGCAGTTCGTGCATCGCGGCCACCGACGCCTGCCGCAGCACCCCCACCGCCTCGCGCTGACGGTCGGTGAGCTCGGGGTCCACCTCCAGCGCCCCGGTGTGGACGGAGATCAGCGCCAGCTGGTGGCCGAGGCTGTCGTGCATGTCCTGGGCGATGCGCTGGCGCTCGCGCAGCCGTGCCTGCCCGGCGACCATGGCCCGCTCCCGCAGCAGCTGCCCGTTGCGCTCCTGGAGGGCCGCCAGCAGGGTCCGGCGCTGCGACCAGTAGCGGCTGGCGAGGCCCGGCATGACGGTCGTCGCCAGGAACATCAGCGTGGAGAAGACGATCACCAGCAGCGGCCGCATCTGCGCCCACTGGTCCAGCACGCCGAAGCCCACCGACGCGAGGAAGGCCAGCGTGAAGGCGCCCAGCGCCCGGCCCACCCCGACGATCCGCCGCCCGGCCGACCAGCCCAGCATCGGCAGGGCGAAGATCACCCCGGGCAGCACCGAGCCGAGCGCCGTACCCACCACGAGCGTGGTCGCGGGCAGCCGCCGGCGCAGCAGGGTCAGCACCAGGACGACCAGGGAACCGCCGAGCATCGCCCGGCCCGTGCCCCGGTCCAGCTCCACGGCCCCCAGGCCGAGGATGGCCAGCACCGCGGCGACGGCCAGGTCCCCGGCCAGCATCCGCGGGGTCCACGGCTCGGGCCCCGTCAGCCAGTTCCAGCCGGCCCGCGTCTTCGCCTTCGCATCCACCCGCCCGACCCTAGACACCCGGATCCCGGACCGCCCTCCGCCTTTCGTCTCGATCCGCTCGACCAAAGTCGCTCGCGCGGGGCGGACCGTGACCGACGCCACACTCCGGGCGGAGGAAGCCCCCGGAGGGCCGGAGGAGAGAGAAGGGACCGGCAGAGCAATGAGGAACACGGAGAGTGCGGACACAGCGAAACGGCCGGCACCGTGATCACGATGCCGACCGTTTCGTCGATGTGGGCGAGGGGGGATTTGAACCCCCACGTCCCGAAGGACACTGGCACCTGAAGCCAGCGCGTCTGCCGTTCCGCCACTCGCCCGAGCAGCGTCCCAGTGGCCTTCCCTTTCGGGCCGTTCCCCTGGCGACGTCGAAACATTAGCACGTAGAACGGGGTGTGTTCACATCGCTTTCCCCGGGGGCATACGGCCCCGTGCGGACTGCCCCTCCCGCACTCCGCTCCGGGTGCGGGACACTGTTCCCGGAGCGCCCCTACGATCCCTTGTGAGGACCAACACTCGTCCTCGCGGGAGCGATGGGGAACCACCCGAATCCGCCACGCGTGGATACGATCAGTAAGCAGTACAGGGCGACAGCGACGGAGGAGGTGCCCCATGGGAGTTCTGAAGCGGTTCGAGCAGCGACTCGAAGGTCTGGTGAACGGCACCTTCGCCAAGGTGTTCAAGTCCGAGGTCCAGCCGGTGGAGATCGCCGGAGCCCTCCAGCGGGAGTGCGACAACAACGCCACCATCTGGAACCGCGAGCGGACCGTCGTCCCCAACGACTTCATCGTGGAGCTCAGCGCCGGCGACTACGACCGCCTGAGCCCCTACTCGGGGCAGCTCGGCGACGAGCTCGCGGGCCTCGTCCGCGACTACGCCAAGCAGCAGCGCTACAGCTTCATGGGGCCCATCAAGGTCCACCTGGAGAAGGCCGAGGACCTCGACACCGGTCTCTACCGGGTCCGCAGCCGCACCCTGGCCTCCAGCACCTCCCAGGCCCAGCCCACGCCGCAGAGCGGCTACGGCTACCCGCCGGCCGGTGCCCCGCCCATGCCCAGCGCCCCGCCCCCCGGCGGACCCGGCGCGCGCAGGCCCGCCCCGGGTCCCGGCGGACCGGCCCCCGCGGCCGGTGCGGGCGGCTCCCGGCGGCACTGGATCGAGATCAACGGCACCCGCCACCAGATCTCGCGCCCGACGCTCGTACTCGGCCGAAGCACCGAAGCCGACGTGCGGATCGACGACCCCGGCGTCTCGCGCCGGCACTGTGAGATCCGGACCGGAACGCCCTCGACGATCCAGGATCTCGGGTCCACCAACGGCATCGTGGTGGACGGGCAGCACACCACCCGCGCTACGCTCCGCGACGGCTCGCGGATCGTCGTGGGCAGCACCACCATCATTTACCGGCAAGCCGAAGGGTGAAGCGGGGGCAATGTCAGAGCTGACCCTGACGGTCATGCGGTTGGGTTTCCTGGCCGTTCTGTGGCTGTTCGTCATCGTGGCCGTCCAGGTCATCCGCAGCGATCTCTTCGGTACGAGAGTGACCCAGCGCGGTTCGCGCCGCGGCGGGAACACCGGTGGTGCCCCGCAGCAGGGCGGCGGCCGGCAGGCCGCGCCCCCGCAGCAGCGGCAGCGGCGCGGTGCGCCCACCAAGCTCGTCGTCTCCGAGGGCATCCTCACGGGGACCACCGTGGCGCTCGCCGGCCAGACGATCACGCTGGGCCGGGCGCACGACTCCACGATCGTGCTGGACGACGACTACGCGTCCAGCCGCCATGCCAGGATCTACCCCGACCGTGACGGCCAGTGGATCGTCGAGGATCTCGGATCCACCAACGGCACGTATCTCGACCGGACCCGGCTGACCACGCCGACGCCCATTCCGCCGGGCGCGCCGATCCGCATCGGCAAGACCGTCATCGAGCTGCGGAAGTAGTACGAGAATGAGCGAGCGGAGCGAGCGCGCGGCGGCGATCCGTCCCACCGAGGACACGGACCCGAGCGCGCTCCCGACCGGAGGGTGGGCAGTGTGGCTCGAGACCGGTTGTACCCGGAGGAAGCTTCGTCGACAGGGCAGGTGCGCATGAGTCTGTCCCTGCGGTTCGCAGCCGGCTCCCACAAGGGCATGATCCGCGAGGGGAACGAGGACTCCGGCTACGCCGGTCCGCGTCTCCTGGCGATCGCCGACGGCATGGGAGGCCAGGCCGCCGGCGAGGTCGCGAGCTCCGAGGTGATCTCCACCCTGGTGCAGCTCGACGACGACGTCCCGGGCTCCGACATCCTCACCGCCCTGGCCAGCGCCGTGCAGCGGGCCAACGACCAGCTGCGCGTCATGGTCGAGGAGGACCCCCAGCTGGAGGGCATGGGCACCACGCTCACCGCCCTGCTGTGGACCGGCCAGCGCCTCGGCCTCGTCCACGTCGGTGACTCCCGCGCCTACCTGCTCCGCGACGGCGTCCTCACGCAGATCACCCAGGACCACACCTGGGTGCAGCGCCTCGTGGACGAGGGACGCATCACGGAGGAGGAGGCCACCACCCACCCGCAGCGCTCCCTGCTGATGCGCGCGCTGGGCAGCGGCGACATCGTCGAGCCCGACCTCTCCATCCGCGAGGTCCGCGCCGGCGACCGCTACCTGATCTGCTCCGACGGGCTCTCCGGTGTGGTCTCCCACCAGACCCTGGAGGAGACCCTCGCGGACTACCACGGCCCCCGCGAGACCGTGCAGTCGCTGATCCAGCTCGCCCTGCGCGGCGGCGGACCCGACAACATCACCTGCATCGTCGCCGACGTGCTCGACACGGACAGCGGGGACACCCTCGCCGCCCAGGTCAGCGACACCCCGGTGGTCGTCGGCGCGGTCGCCGAGAACCAGCACCAGCTCTTCGACAACAACCACGCCATGCAGACCCCGGCCGGCCGCGCCTCCGGGCTCGGCCGCCAGGCCGGCCCCCCGGCCGGCTCCTTCGGCCCGCCCGGCAGCGGCGACGGCGGCGGCTACGGGTACGGCGACCAGGGCCAGGGCGGCGGCGGTTACGGCTCCTTCGGCGAGGCCGACGGCTACGACGGCGGATCCGGCTACGAGGACACCTACGACCACCCCCGCAGGCGCCGCGGCAAAGGGCGCAGGTGGGCCACCCGCACCCTGACCCTGCTCATCGTCGCCGGAGTCATCGGCGGCGGCCTCTACGCCGGCTGGCGCTGGACCCAGACCCAGTTCTACGTCGGCGTGAAGGGCGAGCACGTCGCGCTCTTCCGCGGCATCAGCCCGAAGCTCGGCCCGCTGGAGCTCTCCAAGGTGGAGACCGACCGCCCCGACATCGAACTGAAGTACCTGCCGCCCTTCAAGCGGAAGCTCGTCGAGGCCACCATCAGCGAGGGCACCCTCGACGGCGCCCGCAAGAAGCTGGACGACCTCGGCGTCCAGGTCTCCGCCTGCAAGAAGGACGAGGAGCGCCGCAAGGCCGAGGCCCAGAACAGCCAGACACCCGGCCCCAGCCTGACTGCCGAGGAGCAGCAGCTGGTCGGCCTGTGCGGAAAGTAGCCCGCGGGCGCAGGGGGCCTGCCACACCATGAGCGTTGTCACCAACACGACCACCATCGGCGCCATCGAGCTGCCGAGCCGGCGGAACACCGAGCTGATGCTGCTCGCCTTCGCCGTGGTCATCCCGATGTTCGCCTACGCCAACGTGGGTCTCGCGATCAACGGCACCCTGCCGCCCGGCATGGTGCTCTACGGGCTGGGCCTCGGTGCCCTCGCCGGGGTCGCGCACTTCGTCGTACGCCGGTACGCGAAGTACTCCGACCCGCTGCTGCTTCCGCTGGCCACCCTCCTCAACGGGCTGGGCCTGGTGCTGATCTGGCGCCTGGACCAGTCCGAGCGCCTGCAGAACCTGGCCAAGCGGTCCTTCGGCACGTTCTCCCCCTCCGCGCCCCGCCAGATGATGTACACGGCGCTGGCCATCGCCCTGTTCGCCGGTGTGCTGCTGATCCTCAAGGACCACCGCGTCCTCCAGCGGTTCACGTACATCTCCATGGCCGGCGCCCTGGTGCTGCTGATCCTGCCCGTGGTCCCGGGTCTGGGCGCGGACGTCTTCGGCGCCAAGATCTGGATCAGCGTCGGCGGGTTCTCCATCCAGCCCGGTGAGTTCGCCAAGATCGTGATCGCGATCTTCTTCGCGGGCTATCTGATGGTGAAGCGCGACGCGCTCGCGCTGGCCAGCCGGCGCTTCATGGGGCTCTACCTGCCGCGCGGCCGCGACCTCGGCCCGATCCTGATGATCTGGGGGATGAGCCTCCTCGTCCTCGTCTTCGAGAACGACCTCGGCACCTCGCTGCTCTTCTTCGGCATGTTCGTGATCATGCTGTACGTGGCCACCGAGCGCACCAGCTGGATCGTCATCGGCCTGCTGATGTCGGTCGGCGGCGCCGTGGTCGTGGCCAGCTTCGCCAGCCACGTCCAGGCCCGTGTGAACGCCTGGCTGGACCCCTTCGGCTGCTACGCCACGTCGGGCGCCTGCGAGCAGGTCGGCCAGTCGATCATGAGCTTCGGTTCGGGCGGCGTGCTCGGCGCCGGCTGGGGCCAGGGCAACTCCGACCTGATCGGCTTCGCCGCGAACTCCGACTTCATCTTCTCCACCGTCGGCGAGGAACTCGGCCTCGCCGGTGTGATGGCCTTCCTGCTGGTCTACGGGCTCATCATCGAGCGGGGCGTGCGCACCGCCCTCGCCGCGCGCGACCCCTTCGGCAAGCTCTTCGCCATCGGCCTCTCCGGCGCCTTCGCGCTCCAGATCTTCGTCGTCGCCGGCGGGGTCATGGGCCTCATCCCCCTCACCGGCATGACGATGCCCTTCCTCGCCTCCGGCGGTTCCTCCGTCCTCGCGAACTGGATCCTCATCGCCGTCCTCATCCGGATCAGCGACACCGCACGCCGCCCCGCGCCGGCCCCCGCCCCGTCCCCCGACTCCGAGATGACCCAGGTGGTCCGCCCGTCATGAACAAGCCCCTGCGCCGCATCTCGCTGTTCTGCGGGCTGCTCGTCCTCGCGCTCCTGATCCGGACCAACTGGCTGCAGTACGTGCAGGCGGAGGAGCTCGGCACGCGCAAGGAGAACCGGCGGGTCCAGATCGCCCAGTACGCCACCGAACGCGGCAACATCATCGTCAAGGGCGAGCCGATCACGGGCTCGGCGGTCACCAACGGCAGCGACTACAAGTTCAAGCGGACCTACAAGGACGGCGAACTGTGGGCGCCGGTCACCGGCTACGCCTCGCAGGCGTTCGGCGCGACCCAGCTGGAGTCGCTGGAGGACGGGATCCTCACCGGCAACGACGACCGGCTGTTCTTCGACCGCACCATCGGCATGTTCACCGGGGAGAAGAAGCAGGGCGGCAACGTCGTCACCACCCTCAACCCGGACGCCCAGCGCGCCGCCTTCGAGAAGCTCGGCACCAAGAAGGGCGCGGTCGCCGCGATCGACCCGCGCACCGGCGCCATCCTCGCCCTGGTCTCCACGCCCTCCTACGACCCCACGCGCTTCGCGGGCAACTCGAAGGACGACGAGAAGGCGTGGGTGGAGCTCAAGGACAGCGAGGACAAGAAGCTCGTCAACCGCGCCCTGCGCGAGACCTACCCGCCGGGCTCCACCTTCAAGGTGGTCACCGCCGCCGCCGCGCTGGAGCACGGCGTGGTCAAGGAGATCAACGACCCGACGGACACGCCGGAGCCGTACATCCTGCCCGGCACCAAGACCCAGCTGCCCAACTCGCACACCGGCTGCGAGAAGGCCAGCCTGAACGAGGCGCTGCGGATCTCCTGCAACTCGGTCTTCGCGAACCTCGGCGACAAGGTGACCCGCGACAAGATGGTCGAGACGTCGGAGAAGTTCGGCTTCAACAACGACAAGATCGACGTCCCGGTCCGCGCCTTCGCCAGCATCTACGACAAGAAGATGGGCCGCGACGGCAACGCGCAGAGCTCCATCGGCCAGTTCAACACCGCGGCCACCCCGCTGCAGATGGCGATGGTCACCGCGGCCATCGCCAACGACGGCAAGCTGATGAAGCCGTACATGGTGGACCAGCTGACCGCCCCGAACCTGGACATCATCGAGAAGCACGAGCCCTCCGAGATGAGCCGGCCCCTCTCCGCCGCCAACGCGCAGAAGGTGCAGGAGATGATGGTCAACGTCGTCGATTCCGGCACCGGTGAGAAGGCGAAGATCAAGGGCACCAAGGTCGGCGGCAAGACCGGTACCGCCCAGCACGGCGAGGGCAACAAGAAGCGCCCGTACGCCTGGTTCATCTCCTACGCCGAGAACCCGGACGGCAGCTCGCCGGTGGCCGTCGCCGTGGTCATCGAGGACAGCGAGGGCACCGCGCGCGACGACATCAGCGGTGGCGGTCTGGCCGCCCCCGTCGCGAAGGCGGTCATGGAAGCGGTGCTCAAGAGCCAGGGGTGACCGGGGGATCCGCGCCGGGCGGGGTGATCCAGGTCACTGAGCCCCGCGCGGACCGGCGCGTACGGTACCGGTCCAGTATCAGCCTGTGGCCGCGAACCGATCACGGACGATCGGCCGGTAGCCTTTGCGCGAACAGCACACCGCCGGACCACACACAGGTGCGGTCGGGACCGACGGAGAGGGCTGGAACGTTATGGAAGAGCCGCGTCGCCTCGGCGGCCGGTACGAGCTGAGCCACGTGCTCGGCCGCGGTGGCATGGCCGAGGTGTACCTCGCCCACGACACCCGGCTCGGCCGTACCGTCGCCGTCAAGACCCTGCGTGCCGACCTCGCCCGTGATCCGTCCTTCCAGGCCCGGTTCCGGCGCGAGGCCCAGTCGGCCGCGTCCCTGAACCACCCGGCGATCGTCGCGGTCTACGACACCGGCGAGGACTACGTCGACAACATCTCCATCCCGTACATCGTGATGGAGTACGTCGACGGTTCCACGCTGCGCGAGCTGCTGCACTCGGGCCGCAAGCTGCTACCCGAGCGCACCCTGGAGATGTGCATCGGCATCCTCCAGGCGCTGGAGTACTCGCACCGCGCCGGCATCGTGCACCGCGACATCAAGCCCGCGAACGTGATGCTGACCCGCACCGGCCAGGTCAAGGTCATGGACTTCGGCATCGCCCGCGCCATGGGCGACTCCGGTATGACGATGACGCAGACGGCCGCCGTGATCGGCACCGCCCAGTACCTCTCCCCGGAGCAGGCCAAGGGCGAGCAGGTCGACGCGCGCTCCGACCTGTACTCGGCGGGCTGCCTGCTCTACGAGCTGCTGTGCGTGCGGCCCCCGTTCGTCGGCGACTCCCCGGTGGCCGTCGCCTACCAGCACGTACGGGAAGAGCCGCAGCCGCCCTCGAACTTCGACCCCGAGATCACGCCCGAGATGGACGCCATCGTCCTCAAGGCCCTGGTCAAGGACCCCGATTACCGCTACCAGTCGGCCGACGAGATGCGCGCCGACATCGAGGCGTGCCTGGACGGCCAGCCCGTCGCCGCAGCCGCGACCATGGGGGCGGCCGGCTACGGCTATCCCGACCAGGGCCACGGCTACGGCCCGCAGGGCGGCTACGACCAGCCCACCACGGCTCTGCGCACCGCCGACCCCGGCGCCCAGACCTCGATGATGCCGCCGATGCCCCCGGGTGACGGCGGTTACGGCTACGGCGACCAGGGCCACGGCGGCTACGACCAGAACCCGCGCCGCCAGAAGAAGAGCAAGGCGTCGACCATCCTGCTCGTGGCGGCCGGCGTCCTCGTCCTGGTGGGCGCGATCCTGATCGGCCGCGCCCTCCTCGGCGGCCAGGCCGACAACCGGCCCACCGTGCCCAAGTTCGTGGGCCAGACCCTGGAGCAGGCGAGCCGCAGCGGCGACAACGTCGGCCTCAAGGTGGTCAAGGGAGCCGAGGAGCCCTGCGCCGACCAGCCCAAGGGCAATGTCTGCAAGCAGAACCCGGCGGAGGGCACCAAGGCCGCCGACGGCTCCACGGTGACGGTGACCATCTCCGTGGGCGCGCCGAAGGAGGCCGTGCCCAACGTCGTCAATCTCAGCTTCGAGGAGGCGGAGAAGGCGCTCAAGGAGAAGGGCTTCCAGGTCGACCGCAAGCAGCAGGAGTCCAACCGGACCCCGGGCACGGTCCTCGACCAGACCCCCAAGGGCGGCGAGGCCGAGCGGAACTCCGTGGTCGTGCTGACGGTGGCCAAGGAGATCTCCAAGGCCGAGGTGCCCGAGCTCAAGGGCAAGACCAGGGACGACGCGGAGAAGGCCCTCAAGGCCGTCAACCTCAAGCTCGGCAGCGTCACCGAGACGGAGACCCCGGGCGCGGCGCCGGGCACGGTCGTCGGGCAGCAGTTCGCGGCGGGCCAGCAGATCGAGGTCAACAAGACGGTGAACATCACCATCGCCAAGGCCGCGACGCAGGCGGCGGTGCCGAACTTCGCGGGCCGCACCGTGAAGCAGTACAAGGACGACCTCCAGCGCGCCAACCTGCGCGTCGGGATCGTCACCGGCCCGTCGGACGACAACGCGCTCGTCGTCGCCACCAACCCGCCCCCGGGGACCCCGCTCACCTCGGGGCAGAACGTGGACCTCATCACGCAGCCGGGCCAGCAGGACGGCGGCAACAACAACGGCGGCCTGTTCGGCGGCCTGACCGGCGGACGCCGCTAGGCACCCGCGCACGCGAGTAGGCAAAAAGGGTCCGGCCCCTCTCCCGCGGGACGTCCGCGACCGGATCCGGGGCGAGGTGGACGCGTACGTCTCCCACACCGTCGCCGTGG